>CALYTB010000031.1 GCA_945486035.1 uncultured Clostridia bacterium
TATAGTTCATGGGCTCGTCCCAGATGTGCAGATGCGCCGGTTCACAGATGGATTTCGCCAGCAGCACCTTTTTCTTCTGCCCGGCGCTTAGGGATGACATATCCTTCTCCATCTGCGCCTTCGGAACATCCAGCTTTGCCAGCATGGCAAGAAACAGACTTTCGTCAATCCCGCTGTCCCGGGCGAAATCCGACAGGCTTCCCCGCAGATGATCGGTGTCCTGACTGACATAAGAAATTTTCAGACCGTTGCCCCGCCGGAATTCCCCCGTATAAGGAATCTCCTGCCCGCAGATCAGCTTGAGAATGCTGCTCTTGCCGGAGCCGTTTGCTCCCTGTAAGGCAATCCTGTCCCCCTGCCGGATGGAGAAGCTGATATGCTCGCAGACCGGTTCCGGGCCATAGGCAACGGAAACATCCTTCAGCTCTGCCAACTGCTTGGCATGAAACGGGGTCTGGAAGATTTTCAGTGTATCACAGCGCTCGATGTTTTTCAGCAGCCCGGACTTTTCCTCTATGGCAGCATCCTGCCGCTGCTGGATGGCTTTGGCGCGTGCCATGGCTTTGGCCGCTTTCGCACCCTGATAGGGTCTGTAGTTTTTTGGCTTATCCACCTTCAGCGGATTCACACCGAATTTCTGTCTCTCCGCACTGTCCGCCCACCGGGCCTTTTCCCGGGCGGTTTCCTCCAATCTGGAAATCTCCTTCTTCAGCTTTTCATTCTCCGCCCGTTCAAAATCATCCTGCCGCTGCTTATTGGCCATCCAGGTGGAGAAATCCCCCTTGCAGACCTGGATGTCCGACTTGTTGATGGACAGAATGTGGTCCACGCACCCATCCAGGAAGGCCCGGTCGTGGGACACCAGAATGAATCCCTTTTTGGAATTCAAATACCGGCTCACCAGCTCCCGTCCCCGGATATCCAGATGGTTTGTGGGCTCATCAATGAGCAGGAAGTGATTCTCCCTGGAAAACAGTACCGCCAGCTGTAGCTTCGTCTGCTCTCCGTTGCTCAGGGTGCCGTAGGGACGGTACAGCACCTCGTCATCCAGCTGCAGCTTGTCCATTTCCCGCTGCACCCGCCAGTATTCATAGTCCGGATTCATGGCTTCCACCGCATCTATGGCAAGCACCCTCCCGTCCGACACGGGATACGGGAAATAGGAAAACCGTACCGATGCGGAAATACGCCCCTGATACGCGTACCTCCCCAGAAGCAGGTTCAAAAAGGTGGTCTTACCCCGTCCGTTCCTGCCGGTAAAGCCCAAACGCCAGTTGGTATCAATCTGAAAGCTGACATTCTCAAAAATGTTTTCGTAGCTGCCGTCATAGGCAAAGGTTAAATTGGATACTTGAATCAAAGACATAGTGCCCTCCCAAAATATGGGAAGCTCTGAATAAACCGGCAAGATCCGCCGCCCAGCCGAAGGTGATTTGTTCAGAGGTTCCCCAGAAAAAAATGGCCGCAGGAAAGCATCCCGCAGCCAACGCAAGTCCCCTGCTCCCCTCAGGGCGCAGCGGCACTATGTCGGTTGAATCGGCGCACACCTTCCTGCATCAGGGCATAACAAAACCAGCGGCCAAATAAGCCGCTTCCGGCATCTGCCCCATCGATCAGCAAGAAGTATTGCGCATCCTTTCAACTCCAATCTATATCAGATGTTTTGATTATAGCAGAGAAAGCGCCTGTTGACAAGAGGTTTTCTGAAAAAGGCTCTCCCCGTACGCGGGCCGGATACGCCCCCTGTTTCCGGCATTGCCCAAACGCATTCCCCGCCAAATTGAAGGCAAATTGGTGTTTGTAGATCAGTTTTAAATAATGTCGGAATAACACTGTAGGGGAGCCATTTATGGCTCCCGGCGGTGAAATGTTCCGATATCCCCAGCATTTCGGCGAAAACGTACTGCCCCACGGGAGCCATGAATGGCTCCCCTACAGTAAGATCGAATTGCGTTTGAAACCTTCAAACAACAATTTGCCGCACAGCATAACTGTGCCAATGTGTATATTGGAAAAACGAACTCAGTTCCCTTCTATGAACGCTCCCGAACAATTTTCTCCAGGATCACCCGATCCGCGGGGCAGAAATCAAAGGCAGCTGTTTCACCAGGCAGCACCCACCGCAGGTCGTTGTGCTCCAGCTTCTGCGGTGTCCCATCTACAATGCAAGCATTGAAAACCGTCAGATGGATGGTAATATCCGGGTAGGCGTGGACGACCTCCATAAACGGCATCCCGACGGACAAGGTAACCCCCAATTCCTCCCGGCATTCCCGGATCAGGGCCTGTTCCCCGGTTTCCCCCGGCTCCACCTTACCGCCAACGAATTCCCACTGCATCGCTCTGGCTTTGTTCCCGGGCCGCTGACAAATCAGGAATCTGTCCCCATCCCAAATCAGAGCCGCCACAACCTCCGTTTGTTTGCGCAAGACAATCACCGCCAATAAGGAATGCTCACAGGTAGATGATAATCAATCCAGTCAGCATCCCGAAAATAGTTGCCGTAGCCGGCAGCTTGGAGCGCCACATAAGAATGGACTCCGGGAGCAATTCCCCGAACACCACATACAGCATGGCACCGGAGGCAAAGCTCAGCGACAGCGCCAGAGCGGTCGCGCCCATCGCACCCACGGCGAACCCCAAAACCGCGCCCAGAATTGTGGGGAATCCTGTCAGTGCCGTCACCAGCACCGAACGCCATTTGGGCATTCCGCCGGAAATCAAGGGGACGGCAACGGCCATTCCCTCCGGGACATTGTGCAGACCGATGACAATGGCCATGGTCAGACCGCCCCGGTTCAGAAGCATTTCCTTCGCGCTGCGGGCAAAGGAGGCACCGATGACCATTCCCTCAGGGACATTGTGCAGCGCAATGGCCGCGGCCATCACCAGTCCCGCCAGAAACAATCCGCTGCGGGGTTGACGTCCCTCCCGGTGCTCCTGCAGATGGTTGGCATGGGTCAGTTCCTCCAGGGAGTCGGCGGTCCTCGGATGATTCTCATCAATATGCGCCACTTCGTGGTTGGTTTTATGGTCAATCCAGGCATTGAGAAGCGCGATAATCACATACCCCATCAACACTCCCATTACAACCAGGCCCACATCGTTGTTCACATCATCCGGATTCAGCGCCTCGGTCAGCAGATCAAAACACACCACAGCGGTCATGACTCCCGCGGCATAGGACAGCAGCAGGCTGACTGTCTTGCTGGAATCCTTGCGGAACAGGCAGGAAACCAGTCCGCCCAAGCCTGTCCCTCCCATACCGGCCAGAGCTGTAATTCCGATTATGCTCCAGATCATTTCTCTTTCTCCTCCTTATGTTAGCCAAAGGTAACTTTTCCCGCATATCCTACCACACCCGCCCCTCCCTGTCAATTCGCTTTTTCCTGTTTTCCCCTTCTCTCCGACAAGTTCTTGTTTACAGCACCTGTCTAAAGCCCTCTGTCATTGCGAACCAGTCCGCTTAAGTGGTGTGGCAATCCCCCCGTTGAATAGAACCAGCTAACGATTACCACCAAAAAACGCAATGTTTCCCCGTTCTGTAGGGCAATTGTCGATACATTTCCTCTCTAACCGGGGGATTGCCACTGAAGCCAGCGCGCTGGTTCGCAATGACAGGAACTTGAAATAACTGTTGTAAACAACAATTTGCATACGATCTCTCCGCAAGGAATTGGCAGGAAAAACGCCCCATCTGCCTTGGGGATCTCTCCCGGGCAAATGGGGCGTGCTTTTCCTGGCCGCAGCCCCCGGCTTGGGGGAGCGTTATGCGATGGTGATGGCAGTGCTCTCGGGCAGCTCCTTCTGCGCCGCCTTGGGAACGGACAGCTTCAGAATGCCGTCCTCATACTTCGCGCTGATATCCTCGGGACGGATATTGCCGCCCACGTAGAAGCTCCGGCTGCAAACACCGGCGTAGCGCTCTCTGCGGATATACTTGCCGTTTTCGTCCTGCTGATCCCGATCCAGGCCCTTGGAGGCTCCGATGGTCAGGTATCCATTCTTCAGGTCCACGGTGATCTCATCCTTCCTGAAGCCGGGAAGATCCACATCCAGCTCATAGGAGTTATTGAACTCCCGGACATCGGTCTTCATCAGATTTCTGGCGTGCTTGCCGTAGAGGGAATCATTCCCACGGGCAGGTACCATCATGCCAAAGGGATCCGCAAAGAAATCATCGAACAGGTTCTCACCAAAAATGCTGGGCAACATAAGTCATTCCTCCATTCAATCTTTTCGTGGGCGTCTGACGGAATGTCGGGCGTAGGCGAACTTTTGTTACCTTTTTGCTCCTCTCTCAAGGAACACCTACACTATACCACCATTTTTGGCACTGTCAAGGTCAGAGTGCTAATGTTCACAAAGTATCCGATGTTTGTTCACAGAATCGGCACAATGCTTCCGGCCGGTCGAAAAGGCTGTCATCCAACCCCGCGATCTGCTCCGCGACGGCTCTGGCATCCATACTTCCGGTGTCCAACCGAATCGTATGCAGGCCTTCGTACAGAGAAAGCCTTGCAGTGCTCCGTTCCACCACATCCGGCTTACGGATTCCCTCGTCAATGTCTTTTTGCAGGCGGCTTCGAAGCACTTCCTCCGAACAGACCAGGGAAATCGCCGCCACCGCGCATCCTCCCAGTTCCAGCCGGGAGAGAATGCCATCAAGAATGGACTGCTCATGCATGACCCAGCAGAAAACAATATTTTCATAGGCAGAGCACTTCAGAAAACCGCTTAAGCAAAAGCATATATTCTCCATAACCATGGCCTTGGTTTCCTCGTTCACCACAAACGGGTCCATATCCCAACACCAGTCCCCATCCAGAAACGCCGCGTGGGGCAGTATCCGCTTCAGCTCCTGAGAAACGGCAGTCTTTCCCACGCCCATGGTTCCTCCGATCAGGAACAGTTTTTTCATTCAGTCGTCCTCCGTTTCCTGGATTGCTTTCAAATTTTCAGCATCCGGTATCCGATGCCGATATGGGTCTGGATATACTGGGTGTCCGGATCCGTCTCTATTTTCTTCCGCAGGGTTGCCATGTGCACCCGCAGGGATGCCATGTCGCTTTCCCAGGAGCTTCCCCAGATCTTGTCGGTCAGATAGGTGTGGGTCAGCACCTTGCCCACATCCTTCGCCAGCAGGCACAGGAGCTTGTACTCCGTGGGGGTCAGCTTCAGCGGCACATCGTTCATATACGCGCAGCCCGCCCCGTAATCGATGGTCAGGCTTCCGTTGCGGAATACGGATTCACCGTTTTTGCTCTCCAACGCGGCCAACCGCCGCTGGGTAACCCGGAGACGGGCCAGCAGCTCCGCCACGGAAAAAGGCTTTGTCAGGTAATCATCCGCCCCCGCGTCCAGAGCGGAAATCTTGTCGGCATCCTCGCTTCGGGCGCTGATGACAATAATCGGCATCTGCGACCAGGAGCGGATGCGGGAAATCACCTCCACCCCGTCCATATCCGGCAGCCCCAGGTCCAGCAGCACAATGTCCGGCTGCCGGGTGGAGGCTGCACCAATGGCAGATTCCCCGTCCGGCGCGGTGAGGAACCGGTAATCATTGGATTTCAGAGTGGTGGTAATCAGATTTCGGACGGTTCCGTCATCCTCAACCACCAAAATCAGCGGTTTATTCATGGAGTTCCACCTCCCCTGCCGGGATCGTAAAGGTAAAGACCGTGCCCTGAGGGACGTTGTCGGCAACCCGAATATCGCCGCCGTGGGCAGTGACAATGGACTTGCACAGGCTCAGCCCCAGTCCCAGGCTGCGGCGGCTGTCCGCGATGGGATTGCTGCCCGTATAAAACATCTGAAAAATCTTGCTCTTTTCCTCGTCGGAAATACCGGGGCCGTCATCCGCCACGGAAAAAACAGCCCAGCCTTTCTCCGCCCTTGTGGTAACCGCAATGCGGGAACCGGCGGCCGAATATTTGATGGCGTTGTCCACCAGATTGATCAGCACCTGCACAATGAGCCTGGCATCGCAACGGGCCAGCAGCAGATCATCCTCGTGAGAAACCGTGACAGTGTGCTCGGCCTTCTTTCGGCTGATGTGCTGCATGGCCTCGGACACGATTTCCTCCACCAGCTGAGGCTGGGTGTTCAGCTTCATATAGCCCCCCTCAATCCGGGTAACCGCCAGCAGATTCTCCACCAGGTTGTTCAGCCATGCCGCGTCATCATAAATGTCGCTGTACATCTGCTTTCTGTTTTCCGGGGACAGGTGCTCGCTGTCGGCAAGCAGCATTCCCGCATTGCCGGAGATGGCTGTCAGCGGTGTCCGAAGGTCATGGGAGATGATTCGCAGCAGATTGGAGCGGAGCTTTTCATTCTCCGCCAGCAGCTTGGCCTCCTCCTTCTCCTTGGCGTTTTTCATATTCTCCAGCGCCAGGGCGCATTCTCCCAGGATGGACAGCAGCACGCTGTTTTCAAAGGCCTCCAGGGGTTCCGCTCCATCCATGATGACACTGCCGTAGATGTGAGAAGCGGTTTTGATCAGATAGGAGGTGGTGTCCTTCTTCCCGCCGGCGCGCACCCCGGGGCAGACCGTCAGATCTCTGCCCACCAGCTTGCGCAGCTGGGTCCGGGCCACCTGGAATATTTCCTCCTGTGTGGCGGCCTTCTGGAGCATCTGGTTGGTTTCAAACAGCTGGTTCGTCCGATAAGCCGCCCGGGCCGACTGCTTTACCTGGCTTTTCAGCCGGTCAGTCAGACTGCCCACGATCAGCGCCGCCACAATCATGATCAAAAATGTCAGCGGCGCCCCATCCTCGTAGACCCGCAGAGACAGCTGGGGACTGGTGAAAAAGAAATTGAACACCAGGACGCTTGCCAGCGCAGACAGAATATAGCTGCTCCGGGTGGAGGTAGCCATAGAGGTCAGCAGCACCGCCAGCAGGTAAATCGCGATGATGTTGGCTTCGGTAAAGCCCACCTTGGAAAACGCGTAGCCCACCATGGTCGCCAGGATCAGGATCGCGAGGGAGACCGTCCAGTCCCGGATAATGGTGCCCGGATGAAGCTTCCGGTTTGCCTTCTGGGAGCGGTAGGCCGGGTCCGTATTGGCATCCGGAATGATATGAATATCCATATTGGGTGCGATGGCAATCAGCTTTTCCGTCAGAGTTGGCTTTCCCCAGAGGTGCCTCCTTGCCGCGGCGCTTCTGCCGATCACAATTTTCGTCACCCCAGAAAGCCGTGCGTACTCCGCAATCTGATAGGATACATCGTCACCGAATACTGTCTCTACCGTGGCGCCCAGGGCTTCCGCCAGTTTCGTATTCGCGCGGAGCCGCTCCCGGTCCTCCTCAGACATGGCCTCATAATTGGGGGTCTGCACAAACAGCGCGGTAAAGCTGCAATGAAACGCCTGTGCCATCATGCCAGCCGTGCGAATGATTTTCGCGTTGGACGGTGCCGAGGACAGGCACGCGAGAATATGCTCCTTGGGATGCTCCATCACAGCACCTCCTTTTTTTGGTGCTATCATATCACACATCAACGCGCTTTTCCACCATCCGAAACACCGTGTGCGCAAAGATATTCCGCGAAAGCATACGCCGCGGCGCAATATGTCCCCTTCTTCCAGATGATTTCCTGCCGCGGCAGGTTTTCACAGCACAGAGTACGGCAGTTTAACCCCGGAAATCCACGTCTGTCCGCCGGCAGAAATCCCACCGTCGCGCTCCCTTCGTACACAGCCCCGGCAACATCCGCGCATGTCACCAGCATGATATCCACATCCGGATAGCATACGGAAAACCCTTCCAGCTGCTCCCCAAGAGGATCCGCCAGAGCAGGATCCTCCAACGCAATGGACAAAACCTCCTTGTCCGCGTTCTCTTCTCCGGGCTGCCGCTCCAAAAAGGAGTCCATCTTTCCCAGGCATCGGAACAGATATACCTGTCCCGCAAGAAAAGCCAGTATCGCCAGCGCAATCCACATATCTGTCCCTCCTTTCTCCAACACGGAACCGTCAGCTGCGGAAGCATTTCTGAAGATCCCTGAGCTTGCCCATGACCATCAGCGTTTTGTCCTCGCTCAGCAAGGTATCCGGTGTGATGAAGGAGTCCAGCTTTTGCCCTGTCTTCACGGCAAGGATGTTGACATTGTATTTTTTACGGATATCCACCTGGCCAACGGTTTTTCCCAGCCACGCCTTGGGGATGGCCACCTCAAAAATGGCGTGGTCACTGTCAATCTCAATATAGTCCAGGATATGGTCCGCACTGCACCGGATGGCCGTCCATCGGGCCAGCTGCTTTTCCGGGTAGACCACCTCATCCGCACCGTTGCGAAGCAGGAATTTTTCCTGCACATCCGTAGAGGCCCGGGAAACCACCATCCTGGCTCCCAGCTCCTTCAGCAGCGAGGTTGTCTCCAGAGAGCTCTGGAAATCATCCCCAATGGCAACAATGCACACATCGTAGTTGTCCACACCCAGAGAGCGCAGGAACTCCTCATTGGTGCTGTCGCCGATCTGGGCATTGGTGACATAGGGCAGAACCTCCTGTACCAGCTCCTCCTTGTGGTCAACCGCCATCACCTGATGATTCAGCTCCCTGAGCTTGACGGCAATATGCTTTCCGAAACGGCCCAAGCCAATCAGTAAAATGGATTTCACAGTAATTCCTCCCGTTATCCCACTGTAATCTTCTCCAAGGGCAGCTTGGAGAGGGTATTCCTGTTGGCGGGCAGGGTGGCGAAAATCAGGGTTAAGCCCCCCACTCTGCCAAAAAACATCAGACAAATCAGCACGACTCTGGATATGCTCCCCAGCGAGGGGGTGATGCCCAGGGTCAGCCCCACGGTGCCCACCGCCGAGGCACTCTCAAACAGGCAGGTGACCAGGGGCAGATTCTCCACCCGACTGAGAATCATCCCGCCTGCCAAAAACAGGGTAATGTACATCAGGAACACGGTCACCGCGTTTTTTACGGTTTCATCCGCGACACGCCTGCCGAAAAAACGCCCGTTCTCCCGCTTGCGGAATATCGCGACCGCACAGGAGACCAGCACCGCCAGGGTTGTGGTTTTCATACCGCCTGCCGTAGAACCCGGACTGCCGCCCGTCAGCATCAGCAAGCAGGTCAGCATCTGTCCGGTTTCACTCAGGGCTGTCAGCTCCAGTGTGTTGAATCCGGCGGTTCTCGGTGTCACCGCCTGAAACAGCGAACCCCAGAATCTCTGCGGAAGCGGCAGCCGGGCAAATTCGAAGAAAAAGAAATATACCGCCGGAAGAACAATCAGAACCGCGCTGACGGTCAGAATCACCTTGCTCTGCATCCGATAGCGTTGGAAATGGATCCCGTTTCGCCGGATATCCTGCCAGGTAAGAAACCCGATACCGCCAATG
Source organism: uncultured Clostridia bacterium (assembly GCA_945486035.1). GTDB lineage: Bacteria > Bacillota > Clostridia > Oscillospirales > Oscillospiraceae > Faecousia. The sequence goes on from CALYTB010000031.1 coordinate 9,359, forward strand.
ACAATCAGCGCCATCACCGTGATGTTCACCATAGGGTGGTCCGCGTAGGCCGTCAGCGAGGAGAAGGGGCCCCGTGTCCCCATCAGGTCAAAGCCCGCGTTGCAGAAGGCGGAAACGGAATGAAACACCGCCAGCCAGATCCCCCTCAGCCCAAATTCCGGGACAAAAACCGTCATCAGCGCCAATGCGCCCAGCAGCTCAAAAAGGAAAATACCCTTGAGAATAAACCCGGTAAAACGCACAATTCCCCCTACCTGATGGGCGGATATGGCATCCTGCATAGTGCTTCGCTGCATCAGGGAAATTTTCTTACCCGAGGCCATGGTGATCGCCACGGCAACCGTAACCACACCCATTCCTCCGATCTGGATCAGCAGCAGGAGCACAGCCTGTCCGAAGGCGGACCAGTGGGTAGCCGTGTCATATACCACCAGGCCGGTAACGCAGACCGCTGAGGTGGAGGTAAACAGGCAATCCAGCAGCGGGGTTACTGTCCCGGCTTTGCTGGAAACCGGAAGCATCAGCAGCAGCGCCCCCACCAGAATCGCCGCGGCAAAGCCAACCAGAATAATCCGTGATGATGTCAGTCTCCGCTTATGCAAAGCAGCCCACATGGCAAAACCTCCCCAGGGACATCCATTTGCGTTTATCATACGAAAAAAGGCATAAAGAGGGTGTTAAGGGAGGGGGATACCGTATTAAGGTTTTGTAAAGATTTCCGCCTCCCGGATTCCGCTTTCGGATTCTTTCATTGGCTTTCATTACCAGAGCGGAAAACTGTTGTTTACAGCACCTGTCTAAAGCCATCTGTCATTGCGAACCAGTCCGCTTAAGTTGTGTGGCAATCCCCCCGTTGAATAGAACCAGGTAACGATTACCACCAAAAAAACGCAATGTTTCCCCGTCCTGTAGAGCAATTGTCGATACATTTCCTCTCTAACCGGGGGATTGCCACTGAAGCCGGCACGCTGGTTCGCAATGACAGGAACTTGAAACAACTGTTGTAAACAACAGTTTGCCTTCCGCCTCATGTTCCTTCGTGAAAATCCTCAGGAAAGGATTGCAAGGCCGCAGAAAAAATGGTAGAATATACTTATTCATCAGGAACGGAGGCTTCCCCATGGACGAAAAAAAGAGAAACCGAATCAATCTGTGGATGTTCCCGCTGGGTACCGTTGGCAGAGATATGACCTATGCGCTGTTCACCAACTTTCTGCTGACCTATGTGCTCTTCACCCGCCAGCTGACCGCGGCTCAGCTCAGCGCCGTGACCGTCATCATGGTGGCTGCCCGGGTGTTTGATGCCCTGAATGACCCGGTGATGGGCAATATCATCGAGCGTACCCGCACCCGCTTCGGCAAATTCAAGCCCTGGCTGGTCATCGGCATTCTGTCCACCTCCGCCGTGGTTATCGCCACCTTCAACACAAAGCTGCAGGGCTGGAGCTTCATCGCCTTCTTTGGACTGGCCTACTTCCTCCACTCCATCGCCTATACCATGCATGACATCTCCTACTGGGGGATGGTGGCCGCGCTCAGCTCTGACGCGGATGCCCGCAACCAGTTTACCAGCCGGGCCACCTTGTTCGCCGGCATCGGCGGTACCCTGGCCGCCATGCTGATTCCCATGTTTACCACCGGCTCCATGGCCCTGGGCGGGAGTTCCATGACCGCCTACGGCCGCATCGCCATCATTATCAGCGTTCTCTCGCCTCTGTTTATGTGTTTCACCGTGTTCGGTGTCCGGGAACGGCCCGCGGTTCGGGAGCAGCCGGCAACTCCCATCAGCTTCAAGCGTATCTGGGCCACCATTACCGGGAATGACCAGCTGCGCTGGATCGCCCTGGCCTTCCTGATTCACCAGATCGGCAACGGTCTGGCCGTGGGCGGACTGGCTTCCACCTACATCTATCTGGACTTCGGCTACAGTGGCGGCCTCTACTCCATCTTCAACACTGTGGGGATGCTGGCGACGGCGGTGCTGATGATCTTCTACCCCGCCATCAGCCGCAGAATCACCCGCAAGGCGCTGATGAGAAAAATGATTCTGATATCCGCCGCAGGCTACGGTCTGACTGTCCTCTCGGGCTTGCTGCCCCTTCCCACCACCGTCCGCTTCTGGGCCATTACCCTCTTTAATATGTTTGCCAACTTCGGTCAGTACAGCTTCTACCTGATTATGATGATCTCCATTATCAATACGGTAGAGTACAACGAATACCTCCACGATGTCCGGGACGAGGCCATCATCGCCTCTCTGCGGCCCTTCCTGACCAAGCTGGGGTCCGCCTTGATTGTGGCGCTGACCTCACTATCCTACCTGATCTTCCGGGTTACCGCCTGCACCAACCAGATCTCCCAGTTGGAAAGCGATGCCTCCCTGGGTGTTATCACCGAGGCGGAAAAGCTGGCCTCCATCGAAGGTGTTCTGTCCACCGTCCAGACCTGGCAGACCCGTGGATTGTTCCTGTGCATCACCGTGGTGCCCTTCCTCTTCATGCTGGTCTCCTACCTGGTCTACCGCAAGCACTACATCCTTGACGAGGATCGTTACGCGCAGATTTGCAAGGAGCTGGCTGAGCGCAGAGGTGAACCCGTATGAGCCTTACCCGGATCGCCCTGAAAATCGCCGCTCCCCTTCCCCGTTTGGAGGAATTTGAACGCTACCTCTTTGTCGGCCCACACTCGGATGACATTGAAATCGGCGCGGGAGCCACCGCATCCCGGCTGACCTCCCTGGGAAAGCAGGTTACATTCCTGATCTGCACGGACGGCCGCTACGGAGATGGGAACACAGACCTTCACAGCGATGCGCTGGTAATCCGGCGCCGGGAGGAAGCCATCCGCTCCGCCGCCATGCTGGGTGTGACGGATGTCCGCTTTCTGAATCTTTCCGACGGTGGCTTCTACACCCGGGAGGAGCTGCTCACCGGCATTGCCCAAGTCATCGGCCAGGTGCAGCCGGAGGTGCTGTTCGCCCCCGACCCCTGCGTGGCTTCCGAATGTCACATGGATCACCTCAATGTGGGGCAGGCCGTGCGGAATCTGGCCTGTTTCGCTCCCTACAGCGGCATCATGGCAAATTACGGAGCCAGGAGCGCCCCCGTAAAAGCGTTGGCATACTACATGACCGCCCGGCCCAACCGGTTTGTATCCACCCGGGGCCATGTAGAGAGGCAGTTGAGGGCCATTTTCTCCTGTCATCTGACCCAGTTCCCCCCGGACAGCACCGATGCGGGCAGCATCCGCCTTTACCTGAAGCTCCGTGCGGCAGATTTCGGTCTGAGGAGCCTGAAAGGCCAAGCCGAAGGCTTCCGTGTTCTGGGTCCCACCCAGATGCACTGCCTTCCCGAGGCAGACAAGCGCTGAACTTCGGCAGCCATGCAAAAAAGTTGTCATCCCCCAAATGCAGCGCATTGAGGGATGACAACTTTTTTGCCGTTCTACCGAATGTTCCTCTGTGCCTCCGGTCCTCCCAAAACCGCTCCCTGCAGCCCGGAACGAATCACCAACTCCTCCCCTGTCACAGGATGCCTCAGCTCCAGCATTCCCGCACAGAGCATCTGGTGGGAAAAGCCCAATTTCCGGGACAGCTCCATGGAATCCTTTGTGCCGTACTGAGGGTCCCCCAGAATCGGAAATCCCTCATAAGCGCAGTGCACCCGGAGCTGATGGGTTCTTCCGGTGATTGGCCGCAGCTCCAGCACACCGATCCCTTCCCGGCGCCGGAGGACCCGATACTCCGTCACCGATGGCTTTCCGTCGGCCCTTACCTCCCGCAGCAGGCTGGGAAGCTCCCTGCGGGCAATGGGCGCATCAATAGTCCCTTCATCCTCCCCGGGGGCCCCGCAGGTAAGGGCATAGTAGATTTTGCGGCACCGGGAGCCCTGAAGCAGCGTGTGTACATGGGCGTTCTTTGCCAGCAGTACCACCCCAAAGGTATCCCGGTCCAGCCGGGTCATGGGATGGAAGGCACTCCTCTGCCCGGTTTTCTGATAGTATCCCGCCACAAGATTTGCCAGCGTACCCTGATTTTTCGCCCGGGAGGGATGAATCAGCATCCCCGCAGGCTTGTCCACCGCCAGCAGCCATTCATCTTCATACAGAATCGAAAGCTCCCCGTCCTCCGCCGGATACTCAGGTACTTCTTCTTCCATCGCCACGGTAATCACATCTCCGGGCTTAACGGGATAGTTCGTCCGCTGACACACACCGTTGACCCGGATGGCATCGCCCCATTTCAGCTTGTTCATCAGTCCGGCGGACATGCGCAGCTCCCCCAACAGAAACGACGACAGCCGTCCCTCCCGCCGGGCAGTCACCCTCAGCTCCAAATCACTCACCCTCTCCTCAAATCCCGCCCCGGCATCTCTTCTCTCCAACCGGAACGTTAAATTGTTGTTTAAGATTTCAAACGCACTTCGTTCTTACTGTAGGGGAGCCATTCATGGCTCCCGTGACGCAGTACGTTTTCGCCGAAATGCGGAGGATATCGGATCATTTCACCGCCGGGAGCCATGAATGGCTCCCCTACAGTGTTATTCCGACATTTCCAAAACTGATCTGCAAACAACAATTTGTCTCCCTGTTTTTCTGCCGGTAACACTGATTCCGGCAAATACAGGCCCGCGTTTTCTCCGCGCTCCCGCCGCATCCAATGCCGCGTATTCCGGGAGCCTTAAATCTGCTTCATCCGTTCAAACTGCCTGGGAGAAATACCGTATTCCTGCTTGAAGGCCCGGTAGAAGGAGGAATAGTCCGAAAAACCCACGGCGCGGCTCACATTCTCCAACCCTTCCCCTGCCAGGATCCCGGTTTTGGCCGCAATCAGCCGCCGCTGGGTCACACAGCGGTAGAAGCTTACCCCCATTTTCTGCCGGAATATATGGCTGACTGTACTCTCGCTGACAAAAAACTGCCGCGCGATATCCCCAAGGGTGATCTTCTCCCCCAGATGCTCCTCGACATAGGCCATCACCTGATCCAGAAGCTCCGGCTTTTCCGCACGCAGCGGCGCGGTTGTGGGATCCAGGGATGCCCGTATCAGGCTTGCCACAATTGTCATCGCGTTTCCCGCAATGGCCAATTCCGCGCCAGCCTCCCCCTTCTCAAACTCCAGAACGCCCCTGCGGAACAGCTCAGGAATGGCCTCCCACCGTGTCCCGGCAGTTCGGAGCAGATGGGTGCCCATTCGGAGGTTTTGCTCCCCAGCCGGGAGCATTTCCTTCATCAGTCCGGCATATTTCTCGCTCAGCCACAGCACATCCCGTTCATAGGGCACCGGCATACGCTCCGGAAGGATTGCCTTGTGGGATACACCGGGGGCTACGAAAATGATGTCCCCCTTTTGCAGCCGATACCGCTCCGTCCCAACCAGGTATTCCACGTCACAGGTATTCGTACAGCAGATGATCTCATAAAACAGATGACTGTGCAGATTCATCATCGCGTTGGAATAGCTGGTATCGTGGTGAGTATTGACATAGGCGGAGGACATCTCCACCCCCTGATAGATTTCACCGGGCTCAACCCCATTGAGCCGCAGATATGCGTACAAGCGCTTTTGCTCCTCGGGAGAAGATGGCGCACGGCAGGTGAATGCCTTTCGCAATTCGTTAATTTCCATAAAATGCCACACTCTTTTTACGATATCTTATCAATATCATACCAACAATTTGCGGGAATTGCAATCTTTTCTCCAATATTTGCAATCAGGGCACCACCGCATAATGGGGCAAGGAGATTCGGCGAGAGATTTTGGCACAAGCGAACGTATAAAAAATGCGGGAATACTGGATGTATTTCCCATTTTTCGTACTGCACGATTGGGGCAAAAGATCCGACGAAGCCCGCATGGGAAAACCAAGCATCGCAAAGCTCCTGATCACCATGCTCACCAACAAAGCCGTCGGCGAATAATTCCGCCGCCATTCAAAGCCCTCTGTGCCCGATTCCGCACAGAGGGCTTTGAATAGCGCCCCAGCGCACATCCCGCATTCTTTCAGCACCGCTTATCCCGAGAATCTTATGAATTGTTGTTTAGCGGCTTCGCCTTCAAGTTTCGTGTCATTGCGAACCAGTGCGCACACTGGTGTGGCAATCCCCCAGTTAGAGAGGAAATGTATCGATAATTGCCCTACAGACGGGGAAACGCTGGTATTTTGGTGGTAATCGTCACCTGGTCCCATGGGGCAGGGGGATTGCCACACCAGCGTGTGCGCTGGTTCGCAATGACAGGTAATCGAGGCGCAGTCCGACAAACAACAATTTCTCGCATCACCTGTCCAATCCGCAATCGAAATCGGATAAATTTACATTTCCCATTTTGCCGAATTGCTCACCGGGCATCGACATTGCTTTTTTCCTGTGCTATGATAAGAAAAAAGAGGAGGAGACTGCCATGCAAAGAATACTCCTGTTGGAAGATGACACCGCTTTGGGAAACGGAATTCAGCTGGCGCTGCAAGGTCCCGCGGTGCAGATCACGCTTTGCCGCACATTGGCACAGGCAATGGCGGAAGCCGCGCAGCATCACTTTGATTTGCTCGTTCTGGATGTAAATCTGCCCGACGGCAGCGGTCTGGAGCTTCTGCGGCAGGTGCGGCAGACCAGTACCGTCCCCGTGATTCTGCTGACGGCCAACGATCTGGAAATGGACATCGTCACAGGGCTGGAATCCGGGGCGGACGACTACATCACCAAGCCCTTTTCCCTGGCGGTGCTCCGGGCAAGGGTGAACGCCCAGCTCCGGCGGAGCGTACCTACGAAATCAGGCTGCATTGAGATCGACGATTTCCGCTTTGATTTTGATAAGATGGATTTCCGCAAAGCGGGACAGCCCCTGGAGCTGAGCAAAACCGAACAAAAGCTCCTGCGGATTCTGGTGGAAAACCGGGGGCAAACCCTGCCCCGGGCCACATTGGTGGACCGTGTCTGGACGGACGGCGCGGAATATGTGGATGAAAACGCGCTGTCCGTCACGGTCAACCGGCTGCGGGGCAAGCTGGAGGACACTCCCTCCTCCCCCGAATATTTGAAGACGGTGTACGGCATCGGCTATACCTGGGCGGTGAAGTGATATGACGATCTGGGGATATGCCGTCCTTGCCTCAGCCATTCTTCTCGCGGCAGGGTTCATCCTGTATGACCGCCGGCGTACCCGGCGAATCCTGGAAAGCCTGAACCGGATGCTGGATATTGCCATGCAGGGAAATTTTCGGAGGACAGCTTTGACGAAACCATGCTCTCCGCACTGGAAGGCAAGCTGGCCCACTACCTGGCGGCCTCCACGGTGTCCGCCAAAAATGTGCGGTCGGAAAAGGAGAAACTGAAGGCCCTCATTGGGGATATCTCTCACCAGACCAAAACCCCCATTGCCAACATTCTGCTCTATACCCAGCTTTTGTCCGAACAGCCGGAAAACAGTGCCTGTCTGGAAGCTCTGGAGGGGCAAGCGAAAAAGCTGCAAGGCCTGATCGAAGCATTGGTAAAAACCTCCCGCCTGGAATCCGGCGTGATTGCCCTGCATCCGGCTTTCGGGAATTTGCAGGCCGTGATTGAAGCCGCCCTTTCTCAAATCGCGCCAAAGGCAGCGGAAAAGCACATTTCCATATCCGCCGAATCCACGCAGGCTGATGCTGTCTTTGACCCGAAGTGGACAGAGGAGGCTCTTTTCAATCTGCTGGACAATGCCGTGAAGTACACCCCCGCCGGGGGAGAAATCCGCGTCACGGTGACGGCCTACCAACTGTTTTCCGCCATCCACATCCACGACACCGGTCCGGGGATCCCCGAAACGGAGCAGCCCAGAATATTCCAGCGGTTCTACCGGGGCATGGAGCACGCAGGAGTAGAAGGTGTCGGCATCGGATTGTATCTGGTACGGCAAATCGCCGAAGCCCAGAGCGGCTATGTAAAAGTGACCTCCCAAAAGGGTTCCGGAAGCACCTTTTCTTTGTATCTTCCCCGTTGAATCCGTAGTTGGCACTTCAAACCACCAACCATCCGCAACGAACAGATAAATTGTTGCTTAGCGGCTTCGCCGAATTGACAATTGACAATTGACAGTTGACAATTTCGGCATC
>CALYTB010000032.1 GCA_945486035.1 uncultured Clostridia bacterium
GCCATGAATGGCTCCCCTACAGTAAGGACGAAGTGCGTTTGAAAACTGTAAACACTGCTTTCGCTGCCTTCCCGGTGGGTGGGGGGTGGAGAAATTTTGTGGGGGATTTTGGGGAAAGTACACAAAACAATGGGGGTTGACAAGTGGGTTTTGGGGGATTATAATGATCGGACTGAGGAGAATATCCCCAAAAATGAAAAGGAGAAGATTCATATGAAGAAACTGCTTGCGCTGCTTCTGACGCTGTGCATGGTAGCGTCTCTCGCCGCCTGCGCGGACAAAAATGACGGCCCCGTCCGGGACGATCCCGCCCCCGTAACGGAGAAGCCTGCCGAGACCCAGGCCACCGAGGCTCCCGCCACCGAGGCACCCGAGGAGGTCAAGGACTACTCCGGCTACACCATCCGCATTTACTCCAACTCCAACTCCACCGAGCGTACCACCTGGCTGATTAACGAGGCCAAGGACGCCGGCTTCACCATCTCCATTGACGACAACTCCGTCATCTCCGGCGACGTGGCCGCCATCCAGGCTGCCAACGAGAACAAGGACGGCGACATCCTCTTCGGCCTCAACGAGACCCGCTGGAGCCAGGTGGTTGCCGGTCAGTACGAGAACCTGAGCCTTGTGAACTGGACCCCCTCCTGGGCTGACGAGGTTGGCGAATATGCCTATCCCGGCAACGCCTACGGTCTGGTCATTCAGAACGTGCTGATGCTGTACCGCACCGACGAGCTGGGCACCAATGGCGAGAAGCTCCACTTCCAGCACTGGGCGGACATCGTGGACTGCGGCTACACCTGGTACCGTCAGAACAAGGTGGGCGGCACCACCAACTCCAACATCAACTCCGCCATGCTCTATGCCTTCGTGGATCCTTCCTCTCCCGCCGGCGGCATCAGCGTGGACGGCTGGAAGACTTTGTGGAAATACTGCGCCGAGGGTAAGTCCGGCGGCGACGACTACAAGTACGGCTTCGTGCCTCTGAACAAGGGCGATGTCCAGGTCTCCACCTTCTACTCCTCCTCCCTGTACGGCCAGATCGACGCCGCCGCGGAGGGCTCTGCCAATCCTCTGAAGGGCACCATGCAGCCTGAGAACTGGGCCCTGGTGGACATCGATGACGGCACCTACTACATCGCCGAGTACCTGGGCATCCTGGACAAGGCAGGACGGTCTGCCGAGGAGACCGAGGCGGTCATGGCCTTCGCCGAGTGGTTCGGCTCCGCGGAAGTACAGGCTGCCTGGGGCGAGGAGTTTGACTCCTATCCCTGCAACCAGGCCGCTGCCAACATCCTGTACCCCGACGGCGTACCCGCCATCTACACCCTGAAGAACTTCGCTCTGACCAAGGTTGCCGGCACCGATATGACCTATGCCGAGTATGTGGCCGCTCACAGCGCCGAGTGGACCAACATCATGACCAACCTGGGCTTCTACTGGAAGGACGAGGCCGATGCCAAGGCGGAGCCCGACTGGGATACCCTGGATTGGGCTGTCCTGACCCAGAAGGCGGAGTAATTCCCAAGTACATATCCGCTGCGCCGGATTGTGTATGGCGAGCCGGGTCCCCGGCTCGCCATATTTTTTAGAAAGAGAAGTATGACAAATTGGTGTTTGCCTATTTGTTTTGAAAATGCTGGAATAACACTGTAGGGGAGCCATTCATGGCTCCCGGCGGCGAAATACTCCGATATCACCAGCATTTCGGCGAAAACGTACTGCGTCACGGGAGCCATGAATGGCTCCCCTACAGGAAGGACGAAGTACGTTTGAAATCTTCAAACACCGATTTGTCCGTCTGCGGGGGATGCGTTCCGGAAACCCGAGATATCAGGAAAGAGGAAACACAATGATTGAATTGAAAAATATCGTGGTGAAGTTTGACAATTTCACCGCGCTGCACAATATCAACGTCCATGTGAAGGAGGGGGAGTTCTTCACCTTCCTGGGGCCCTCGGGCTGCGGCAAGACCACTACGCTTCGCACCATCACGGGCTTCATCGATCCGGCAGAGGGAACGGTCAGTGTCAAGGGCCGGGACATCACCCATGTGGCCATCGAGGACCGGAACATCGGCATCGTGTTCCAGAGCTACGCGCTGTTCCCCACCATGACGGTCTATGACAACATCGCCTTCGGCCTGAAGGTGAAGAAGCTGAAGAAGGCGGAGATTGACCGCAAGGTTCGGGAAATCGCCAAAAAGGTGGATCTAAGCGACGAGCAGCTGGCCAAGGCGGTGTCCCAGCTGTCCGGCGGTCAGCAGCAGCGGGTGGCCATCGCCCGGGCGCTGGTGACAGGCCCCGCCATCATCTGCATGGACGAGCCCCTTTCGAACCTGGATGCCAAGCTCCGGGTCCAGCTGCGCAATGAGCTGAAGCGGATGCAGAAGGAATTCGGCATCACCACCATCTACGTTACCCACGACCAGGAGGAGGCTCTGACTCTGTCCGACCGGATCGCCGTGTTCAACAAGGGCTACATCGAGCAGATCGGCACCCCCAACGAGGTGTACAACCACTCCAAAACCGAGTTCGTCTGCAACTTCATCGGCGACATCAACCGGCTCTCCCCGGAGGTCAGCCGCGCGCTGGGAGCCGACCCCGCCATGCACAACTACATCCGCTTAGAGCGCATCCATGTGAACGTGGAACCCAAGCAATCCGATGTGGTGCTCCCCGGCACCGTGGAGAGCATGGAATACTACGGCCTGTACATCAAGTACACCATTCATCTGGGCAGCCAGACCATTAAGGTCATCGAGAAGAACGACGGCGTGAACATCTACGAGCCGGGCCAGCAGGTGAAGGTCGTGCTGAACCCCCGGGATGTGATGGCCTATAGCGCGGAGGAGGTGGCGAAATGAGCCGCCGCGAACCCATCCGGCTGGGGAAAAACACCGTCATCAGGAGCGTAGGCTTCCTGCTGTACATCTACCTCTTCATCGGCTTCATGGTGGTGCCCTGCTTCAACACCCTGGCCAGTGTCTTTTCCACCGTGAAGAGCGACGGTACCCGGGACCCCTGGGCGGTGATCCGGTTCTTCTTCGCGGGGAATATGGGCCGGTATGTACTCAACTCCCTGAAGCTGGCCGTGGGCCTGGTGATCACGGTGAACATCGTGGGCGTGTCCATCGTGCTGCTGACGGAGTATTTTGACATCAAGGGCGCGAAGATTCTCCGCTTGGGCTATATGACCACCATGATCTACTCCGGCGTGGCCTTGGTGACGGGCTACCTGTTCCTCTACGCCGGGGACGGCATCATCACCACCCAGCTGCTCAAAATCTTCCCCGACATGAACAAGGATTGGTTCTCCGGCTTCCGGGCGGTGTGGTTCACCATGACCTTTGCCTGTACCAGCAACCACGCGCTCTTCCTGCGCAACGCCATCCGGGGCATCGACTACAATACCGTGGAGGCCGCCCGGAATATGGGCGCCAGCCCCTTCAAGGTGCTTCTGAAGGTGGTTTTTCCCACACTGATGCCCACCATGTTCAGCCTCACCGTCATGACCTTCATCACGGGTCTTTGCGCCATGTCTGCGCCCACATTGCTGGGCTACGACTCCATCAACCCGGAGATCGTGCGGCTGGCCGGTTCCTCCGTGGCGGACGAGTCCTTCCCCCAGGCGCGGGCGGCACTGCTCAGCGTGATTCTGGCCATGTTCACCATTGTGCTGCTGACGGTGCTTTCCAGCTATGAGGCCAAGGGCCATTACCTGTCCGTGTCCAAGACCAAGGCCAAGCTGCAAAAGCAGAAGATCACGAGTCCCGTGGCCAATGTCCTGGCCCATATCTACGCCTATGTGCTCTTCATCATCTACATGACCCCCGTGGTGATGATCGTTCTGTTCTCCTTCCAGACCTACAAGGCCATCCGGATGCGGACCCTGGATCTGAGCCAGTGGACCATGCTCAACTACTTCGGCTCCCGGGACTATGAGTACCTGACCTCCCGGGGTACCTACAAGCTGCGCAAGGGCTCCATCTCGGGTCTGTTCTCCAACGAGGCCACCATGGGCGGCATCAAGCTCAGCTTCGTGCTGTCCGCCATCGCGGCGGCTCTCGCCTGCATCATTGTGGTGGTGGCCTGCAACTACATTTTCAAGAACCGGAAGAAGCTCTCCGGCAAGGTGCTGGAATACAGCCTCCTGTTCCCCTGGCTGCTGCCCACCATTTTGATCTGCTACTCCTACCGGACCTTCTTCAACTCCGAGAGCATCTTCTATGTGGGCGGGAAGAATCTGTACTACGCGGATAACGTGCGGCTGCTGATTATTATGGCCTACACGGTGACGAAGCTGCCCTTCTCCCTGCGGATGATTAAGGCCAGCTTCTACGCCATTGACGAGGAGCTGGAGGACGCGGCAAGGAATCTGGGCTCCAGCCCGGTCTGGACCTTCCTGAAGGTGAAGCTGCCCATCATCCTGCCCAGCGTGCTGGCGGTGTTCGCCCTGAATTTCAACGCCCTGTTTACGGAATATGATATGTCCGCCACCTTCGCCAGCTCCTACGGCACCACCTATGCCATGATTATCCAGAGCATGTGCGCCGAGGAGGGCATGTACGGCTACAATGTCAACGCTTCCGGCCGCCGGTGCGCCAGTACGGTGTTCATCATGGTGGTTTCGGGCATTATTCTGTATCTGGTCTATGGCGTGGGCGCCCGGGATCTGGGCGAACGGCTGGACGCCCGGGACCGCCGCCGGAAACGGATGGAGCGCCTCACGGGACTGTTCACCAGAAAGAAAACGGAGGTAAAGGTATGATCGATACGATTGTATTTGACATGGGCCAGGTGCTGATTCGCTGGACCGGGGCGCTGCTGCTGGAACAGTACGGCCTGAGCGAGGAGGATCATGCCCTGCTGCTGCGGGAGCTCTTTGGGGACGTGGAGTGGCCCATGCTGGACCACGGGACCATCTCCTTTGAGGCGGCGGCGGAAGCGGTGTGCCGCCGGGTGCCGGAGCATCTGCACGGCATTGTCCGGGAGCTGGTCACCGGCTGGTGGCAGCAGCCCATGCGGCCCATCCCGGGTATGGCGGACCTGGTTCGGGAGCTGAAGGATAACGGCTATGGCATCTATCTGCTGTCCAACGCCAATCTGGCCTTGAGGAGCTATTTTCCCCGGATTCCCGGGTCGGAGTGCTTTGACGGCCTGATGGTCTCCGCCGAGGAAAAGCTGGTCAAACCCAATCCGGATATCTTCCGGGCGCTTCTGGAGCGGTTCGGCCTGGAAGCGGAGCGGTGCTTCTTCGTGGATGATTCCCCTTCCAATGTGGAGGGAGCCATGGGTGTGGGTTTAAACGGCTGCGTATTCAAGGGCAGCGTAAGCGAGCTTCGCCGCAAACTCCGGGCCGCCGGAGTCCGCTGCGCCGAATAAACACAAAAGCCTGAGCGTTTCAAGGAACGCTCAGGCTTTTTTCTGCGGAAGACAGACAAGTTGTTGTTTGGTGGTCCGTTTTGGAAATGCCTAAAAAACACTGTAGGGGAGCCATTCATGGCTCCCGGCGGTGAAACGTACCGATTATATGAGCATTTCAGCGAAAACGTACTGCGTCACGGGAGCCATGAATGGCTCCCCTACAGCAAAAACGCAGTGTGTACGAAATCGTCAAACACCAATTTGTCTGTCCCCGGGTGGGAGAAAAAATGCTTGACCTTTTTGGCAAATACCGTTATAACGAAAAGAAAGGAGGGATTGCGATGATCTGGTATGTGGAGGACGATCCCGGGATTCGGGATCTGGTGATTTATACGCTGAACGCCACCGGGTTTGAAACCCGGAGCTTTGAAACCGGGGATGAATGCTGGAAGGCTCTGCAATCCGGGATGCCTCAGCTGCTGCTGCTGGACGGGATGCTTCCGGGGATGGACGGGGTGGAGCTGCTGCAAAAAATGAAGCAGGACCCCTGCCTGCGGGAGATTCCCGTGATTATGGCCTCTGCCCGGGGGGCGGAGTTCGACAAAATCCGCTCTCTGGACCTGGGGGCCGACGACTACCTGGTGAAGCCCTTTGGGATGCTGGAGCTGGTGTCCCGGGTGAAGGCCGTGCTGCGCCGCTGCGGCGGGGAAAAGAAGGAGCCACTGCTCCAAATGGACGGGCTGGCGCTGAACCCCCGGGAGCACACCGTGACCGTGGACGGGGAAAGGGTTCAACTAACCTACAAGGAGTACGAGCTGCTGAAGCTGTTTCTGAGCAATCCGGGCGTGGCCTTCACCCGGGATCAACTGCTGGAACGGGTGTGGGACAGCGACTACCTGGGCCAGACCCGGACGGTGGACATGCACATCCGCACCCTGCGTCAGAAGCTTGCGCCCTACGCAGACCGGATTGAAACCGTACGGAACGTTGGCTACCGGCTGGAGGGCAGACATGACGGCTAAGATTTTCCGCTCCACGCTGGCGGTGGCGCTGGTGGTGCTGATGTGCAGCGTGGCGGTCATCATCGGCATCTCCTATGACTATTTTGATGCCATGCAGCGCCGGCAGCTGGGGGACGAGCTGCGGCTGGCTGCCGCCGGGACGGAGAAGCTGGGACTTGACTTTCTGGAGGGGACGAACCCCGGGCGCTACCGGATCACCTGGGTGGACCCGGAGGGCGGGGTGCTCTACGACACCCGGGCGGATCAGACCGCCATGGAAAACCATCTGGACCGGGAGGAGATCCGCCAGGCCCTTCAGGAAGGCAGCGGCAGCGCTGTGCGCTACTCCGCGACCATGACAGAAAAGACGGTCTACGAGGCGGTGCGTTTGCGGGACGGCAGCGTGCTGCGGCTGTCCGCATCCACCGCTACCACGGCCAGCTTGCTGCTGGGGATGCTGCAGCCCATCTGCGTGATTCTCTTCATTGCCATTGTGCTCTCCGCGGTGCTCAGCCACCGGATGGCCAAGCGGATTGTGGAGCCCCTGAATTGTCTGGATTTGGATCACCCCCTGCAAAACGATGCCTATGAGGAGCTGTCCCCCATGCTGGACAAGCTCGCCCGGCAGCACCTGCAGATCGATTCCCAGCTGAAAACCCTGCGCTGGAAAACCGAGGAATTCCAGCACATCACCCGCAGTATGCGGGAGGGGCTGGTGCTGCTGGACGGCAGTGGTCTGGTGCTCAGCATCAATCCCGCGGCCAAGGGGCTGCTTCAGGCCGGAGAATTTGCCATCGGCAAGGATTTTCTGGCCATTGAGGAGGACACGGAGGTTCGCGGGGCGGTGAACCGGGCCTATCTGGAGGGCTCCGGGGAATGCCTGCTGAATCGGGACGGAAGGCACTACCGGCTCAGCGCCCAGCGGATTGCCTCGGAAGGGGAGTACGGGGGCGTGGTGGTGCTGACCCAGGATGTGACGGAGCAGCTTCAGGCCCAAAAAGCCCGGCAGGAGTTTTCCGCCAATGTGTCCCACGAGCTGAAAACGCCGCTGCAGTCCATCATGGGCAGCGCCGAGCTGCTGGAACAGGGGCTGGTAAAGCCGGAGGATACCCGGAAGTTCGCGGGACTGATTCGCCGGGAGGCGGAACGGCTTTACCGGCTGGTGCAGGACATCATCAACCTGTCCCAGCTGGACGAGGGGGCCGTCATGCCCCGGGAGCAGGTGGCGCTGCTCCCCCTGCTCCGGGAGAGTGCTGAGGGCCTTGCCGCCGCTGCCGAGGAGCGGCAGGTCACCCTGGAGGTCACGGGGGAGGACTGCCCGGTGTCCGGGGTGCCAAGGCTTCTGGGGGAGATTGTGTTCAACCTGATGGACAACGCCATCCGCTACAATGTGCCGGGGGGCCGCGTGACGGCCTGCTGCCGCAAGGAAGGGGCGGGGGCGGTGCTCACCGTCTCCGACACCGGCATCGGTATCCCGCCGGAGCACCAAAGCCGGGTCTTTGAGCGGTTCTACCGGGTGGACAAGAGCCACTCCCGGGCCTCCGGCGGCACAGGACTGGGCCTTGCCATCGTCAAGCACGCATCTCAAATCCAGGGGGCGGAAATCCATCTGGAGAGCACCCCGGGGAAGGGTACCACGGTGACCGTGACGTTCCCGTAGACAACGGGTCAGATCGGCAAATTGGTGTTTGTAAAGATATGCTGTCATTGCGAGCCAGTTCGCAAACTGGCGTGGCAATCCCCCGGTTCTTCCGCCTGTCATCCCGAGCGAGGCGGAGCCGAGTCGAGGGATCTACGCATTTCGTTACGCTTTCCGGTTAACTTGGTGCGAAGATCCTTCGACTCCGCTTCGCTCCGCTCAGGATGACAAGGTTTTCTGTTGTTTGAGGCTGCCCGAAAAACACCAATTTATCGCTCTATCCTTTGCCTCTCCCCGCCCGGTTGGGCGGGGATTTTACATGGATTTTACATAGATTTTGCATGGCCTAAATGGACTTGGGGCTGGGGCCGGCCTATAATGGGGGTGGAATACCGAATGATTCCCGGAAAGGCGGGCTACAATATGAGCATGTATATCCTGAAGATCATCTCCCTGCTGGGGGGCCTTGCGCTGTTCCTCTTCGGCATGGACGGGATGGGCAAGTCCCTGGAACGGCTGGCCGGCGGACGGCTGCAGACCGTTCTGGCGAAAATGAGCTCCACGGTGCCCAGGGGCTTTCTGCTGGGCCTCGCGGTGACCGCGGTGATTCAGTCCTCCAGCGCCACCACGGTGATGGTGGTGGGCTTTGTGAACTCCGGCATCATGACCTTGAAGCAGGCCATCGGCGTGATTATGGGCTCCAACGTGGGCACCACGGTGACGGCCTGGATTCTCAGCCTGACCCAGCTGGAGGGGGACAGCTTCCTGGTTCAGCTGTGCAAGCCCTCCACCCTGGCGCCGCTGCTGGGCACCGTGGGCATCGTGCTGTATATGTTCTGCAAAAATCCCGGCAAGCAGGGCGTGGGCCAGGTGCTGCTGGGGTTTCTCGCCCTGATGACCGGAATGCAGCTGATGAGCGCTGCCATGAAATTTCTGGAGGAGGAAGCCTGGTTTGCCCGGCTTATGGTGTCCTTCTCCAATCCGCTGCTGGGTATCCTGGCGGGAGCGGTGCTGACGGCGGTGATCCAGTCCTCGTCGGCCTCCGTAGGCATTTTGCAGAGCCTGTGCACCACCGGGGCCGTCACCTACGGCACGGCTCTGCCCATCATCCTGGGCCAGAACATCGGCACCTGCGTCACCGCGCTGCTGGGGGCGTTGGGGGCCAACCGCAACGCCCGCCGGGCGGCGCTGGTGCATCTTTACTTCAATGTGGTGGGCGTGGCGCTGTTTGCCCTGGTGTTCTACGGTCTGGGGGCCATTTTCCCCTGGGAGTTTCTGGGAGAAACCGCCTTGCCCATGAGCATCGCGCTGGTGCATACGGGCTTTAACCTGCTGTCCACAGCCGTGCTTCTGCCCATGCATGGGCTGCTGGAGAAGCTGGCTTACCTCACCATTCCCGCCGAGCCCGTTCATCAGGCCCCGGTGCTGCTGGATGAGCGGCTGCTTGCTACCCCGGCGGTGGCCATTCAGCGCGCCCGGGAAATTGCCGGGAAGATGGCCCGGGCCTCCCTGGAAGCCATGGAAACGGCCATGGAGCTCACCGATGGCTACAGCCAGGAGAAAATGGACCGGGTTCAGGCTCTGGAAACGGAAACCGACCGATACGAGGATGCCCTGGGCACCTACCTCGTGCAGCTGACCCGGCAGGAGCTCAGCGAGCATGACAACCGGAGCCTGAACACCATCCTCTATACCTTAAGCGACCTGGAACGGATCGCGGACCATGCCGTGGCCGTGGGAGTCGCCGCCCGGGAGATGGACCAGAAGAACATCCGCTTCTCCGAGGCGGCCTGCCGGGAACTGGAGGTGCTGAAAAAAGCGGTGCTGGATGTGATCCGCCGGACGGTGGAGACCTACGAAACCGACGATCTGGAGGGCGCCATGGAGGTGGAGCCCAGGGAGCAGGTGGTGGATGCGCTGGTGAAGGAGGTCAAGTCCCGCCATGTCCGCCGGCTGCGGGACGGGGAATGCAGCGTGGAGTATGGGTTCGTGCTGGAGGATCTGCTCACCGCCTGGGAGCGCAGCGCCGACCACTGCTCCAACGTGGCGGTGGAAATGCTCCAGATGTCCCAGGGTAAGCTGGATGCCCACGAGTACCTGAATGCCCTGAAATCCGGCCAGCTGAGAGAAAGCCGGGAATTTTCCCGCCTGTTCCGCAAGTTCCGGGAGGAATACAGTCTGGGCAGAGGATAGAACGGAAATTGGTGTTTGAAATGCTCAAATAATGCTGTCATTGCGAGACCAGTGTGCACTGGCTCGCAATGACAGCAAGTATTCGACAAACACCAATTTTGGTTATCGGCTTTAGTAAGCATTGCGAGAAGCTGCTTTTGAGCACAACTGCACACAATAGAAAAGTCTGTCATCCTGAGCGAAGCGGAGCGGAGTCGAAGGATCTTGGCACGAAAATAACCACACATGTCAACGAAATGCGTAGATCCCTCGACTCGCTGCGCTCGCTCGGGATGACAACGTTTCCCACACAATTAACAGTTTTCAATCAGCTTACGAAAGCCGATAACCTGTACACCAATTTGTGAAAGATACTGACAAAAGGAGCAATTTATGGAGCTTGAGAAAACCATTGATTTTAACGCCAAGCGGGGCTTTATCTGCGACATGGACGGGGTGATCTACCACGGGAACCGGGTGCTGCCGGGGGTGGCGGAGTTCATCGCCTGGCTCCAGGAGGAGGGCAAGGAATTCCTGTTTCTTACCAACAACTCAGGCTTTACGCCCAGGGAGCTGCAGCAGAAGCTGCACCGGATGGGGCTGGAGGTGAGCCAGGAGCATTTCTACACCAGCGCCCTGGCTACGGCGGCCTTCTTAAAGGAGCAGGCTCCCGGCTGTTCGGTATTCGCCATCGGCGAGGCGGGACTGCTGAACGCTTTGTATGATGCCGGGATCACCATGAACGATGTGAATCCCGACTATGTGGTGGTGGGGGAGGGCAGGAACTACTCTCTGGACACCCTGACCAAGGCCACCAACCTGGTGCTGAAGGGCGCCAAGCTCATTGGGGCCAACTCCGATGTGTCGGGGCCCATTGAAAACGGCATCGCCCCCGCCTGCCGGGCGCTGATTGCCCCCATCGAAATGGCCACGGGAACTCAGGCCTACTTCTGCGGCAAGCCCAACCCCCTGATGATGCGCACGGGACTGAGGCTGCTCAACTGCCACTCCGGCGATGCGGTGATGGTGGGCGACCGGATGGATACGGACGTGATCTCCGGCATGGAGAGCGGCATGTCCACGGTGCTGGTGCTTTCCGGGGTGTCCACCCGGGAGACCCTGAAAACCTACGCCTACCGGCCCACAGCGGTGCTGGCCGGGGTGGGGGACATTGTGACACTTGCCCGGGGATAACCCGGGGGGTTGCCCCGCAGGGCTACGGAAAGACGAAAAAAGTGAAATTCCCCCTTGACATTCCCGAAAAATTGGGTATAATACAACTGTTCCGCCCATAGAGGATTAGTGTAACGGTAGCACACCGGACTCTGACTCCGTTCGCGGGGGTTCGAATCCCTCATCCTCTGCCAACAAAAAAAGGCCACCCATCGGGTGGCCTTTTTTTGTTGGTGGAGGGCGAGGGATTCGAACCCACCTAAATGCGGCTGTCCGGTGGACAGCCGCAGCCACCAGTTCAAAAACTGGTGGCTGCCATAAAGTAATCGAATCCCTCATCCTCTGCCAACAAAAAAGACCACCCATCGGGTGGCCTTTTTTGTTGGTGGAGGGCGGGGGATTCGAACCCACCTAAATGCGGCTGTCCGGTGGACTGAACCGCTCCCTGTCTACTTGACAGGGAGCGGTTCAAAGGCAGTGAGGCAGCCCCAAAATACAGCGCCCGGCTCTTGCAAAGAGTCGGGCGTTGGCGCGTTAAGGAGGATCTTACCATTCCTCTGATCGCCGTGGTTTGTGGGCGATCAGGGAAAGCCAAATGCGTGTTTGCCGAGATGCTACCGTAGGGGCGGCTATTAGCCGCCTGCAACCTTTCGATCACAAAAGCACTACATTCTGACGGAAAACTCAAAAAACGGAACGTTTCGGGCGGATAATATCCGCCCCTACGATCGCAGCGCAACGTGTTCAAAAACTTCAAATACCATTTTGCCTGCTTATTTCGTGAAACCGGTACCTTTTTCCGGGAACATACAAAAACCCCTTCCCGGAAGGCGGGAAGGGGGGAGTTTAACGGTAGGGCTGGATATAGCGTTCGTGGCTCAGGGATTGCGGTCGGGCGTAGGCGCCGGAGACCAGGCCCAGCATGGCGTAGATGGTAACCACCGAGGAGCCGCCGTAGCTGATGAGCGGCAGGGTCAGACCGATAACGGGCATGACGCCGATGCACATGCCGGTGTTGATCATCACCTGGAACATGAGGGCCGAGGCAGCGCCGAAGCAGACCAGGCGGCGCATGTAGTCCGGGCAGCGGGTACCGACCCAGATGCACCGGGCGATGATGGCAATCTCCATAATCATCACCAGCAGGCACCCCAAAAAGCCCAGCTCCTCGCCGATGGAGGAGAAGATATAGTCCGTGTGCTGGGCAAAAAGGTTTCCGGCCTGGGTACGGTTGCCGTTGAAGAGGCCCTGGCCCGTCAGACCGCCGCCGGTGAGGGATTGGAGGTTGATCTTGCTGTGGAACCGGGCGCCGATGCCCTGCTCATCGAAGGTGGGGTCAATCAGCACCAGAATCCGTTCCCGCTGGTAAGTACCCAGCAGTGGCCACACCACGGGAATCGCCGCCGCGATGGCCCCGATGGCCAGGGCGAACCACCACAGGCTGACACCTCCGGCGAAGGCCATGCCGATGAAGATGAACACGAAGATCAGCGACACGCCCGCATCGCGGGAGAGCACCATGTTCAGTCCCACCAGCAGTCCCAGGTGCAGCACCATGTGGGCAATGCTGGGAATGCCGGAGATTCGGTTCTGGTGGGAGGACATCACCGAGGCCATGATGATGATGTAGGTGATTTTGCAGATTTCCGCGGGCTGGATGTTGATGGGCAGCAGCGGGAAGTCCAGCCAGCTGCGGTTGCCGGTGTTGTTGTCCGTGCCGAAGGGAATCAGCATCAGCAGCAGCACGGTGTTGAAGGCCACCATGGCCATCCGGTGCTCCGACAGAATTTCCAGGTCAATGCTGGAAACCAGGGCGTACATGCAGATGCCCAGCAGAATCGCCAAAATCTGAATCAGAATATAGCGCAGATTGCCTTCAAATTTGGGGGCGTTGGTGGCGCTGGCGATGACCACGCAGCCAAAGCCTGCCACCACCGTGGCCAAAATCAACAGGACCCAGTCCCCCTTTTTGGGGAAGTCCTTTAACTCTTCAAAAAAATGGCGCATAAAGCTCTCCTTTGGAGGGGGGAAGGTGGGGAAGGTTTATCGGGGAAAGAAGTGTTTCATTGATTATGTAGTGGACAGTTGACAGTGGAAAGTGGACAGTTAAGGAGTCCCTTCGGGACGAATAGAAAACAGAGTGATAAATTGGTGTTTGAAAGTGCACACTTGAAAAAACGCTGTCATTGCGAGCCAGTGCTCAGGACTTCCGTGGCAATCCCCCCGATGAATGGAACCAAGTAACGATTACCACCAGAAATCGCAACGTCTCCCCGCTCTGTAGGGCAATTGTCGATACATTTCTCCTCTAACCGGGGGATTGCCACGACCAGTCTGCGGACTGGTCTCGCAATGACAGGAAGCTTTGACAAACAGCGACAAACACCAATTTATCGCGCTTCATGGGGCTTGACGGACGGAGTCAGTATAGCATTTTTCCGTCGGGAAGTAAAGAGACGCGCTGTGAACGAGTTATGAACGGTGCAGCAGTGCGGTCAGGTTTTCCGGGGAGAAGGCGGGATGGTCGTAGACGGCGTCCATCAGCGCGTCCATATTTTCGGCGCAGTTTTCCACCTCTTTGGAGAACAGCTGGGCGTTTTCCGGGAACTCCTCTCCCAAAGCGCTGACCAGAAGGCAGCAGGACACGATGAAGCCACCCTTGCCCCAGTCGTCCCCCAGGTCCCGGCGCAGCCAGTAGCGCTCCGTGAGATACCGGGCAAGGCTCCGGGTCAGAGGGTGCACGGGAAGCGCGGCGGCTTTTGCCAGCAGCAGCGGCCACTGGGGCGTGAGAATCTCCAGGGAGGCGAAAAAGTCCGCCACTGCGCGGATGTCCCCGGGGCCCTCCGGGGTAATTTCCTCGCCGGAGGCCTCCTGGTAGAATGCCAGCAAGGCCTGGGCCGGGGTCAGGGTGGGGTCACAGAGGACATTCAGAAGCTTTTTCCGCTGTGCTTTCAGAAGTTCCATTTCCGTCCGGTCGTACTCCGGAGGATCGGTGTCCGGCTCCGTATGGATCAGGGCAGGCTCCGGGGGTGACAGAAGAATGAGCCGGGCTGCCTCCGGGCAGCTCAGCTCCAGCTGCAGCTCCGCAAAGTCCCCGAAATCGTGGCGAATCCGGGGAAAGTCCCGGCAGACATCGCACAGAGCCTGCTCCCCCAGCTCCGCCTGGATGCGGCACAGGCCGTCGGCGCGCCATAGGGGACAGCGGCCGTTTTCCACGGCAAAGACGGTTTCCCCGTCCTCCTGGGTCAGAACGCTGCGAAGCTTTTCTCCCAGGGGACCGGGAAGGCCACGGTAGTACGCCTCGGCCCGTTCGTCTACCTGGACACTCCACTGCTGGCAGCAGCTGTCCGGACAAGCCGAGGCCAGACACCGGAAACGGTCATAATAGGATGGTCTGGATACAAGCATGGAAGCCTCCGTAGGAATTGACAATTTACAACGCCAATCAGGAGTTGAAAAGTTCAAAGAATGCTGTCATCTAAGAGCGAGGCGAAACCGAGTCGAGGGATCTGCGCACCTGGTTTGCTGCAAAGGAAAAGATTAGCGTGCTGCCTCCGGCGGGGTACTTTCTTGTCACCGAACAAGAAAGTACCCAAAGAAGTCGGCTTAGGGGGAGGCGCTGAGAGGCGCACTCCCGACGCCTAAGCCGCCCTCCCCCTAAGAACCCTCTCCCGGCACGCACTTGGGTAGTGCGATGCTTGGTTTTCGCTGGGGTTGCATGATATTGCTGCTCTCTCCTGTTTTAACGCTTAATTCGCATTGTCATTGTCAATTGTCAATTTTCCTCCTGGGGGCGGAGGGCGTACATGGTGTCGGAGGCGTTTTTCAGGGCTTGTTTGGAGCGCTCCAGGGCGGTGCGCAGCTGGTCCAGCTGGCCCATGACCTGGTCGGCCAGGCCGAAGATGCCGCCGGAGGCGTCCTCCAGCTGCACGGTGGCATCCGCCAGGACGGAGTTGGTCTGGCGGTAGATCTGCTCGGAGCGCTCCCGGGCCAGGCGCTCCATACGCTCGGCACGGCGGTAGGCTTCCAGCTCCTGCTCTACCCCGCAGTGGGTGCCGGACTGGGCCTGCTGGGCTTTGCGCAGGGCCTCCTCCAGCTCCTGCTCCATGCCGTTGCACCGGGCCTCCATGGCGGCGCGGACGGCGCGCAGCTCCTCCAGCTCTTCCTGCTGGCTGGCGCAAAGCTCCTGCAGCCGCTGCAGCTCCTCCTGGGCGCCGGCAGCGGCCTGGGCGGCCTCCAGCTGCTGGCGAAGGTAGTCATTCTCTCCGGTGAGCTGGTTAATTTGGGCGTGATGGCGGGAATTGATGTATTCCAGATACTTGACCACGTCGTCCCGGTTAAAGCCGTTGAACGCGGAGCGGAAATTCTGAGGTTCGGACATAAAAAGGCCCTCCTTGGCGGGTAATTGTCTGAGACGTAGCTTTCTGCTGTAGGGGAGCCATTTATGGCTCCCGGCGGAAATCGACTGCGAAAACGGATTCGTTCAGGCGAATTCGCCGCAATGCATTGTGAACCTGAGGTGCCTGCTGCCGGGAGCCATGAATGGCTCCCCTACAGTGGTTATCCACCATTTCCCAAAGCAGTGCCGAGCACCAATATATCAGATTCTTTCAGATTATAGCACAGGATGCTCCGGAAAACAACCTCTTATGACGGAAATTCCAAAGAAAAACCGGAAAAAGTCCTTGACTTTTGATATCCTTGGTGATAAAATAGACCAGCCGCATTGAAGAGGCTTAAGTTGGTGCGCCCAAAACACCCGCCTCAAGAGCGAGACTACACAATATAAAGTAGGTGAAAAACATGAAAGCAGTTATCGTGACCGGAGGCAAGCAGTACACCGTTTCCGAGGGCGACGTCCTGTACGTGGAGAAGCTGGGTGCTGAGGTGGATGCCACCGTCAAGTTTGACCAGGTTCTGGCTGTCCTGGACGGCGAGAACACCAAGATCGGCGCTCCCGTGGTGGAGGGCGCTGCCGTGGAGGCGAAGGTCGTCAAGAACGGCAAGGGCAAGAAGATCACCGTCCTGAAGTACAAGGCCAAGAAGAACGAGAAGAAGAAGATCGGCCATCGTCAGCCCTACACCAAGGTGGAGATCACCAAGATCGCTCTGTAATTATGACAAGATGCGAGTTTTTTACCGAGAATGACCGGATTACCGGCTTCAGTGTCTCGGGTCACAGCGGCTACGCCGAAGCCGGCGCGGACATTGTCTGCGCGGCGGTGAGCGCTGTGGTTGCCATGGCGGAGGCCACCATCAACGATGTGTGCGGGGCCAAGGCCAAGGTTCGGGTCAAGGACGAGCAGGCTCGTATCACCCTGACCCTTCCCGTATCCTGCGACGAGGAGGACAGTGTCCAGGCGGTGCTCGCCGGAATGATGCTGTACCTGGCAAATCTGCGGGATGAATATCCTGATTATATCGAAGTTTTGGAGGTGTAACACCATGCTGAAGATTGGTATTCAGTTCTTCGCTCACCACAAGGGCGGCGGTTCCACCAAGAACGGCCGTGATTCCGAGTCCAAGCGTCTGGGCGTGAAGCGTGCCGACGGTCAGTTCGTTCTGGCCGGCAACATTCTGGTTCGCCAGAGAGGCACCCACATCCATCCCGGTGTCAACGTGGGCATCGGCAAGGACGACACCCTGTTTGCTCTGGTTGACGGTACCGTCAAGTTCGAGCGCAAGGGTAAGGACCGCCGGCAGTGCTCCGTGTACGCCGAGCAGTAATGCGCGCATAAAGGCGAAGGACTGCCGCAAACTACTTGCGGCAGTCCTTTTTTGGGGTTTGAAAGAGAGATAAATTGGTGTTTGAAGTTTTGAAGCGCGCAGCGCCTTGCCTTCCCCTTTGGGGAAGGTGGCAGCCCGAAGGGCTGACG
>CALYTB010000033.1 GCA_945486035.1 uncultured Clostridia bacterium
TGCCCGCGTCCATGCTGCCCTCGGTTTTGCCCGCGCCCACAATGGTGTGCAGCTCGTCAATGAACAGGATGATCCGGCCCTGGGATTCCTTCACCTCGTTCAGCACGGCCTTCAGCCGCTCCTCAAACTCGCCCCGGTACTTGGCGCCGGCGATCAGCGCACCCATATCCAGGGAGAAGATGGTCTTGTCCTGCAGGGACTTGGGCACGTCCTTCTTCACAATCCGCTGGGCCAGGCCCTCGGCGATGGCGGTTTTGCCCACGCCTGGCTCGCCGATGAGTACCGGGTTGTTCTTCGTCTTTCTGGACAGAATCCGAACCACATTCCGGATCTCCTCGTCCCGGCCGATGACCGGATCCATTTTCTGCTCCCGGGCCCGCTTCACCAGGTCCGTGCCGTACTTTTCCAGCGCCTCATAGGTACCCTCGGGGTTGTCGGTGGTCACCCGCTGGCTTCCACGCACCGCCTGGAGGGCCTTGAGAACCTCCTCTTTGGTGATCCGGTAGGTCTGGAACAGCTCCTTCACGCCGCCCCTGGCCGTCTCCAGCAGGCCCAGCAGCAGGTGCTCCTGGGACACGAAGCTGTCCTTCATCTCCCCGGCAATCCGCTCGGATGCGGTGAAGGCCGCATCCACATCCCGGGAGATATAGAACTTATCCGCCTCCCGGCTGGTCTGCACGGAGGGGAGCTTGCGGAGCTCGGCGGTGGCCGCGGCTTCCAGGCTCTCCACCGTCACATCCATTTTCCGCAGCAGCTGGGGCGCCAATGCCCCCTCCACCTGAAGTAATGCCAGCAGCAGATGAATCTGCTCCATCTGCTGATTGCTGTGATCCATGGCAATGGACCGGGCCTTCTGGACTGCTTCCAGAGATTTCTGGGTATAGTTATCAAATTGCATGGCGATCCATCCTTTCGTTTTAGCACTCTGGCTTATAGAGTGCTAATTCATTTGTCTTAACTATACTTCATTTTTCCAAAAAGTCAAGGGCACCATTCCATTTGCTACAAAAAGTTCACAACTATGCATTTTATACAAATTACAACTTCTTCTTTCTCTCTGCTTAATACTTAATTAACAAATACCCCCTTATTTATTAACACCTTTCGGGTATAATATGGGTGTAACAAATGATTCTATTCTTTTTCATTTTCTTACCTCTCTTTTTCTCTGAGAAATCCCCGGTGCGGTCTGGTCAACCGCCCGGGGATTTTTCATATGATAACAACAGTACCGCATTCCCGGCAGAAAGATAAATTGGTGTTCAGGTTATCGGGTTAAAACAGCAAACCATCCAGCAAGTGATTGCTGGGATGCCACCGTAGGGGCGGCTATCAGCCGCCCGAAACCTTTCGGTTTCCAAAGCACCCCGTTTTGCCGGAAACGCTCAATGATTGAGCCCTTTCGGGCGGCTGATAGCCGCCCCTACGGTAGTAACGTGAGGTGTTTCCATGGATGCTGTTCTAAGCCGATAGCATATATTGGTGTTTGAATAATTGCTGTCATTGCGAGACCAGTGCGCACACTGGTCGTGGCAATCCCCCCGTTGAGGGGAACCAGGGAACGATTACCACCAAAAATTGCGGCGATTCCCACTCTTTCTGGTACTATTCGGTACGTTTCCCCTCTAACCGAGGGATTGCCACGCCAGCGTGCGCGCTGGCTCGCAATGACAGCATATCTTTACAAACAACAATTTGTCTGTCCGATATGCGATCTGTTTCACCTTATATCCCTCTTCTTTCAAAGATTTCGGGCCGCCGGAGAAACCGGCGGCCCGAGGGGTTATAGAAAGAATACAAACGAGCAGATGGCCAGCAGTACCAGCAGGCACACCGGGAGAATGATCCCCATACCCAGCAGAATCAGCAGAGGCAGGTCGCCCTTTTCCAGGGGCAGCTCCTGGCTTTGCTCCTTCAACTCCTCGGGAGTGGGGAGCTCCTCGGCATCCTTGTTTTGGCCCCGGAGCCACTTCTGGGCCCGGTCAAGCTTCTTCTGGAAGAACATGGTTATTCACCCTGCTCCAGGATATGATGACAGGCCACGAAGTGGTTGGGACGGACTTCCTCAAACTCCGGCTGCACATGGGTGCAGATTTCCGTGCAGTATTTGCAGCGGGTGTGGAACTTGCAGCCCTTGGGGGGATTGACCGGGCTGGGGATGTCGCCCTGGAGGATCTCAGGATTCCGGTTGGCATCCTCGTCGGTGGTGGGGATGGCGTTCAGCAGAGCCTCGGTGTAGGGATGCAGAGGATGGGCAAAGATGTCGTCCGAAGGCGCGATTTCCACCATGTTGCCCAGGTACATGACACCGATCCGGTCGGAGATGTACTTCACCACGGACAGGTCATGGGTGATGAACAGGTAGGTCAGATTCTTCTTTTCCTTCAGGTCCTGAAGCAGGTTGATGATCTGGGCCTGAATGGACACGTCCAGAGCGGAAACCGCCTCGTCGCAGACCACGAACCTGGGCTGCACCGCCAGGGAACGGGCAATGCCGATTCTCTGCCGCTGGCCGCCGGAGAACTGGTGGGGATACCGGTGAATGAAGTAGGGAGCCAGGCCGCAGTCCTCCATGACCTTGATGACACCCTCCTGCATCCGTTCGTCATTCTTGCGGTAATACTTATGGGCAACCATGCCCTCGCCCACAATCTGTCCCACGGTCATACGGGGGTTCAGAGAGGAGTAGGGGTCCTGGAAAATCAACTGCAAATCGCTGCGGAGCTTACGCATCTCGTTGTAGCTCAGACGGGCCAGGTCGATGCCTTCGCTGTGATCGGCCTCGAACACGTCATAGTCGGGCTGGTTCCGGCATTCTGCCCGCAGGGCATCAATTTTCCTGCCTCCCTCAGCCAGACGTTCCCGGATGGCGGCAATCTCCTTGTCCATCTTATCCAGCTTAGCATGGGCGGCCTCCGATTTCGCGGAAAGCTTTTGGGTGGGATTTTGGGCTTCCTTGGCCTTTTCCAGCTGGAAGTCCGCTTCCGCCACATCCAGATCCAGTTCCGTCCGCTTCTCCAGCGCGGCGCTCAGTTCCTGGGAGATCTTGTACTGCTCGCAGAATACGGTTTCCACCTTGGAAAGCTCCGGGTGGGCAAACAGGCCGCCAATCAGGGTGGTCACATCCAACACCGCATCCTTGGCTTCCTTGCGCAGGTGAACCATTTCCGCGTGCTTCTGATACTTCTCCTTCTCCGGCAGCTTGTCGTACTCTGCCCGGAAGTGCTCATACTTCGCCTTCTTCTCCAGCATCTGGGCATGGCGCTTGGTAAGGGTGCGGAAGGTGTCGTGGGCGTACTTGGGAGCCAGCTCATCGATGGTGCGGCCAAAGTACATGGTACGGCCGTCGGTCTGCTTGTACAGCTGCAGGATGGAGCGGCCCAGGGTGGACTTACCGCAGCCGGATTCACCCACCAGGCCCAAAGTTTCGCCCTCGTAGATGTCCAGGCTGATGCCGTCATTGGCCCGGACGAAGCGGCCCTTGCCCACGGGGAAATACTGCTTGAGGTTCTGAATCCGCAGCAGCAGCTTCTTCTCATTATTTTGCATGGCGGGCCTCCTTCTCCGGATAGAAGCACCGGATCTCCTGATCCTCGCTCACCTTCACAAGGGACGGGGCCTCGTCGATGCATCTCTGGGTGCAGTACTTGCAGCGGGGCGCGAATTTGCAGCCTTTGGGCAGGTTCAGCGGATGGGGCACCGCGCCGGGAATGGCATCCAGCCGGGCAGAGGTGGTATCCAGCCGGGGCACAGAGCCCAGCAGTCCCTCGGTGTAGGGATGGGAGAACTTCACATTCTTGGAAAACAAAGTCTTGGCGGGAACCCGCTCCACAACCTCGCCGCAGTACATAACCACCACATCATCCGCCATTTGGTTGATCACGCCCAGGTCATGGGTGATGAACATGATGGCCGTACCATGCTCCTGCTTCAGGGTGTTCATCAGGTGCAGAATCTGGGCCTGAATGGTCACGTCCAGCGCGGTGGTGGGCTCGTCGGCAATCAGCAGCTTGGGCTCACAGGCCAGGGCCATGGCAATCATGACACGCTGGCGCATACCGCCGGACAGCTGGTGGGGATACTGCTTGAGCACCACCTCGGGGTTTGGAATCTTTACATCGGCCAGCATCTTGAGGGCCGCCTTGGCAGCCTCCTTCTTGTTCATCCCACGGTGGACCCGGAAGGGCTCGCTCAGCTGCCGCTTCACGGAGAAGACCGGGTTCAGGCTGGTCATAGGCTCCTGGAAAATCACGGAAATCTTGTTTCCGCGGATGTGGTACATCTCCTGGGTGCTGATTTTGGCAAGATCCTGACCGTCAAAGGTGACAGTACCGCCGGCAATGTAGCCGTTGGCATCCAGCAGACGAAGCACGCTCATGGCGGACACACTCTTACCGGAACCGGACTCGCCCACAATGCCCAGGGTCTTGCCGGGCATAATGGAATAGGAAACGTCATTCACGGCCTTCACCGTGCCGTTTCTGGTTTTGAAGAAAGTCTTGAGGTTCTTGATCTCAAGCAAAGGTCTGGTGTTCTCAGCCATTACTTTTCCACCTCCGATTTGGGGTCAAGAATATCCCGCAGCGTGTCGCCGATGATATTGATGCAGATAACGACAATAGAAAGGAACAGCGCCGGGAACAGCCATCTCCACCAGTAGGACTGGATAACAAGGGCGTTTCTGGAGCCGTCCAGCATATTGCCCCAGGTAGGACGGGGCAGCTGAACACCGAAGCCCAGGTAGGACAGGCTGGATTCGGTAAGCATACAGCTTGCAAAGTCCAATGTGATGCTCACCAGGATTACGGAGATGATGTTGGGCAGGATGTGCCGGAAGGCGATGCGGCCCTCCCGGATGCCCATGGAGCGGGCAGCGGTGACGAATTCCTTTTCCCGCTCGGCCAGAATCTGGCCGCGAACCAGCTTGGCAAGTCCGGTCCAGGACAGAACACCCAGAATTACCATGATGATGAAAATACGGGTATCCTCGTGGAGGTCGGAAGCCTGCAGAATTGCGGACAGGCACAGCGCGAAGGGCAGGAACGGAATGGCGCCCACAATTTCGGTCAAACGCATCAGCAGGATATCCACGGCACCTCCGAAATAGCCGGAAAGACATCCGATGATGATGCCGATGACGGTGGACACAATCACGGCAACCGCGCCAATGGTCATGGTCATTTTACCGCCGTTGATAATGCGGTTGAACACGTCACGGCCCATGTCGTCGGTGCCCATCAGATAACCCTTCAGGCCCCAGCCGTCCACATACTTGCCGTCCTTAAAGGCATAGTTCTGGAAACCGCTGGCGTACACGGTATCCACCGCGCCGGCCTCGGTCAGCGCCTCGGGAACCTGGCACTGGTTGCGGTAATTCTGACCCCAGGCATAGACTCTGCCCTGTTCGGTAACCAGGGTAAAGTGCCGGGTGCCGCCGGAAACCGCCTTAATCCGATCCCCCTCGGGAATCACGGGAGCCGCTTCCTTCATACCGGCCACAATCAGCTCGCCGTCATCGGTAACCAGAGCCACCGCAGAGCCGGTAGCGGCAATGTCCACGAGCTTCCGGTCGCCGATGTATTCAAACAAATCCACTGTCTTTTTCCCGCCGGTTTCGTCGGTGATGGTTATAGAATTGAACTTGGAGCTCTTGCCGGTGACGAAGGTGCCGTTCTCATCGATGGCGTACAGGCCATCGTTGGTGAAGGCCAGCTTCACAAGGGGGCTTTCCTTCTTGCCGTGCTTGATGACGGAGGAAAGGTTTGTGGCGTTCAGGCCGTCATTGCCCCAGGCGTAGACGGTACCGTCCTCCATCAGGATGGCGGTGATCTGGTTTCCGCAGATCAGCTGACGAACCTGGGAGGCATCAATGGTGCCCTCCAGCAGCTCCTCGGGCTGCTTTCTGGCGGAGGCGATCATGCTGCCGTCCCAGCCGTACTGGCCGTTGTCGTAGGCACCCCAGCAGTAGACCTTGCCCTCTGCGGAAATAGCCACGCAGTGGTCGGAGCCTGCGGCCACATGGACGATTTTGCTGCCCCGGACCTCTTCGGGAACGTTCATCACGTTCAGCTTGGGGTCCTTGGTCTTGGGGTAGTATCCCCACATATACAGATTTCCATCTGTGCTGACACCAATGGTAAAGGTGCCACGGGAGGAAATATCCACCGCGCCGTCCTTCATGTCATCGGGAAGCTTCATCAGGCTCATGGTGGGGGCCACATTGGTATGCAGCATTTCACTTCCGGTTTCCGTCAAATCCACGGGGTAAAACACCGGCCCGATGAACACGAACAGGAACATGCTGATCAGAACAACCAGCGCGATCACGGCAATGGGCTTGCGGAAGAAGCGCTTGACGGCCAGCTTGGAGGGGCTGTCATAGCGCTCGCCCTCCTCGGCAACAACCTTGGAGCCGCCAAAGAACATTCTTTTCAGCCAGTTGAACGGGGCAAAGCCCTTGGAGGAAGTATTCTTTTCCATATGCATCCTCCTTATTTATTAACCCGGACACGGGGATCCGCAATACCGTAGGCAATGTCGATGACAAGGTTGCCCAGCAGTCCCACGATGACATAGAACATCTGAAGAAGCAGCACAACTTCAAAGTCCTTGTTGTTCAGGGACAGAATATACAGGCGGCCCACACCGTTCAGTCCGAAGATATTCTCGATGACAATGGAACCGGAGAAGATGCCGATAAACCAACCAATCACCAGGGTGATGATGGGAATCAGCGCGTTCCGGAACGCGTGGCTGTAAATGACGGTCTTCTCCCGCAGGCCCTTGGCTCTGGCGGTACGGATGCAGTCCAGAGACAGCGCCTCGGTCATGGAGGCACGGACATAACGGGTCATGCCGCCAAGAGAGGAGAAGGTCATGACAATCAGGGGAAGGGACATATAGTAGAGCTCATCCTTGAGCTTCTGCCAGCCCACATAGTCCGAGCCCGGTGTTTTCATACCGGATACAGGGAACCATCCCAGAATAATGGCAAAGAACCAGATAAAGATAATCGCCGTAATAAATGTAGGAATGCTGTAGCCCACAATGGTGCCGATCTGAACAGCGGTGTCCCGCTTGCTGCCCCGGTGCACGGCACAGAAAATACCAAGGGGAATGGTAATTCCCAGGCCAAAAATGGTGGCAAAGATATTGATAAAGATGGTGTTTTTCATGGGAGTAATCAGCACATCCAGGGCGGGACGGTCATACTGATAGCTGTACCCGAAATTGCCCTGCAAAATGCCGTTGTATCTTCCGTTGATCGGAGCGACACCAATCCAGCCGAGATATCGCACGAATACATTCTGATCCGTGCCCAGCTCCCTGCGTAATTCCTCAATCTTCGCGCTGTACAGCTCCGCAGCGTTGGGATTGTTCTTCAGTCCCTGCTTAAACGGTTCCGCTTCGGCCACAGCCCGGTCATAGGGGATCATGGAGTACACAAGGAACATCAAAAGGGAAAGAATCAGCATGACCACCAGCATGTAGCCAAGCCGCTTCGCAATGTATTTACCCATAATCTATTCCTTTCACTGGTTATCTGCATCGGGCGGGTTCTAAAAACCTCCCTTTTCAAAGACAGCGGAGCATGCCCGCAGGCAATCTCTCTCCGCTGAGATAGACGAAAAACCGGCATCTGCCGGGAAGGGGCGTTTTTAGAACCGCCCGATGTTCATTCGGCTTTGGATCGGACGTGCCTTGTAGCCGTTCCGCGCTCGAAATCACATTCAGTCCAAAATGGGGCAGCCTTATGGGCTGCCCCATCCTGTTTACGTTAACAGCAAGAGATTAGTAACCCTTGATGTTGGCGTAGAGAATTGCGTTGGCAGGTCCGAAGAAGGGACTGGTCACGAAATTCTCAATGTTGGCATTGTACACATCGTAGTAGTAGTTGGAGTACAGGGGGATGTCGGGAAGCAGCTGATTCCATCTCTCGATGTAAGCCATCCACCACTGGTTGTACTCGTCCTCGTTGGTGGCGTTGTAAACCATGGCCATGGACAGGTAATCCATACCCAGCTTGCCGTCGGAGGCAGCCATAGCTTCCTCGTAGCTCAGCTTCTCGGCAGCCTGATCGTAGGGGAAGGCGGCATCGTAGGGATCCTTGACCTTGTTCGAGGAGTAGTCAGCCCAGGAAGGATCCAAAGACCAGTTGAAAGAGTAGTCATAGACAGCGTTGTTCCAGCCGGTAGCCAGGTTGAGCATGCCGTAGATGGGAGTGCCGGCGTAACCCATGGAGGGATCACGGTAGATGTTGCCCAGCAGGGTGGTGAAGTCACCGGCGGTAGCACGGATCACCATGCCCACGGAAGCCAGATCGGAGCTGTTGGCCAGGGTGGTGGACAGCAGATCGGTCACGGGGTTGGGGGTGGAACCGAACCAGTTGATTGCCAGAGGCATGTAGTACTCGCCGTTGATCTCAACGGTCTCATAGGTGATGTTGTCGGTGTTGGCGACGGACTTGAAGGTCTTGTTGCCGGCATCGTTGCCGTAGATATCCAGAGCGTTGGCCTCTTCCGCGGTCAGCTTCTTGTAACGGACGGAGTCCACACCGCCGGCGCCCTCAACGAAGGGCTCGCCCTTGGAGTTGTAAATCCAGCCGCCATCCTCCAGAACCTTCTTGGCATTGTCGGGGGAGAAGGTGTAGTCGATCAGCTCGATGTCGTCCTCAACAGCGTGCCACATATCGAAGTCGGGGCTGTAGGGGCCGTCGACAACAACGCCGTAGCCGCCGGTGAAGGCCTGGCAGAACTCGGTCCGGTTCAGCAGGTAAGCAATGGCCTGACGAACCTCGGGGAACATGGTGGGTCCAAAGTCGCACTCGAACTCAATCTTGCCGTAGCCGGCTCTCTGGTAGTGAACCTCAGCGAAGTTCTCGCCGTCCACAATCTCCAGAGCGGCCTTGGTGGAGTCACCGCCGGTGATGCCGGACAGCACATCAACACCGCCGGTCTTCAGCTGATCCAGCTGAGTCTCCTCGATGATCTTAACGTAAACAATGGTCTCGATGGAGGGGGTCTGTCCCTCGAAGTTGCCCTTGAACTCGGGGTTGATGGTCATGGTGCACTCCTTGGTGGAGGCATCCCAGTTGGAGATGACGTAGGCGCCGGAGAAGGGGTACTTGGTGACATCGTAACGGTTGGCAGCGATCTCAGCGGCCTTCACATACTCATCGCCGTTCTTCTCATAGAAGTTGTCGGACAGGTAGCAGCCCTCGCCGTCGTCCTTCACTTCCACACCCTCGCCCAGAACCAGGCCCAGAGGATTGGGGCTGACAGCGGCGTAGGTGTAAGCGAAGTAGTAGGGATAGAAGTCGGAAGACACGGTCAGGCTGAAGCTGTAGTCGCTCAGCATGCGGACACCGGTGAAGACCTTGCTGCCGGTTCCTTCCTCGCCGGTGTAGGCGTAGAAGTCATTGTAGCCCACGAAGGACTGGCCGGACTTGCCGGAGTGACCGGCGCCAACGGAAACCTGGGTGCTGAAGGACAGAACGCCGGCAACATAGTTGGCAGCGGTGACGGGGGTGCCGTCGCTGAAGGTCAGGCCCTCGTTCAGCTCGATGGTCACGGTGTAGGTGCCATCCTCATTCTCGGTCTCGCTGTGGCTCTTCACAACGGTCTCGTTCCAGACATAAGCGCCGCCCTGGTTAGTCTCCATGGTGGAGTAACCGGCAGTCAGACGGTTGATGTCCTGGTCCGAAGCGCCGGCGGAGCTGCCGCCGAAACCGGGCCAACGGAAGTCGCCGCTCAGCTCAGTGGAGCTGCCAAGGATGGCTCTGTTGGGAACAGCAGGCGCAGCGGGGGTGGTTGCAGGAGCTTCGGTAGTGGGAGCTTCCGTCGCAGCGGTGGTAGTGGCGGGAGCTTCGGTCTTGCTGCCGCAGGCGGCCAGAGAGGCGATCATCGCCAGAGCCAGCAGCAGTGCCAAAAACTTCTTCATTTCTTTTCCTCCTTTGAAAATTCATTTATTCGTTGCCTCCAAAGCCCATCATGGGAAAGATTTTTCCAATGAAAAAACGGGATATCCCGTTTTTGGCCGCAGATGCACGAATAAATATGTTATATAATATCGTGTCCGCCGTAGGATGTCAAATGTTTTTTAGGTTTTCATTGTTTTGTACAATCAAAGAATAATCGCGGTCTCTTTTTTGTGCAATAAGACAACTTTCGGCAAAATCCTAAAGTTTTTCCCATAAATGCGCCTCTACCCCACAGGACAGACAAATTGGTGTTTGTACGTTCTTGCTGTCATTGCGAGCCAGTGCTCACACTGGCGTGGCAATCCCCCCGTTGAAAGGAATCAGGTAACGATTACCACCAAAATCGCCACATTATCCTACTCTGTAGGGCAATCGTCGAAACATTTTACCTCTAACCGGGGGATTGCCACACCAGCGTGCGCGCTGGTTCGCAATGACAGGTAATCGAGGCACAGCCCGACAAACGCCAATTTGTCATTTCCCTTCGCTCACAGGGCTCTTGCCTTGCACAGCTTGTACAGCTCCTCTGCGGCGAGCCTTGCTTTGGCCACCGGGGTGGCTCCCTTGGGGAAGCAGTAG
This sequence comes from uncultured Clostridia bacterium, assembly GCA_945486035.1. GTDB lineage: Bacteria > Bacillota > Clostridia > Oscillospirales > Oscillospiraceae > Faecousia. The sequence goes on from CALYTB010000033.1 coordinate 10,559, forward strand.
TAGAGCCGCTCGTTGTCGCCAATGCAGATCATATCCCCGATTTCATACCAGTAGTAGTCCGCGTACAGGCTGTAGCAGGCCATGGGCTTCTGCGCATAGTCAAGCCTGCCGTCACAGCCCGTCAGGTGAAAGCCCTCCTTTGTCTGAATGAGCCTGCCCTGCCCTACCTTATATATATGTTGATAGTCCGCCAGCACGGCGATGTTCACTTCCGTGTCCAGCCGGTAGGTGCCCTCCAGAATTTCCCGCCGCACCTGGTCCCGCTCCCAATCGTACCAGTCGGGGATGTGGGGGTACTCCGTCTGTCCCTCCAGGGCCCGCATCTGGCCCAGCTCGGTCAGCTCCCACTGCTTGCCACAGTGCCCACAGGTTAACATGGTGCCCTTGCCCACCATTTCCCCCTCCGCGCCGCAGTGGGGGCATTTATACAGAATCCGATGGAGGCCGTCAGCCCGGAAATCCTCCCGGATCTCAAGCCCCTGCTCCTGCTGCCAGCGGAAATGGTCAAAGGAGAACGCCTCGTCCAGACCGTCGGACATCTCCTTCACCGTCTTCTCCCGGATTTCCTCCTTGGTGTACAAGCAGCGCACCCGGGCGGAAACCGGGACACTCTTGCGCACCTTCAGTTCGTTATACAGCGGATTCCGGGAGAAGGCCCCGAAGGTCTCCACCATCACCACGCTGACCCCCAGCTTTTTGAGCAAGACACCCATCTTCCTGGGAAGGGGCGTAGCCGTGCCGTCAAAGGAGTAGCTGGCCTCGGGGTACATGAGCACGCTGGTTTTCAGGGTTTTCAGGCAGTATTCCAGATCCTGCACCAGCCGCAAGTCCGTGACAAACTTCTGGGTGGGTACGCAGCCGATGGCGCGCATCAGCTTCTCCATCCAGCCCCGCATCCCCACGAATCCGTCGGAGGTGCAGATGATGCAGTAGTCCCGGGGGTAGAAAATCCGGCTCACAATCTGAAGATCCAGGAAGCAGGAATGGTTCATCAGAATCAGACAGGGCTCCCCCTTCCCGATTTTATCCATTCTCTCCATAGAATATGTAAAATGTGTTCCCAAAAGTCCGAAGGCCGACAGCCCCCGGATCAGGCTCCGGAAAAAGAGGTTGGGTTTTTTCGGCAGAACGTGCGCTCTGGCCGGCAGCGCCGCCACCAGATCGTAGTCCATTTCCTTCACGCTGGTTTTCATAGTCGGTTCCCTCCCCGGAAGTAAGCTTTTCGCCCCCATTATACCCGAAACGCCTCAAAGCGTCAATGACCAACCCACACCGCTCGGACAGGCAAATTGGTGTTTAGCGGGCTGTCTCCAGGTTTCCTGTCATTGCGAGACCAGTGCGCGCACTGGTCGTGGCAATCCCCCGGTTAGAGGTAAAATGTTCGACGATTGCCCTACAGAGTAGGATAATGTGGCGATTTTGGTGGTAATCGTTACCTGATTCCTTTCAACCGGGGGATTGCCACACCAGCGTGCGCGCTGGTTCGCAATGACAGTTCTTTTTTAGTGCTGTAAACAACAATTTGTCGCTCTGTTTTCCTGCCCGGGCGGTGTCTGTACCCAATCATTTTCATTCAAATATTCTGCATATTATACACTTCCCCGCAGGTTCCTTTTCTGAATATCCCCTCTGAATATACGCATATTCCATTCTATTTTGAATATTCTTAGACCATTTCACAACTGATATCCAAATCTTTCCTTATCAATTGTATTAATTTCCAATTGACATTGTATAATATACGCAGTATAATTCACTCATCAATCAACCCCGCCTCCCCCGGGATCGGGGAGCATGAGAAAAGGAGAGAATATTATGAAAAAGCTGATGACTCTGATCCTCGCCGCCATGATGGTGCTGTCCCTCTTCGCCGGCTGCGGCGCAAAGACCGATGCGCCTGCCAACGAGCTGGGCCTTGTAACGCCCGGCAAGCTGACCGTTTCCATTTCCCCGGACTTTTCTCCCATGGAGTTCGTGGATCCTTCCAAGTCCGGCCAGGAGCAGTATGTTGGCTTCGACGTAACTCTGGCGAACTACATCGCCACTGAGCTGGGTCTGGAGCTGGTAATCATGCCCATGGACTTCGGTGCCTGCCAGACCTCCGTGGAAATGGGAACCGTGGATATGTCCATCTCCGGCTTCTCCAAGACCGAGGAGCGGGCCCAGAACTACAACCTGTCCGACTTCTACTACGCCGGTGACAATGAGACCGAGCAGGTTCTGATCACCATGGCAGGCAACGAAGGCAAGTACACCACTGCCGAGTCCCTTGCCGGTCTGAAGGTAGGCGCCCAGGCCGCCTCTCTGCAGGCCAACCTCTGCACCAACCAGCTGCCCGACACCGAGCTCGTTGTGTTTGCCGACCTGACCACCGGCCTGATGCAGCTGAAGAACGGCGACTTTGATGTAATGGCCGTGGCCGACGGCAATGCGGATGCCATCATCTCCAACAACCCCGACATCATCAAGAGCGGCTTTGGGTTCGTCGTCACCTCCGACGAAGAGAACAACGTGATCCTGCTGAAGAAGGGCAGCGATGCCCTCACCGCCAAGGTCAACGAGCTGCTGGCCAAGGCCTACGAGGCCGGCTACTACGGCACCTGGTACGCCGAAGCCAAGGAACTGGCCGGTATCGGCGTGGAGGTTTCCTACGACGAGAACGGCAACCCCATCGAAGGCTAACGAATCGAGCAAGGGCTGACGGCCACTCCGTCAGCCCTTGCTGAGCGAAACTCGATTTTTCCTCCGTAAAGAACGGCAAATTGGTGTTTGTACGTTTTTGCTGTCATTGCGAGCCAGTGCGCACACTGGCGTGGCAATCCCCCCGATGAATGGAACCAGGTAACGATTTCTACCAAAAAACGCAGTGTTTCCCCGTCCTGTAGGGCAATTGTCGATACATTTCCCTTCTAACCGGGGGATTGCCACACCAGTCTGCGGACTGGTTCGCAATGACAGGTAATTTGGGGCGCATCCCTACAAACACCAATTTGTCTCTCCGTCCGTATCACCGAATAGAAAGGATCATGTTATGGAATTTGCCCAGATCGGCGCCAATATTGTCAAAATCATGAGGGACTATTGGAAGGTGTTCCTCATTGAGGGTGTCTCCAACACTCTGATTCTCACCTGCATCGCGGTTTCCCTGGGTGCCATCCTGGGCACCCTGGTGGCCATCATGAAGATGTCCCGGTTCCGGCTGCTGCGTGTCATCGTCACGGCCTATGTGGAGATCATCCGGGGCACCCCCATTCTGCTGCAGCTGTACATCTTCTACTTCTGCCTGCCCCAGATGCTGCCCTTCCTGAAGCTCAGCGCCTTCATGTGGGTGGCCATCGCCATGTGCGTCAACTCCTCGGCCTACGTTTCCGAGGTCATCCGTTCCGGCATCCAGGCCGTGGACAAGGGCCAGACGGAAGCCGCCCGAAGCCTGGGTCTCTCTGCCGGTCAGACCATGCGGAAGGTGGTGCTGCCCCAGGCCATCAAGAACATCCTCCCCGCCCTGGGCAACGAGTTCGTCATGATCCTGAAGGAGACATCCCTTGCCTCCACCTTCTTCCTGGGGGATCTCATGACCTCCTACCAGAAGGTCAAGGGCGCCACCTTCCTGGGCTTTGAGTGTCTGCTCATTGTGGGCATCATCTACTTCTGCCTGACCTTCCCCCTGAGCAAGGTGATCGGGTACTTCGAGAAGCGGATGGCCTCCGACAAATCCTACAAGAATCACCACAAGCACAAAAAGACTGCTCAAGGAGGGAACGTCTGATGGAAATGATCAAAACCGTCAATCTGCATAAGAGCTTCGGCCATCTGAAAGTTCTCACCGGCGTGAACCAGACCATTCACAAGGGCGAGGTGGTGTCCATCATCGGCCCCTCCGGCGGCGGCAAGAGCACGTTCCTTCGCTGCCTGAACCTGCTGGAAAAGCCCACCCAGGGTCAGATTTTCTTCGAGGGTAAGGAAATCACCGGCAAGAAGGTGGACATCGATCTGCACCGGCAGAAGATGGGCATGGTGTTCCAGCAGTTCAACGTGTTCCCCCACCTGAGCGTCTGCGACAACGTGACCCTGGCCCCCAAGCTGCTGAAGAAAAAGACCGAGGCCGAGGCCATGGACATGGCCAAGGAGCTTCTGAACCGGGTGGGCCTCATCGATAAGCTGGACGAAATGCCCGGCAACCTCTCCGGCGGACAGAAGCAGCGGCTGGCCATTGTCCGGGCCCTGGCCATGGAGCCGGACGTGATGCTCTTTGACGAGCCCACCTCCGCCCTGGACCCCGAGATGGTGGGTGAGGTGCTGGATGTCATCAAGGGTCTGGTGAGTACCGGCATGACCTCCGTCATCGTCACCCACGAGATGCGCTTTGCCGAGGAGGTTTCCGACCGGGTGCTGTTCATTGCCGACGGAAACGTGCTGGAGGAAGGCCCTCCCGCCGCCTTCTTCCACAGCCCCACCCACCCCCGGCTCCAGGACTTCCTCCGGAAGGTGCTGTAAACCACCCCAGCCGGACACACCCGTGTCCGGCTTCTTCCTTTCCGCCAAATCAACGATAAATTGTTGTTTAGCGGCTTCGCCGAATTGACAATTGACAGTTGACAGTTGACAATTATGGCATCCTTTCAGAATGATCAAAATGCCCAAATCCAACTGTAGGGGAGCCATTCATGGCTCCCGGCGGTACATTGTTCCGATTTCCTCCACATTTCGGCGAAAACGTACTGCCCCACGGGAGCCATGAATGGCTCCCCTACAGTAAGAACGCAGTGCGTACGAAATCTCCAAACACCAATTTATCGCGCTTACACTTATTCTTACATTCCTCCCATTCCATGAAAGGAGCACCTCCAATGAAACAGGCCCTTTACCACATCATCGACACCAAGGCAGACCTGCTCACCTCCCTCAGCGATAAGATCTGGGACTACGCCGAGCTGTCCCTGCTGGAATACAAATCCACCGCCGCTTATGTCCAAATCCTCAGGGAGGAGGGCTTCACCGTGGAGGAAAACCTCTGCGGCATCCCCACCGCTTTCTCCGGTTCCTTCGGCTCCGGCTCCCCCCGCATCGGCATTCTGGGGGAATACGATGCCCTTTCCGGCCTGTCCCAGAAGGCGGGGGCCACCGAGTATTCCCCGCTGACCGAGGGCGGCTGCGGTCAGGGCTGCGGACACAACCTGCTGGGGGCCGCCTCCCTGGGTGCGGCCATCGCCATCAAGGAAGCCATTGCCGCCGGGCAGCTTTCCGGCACCGTGATCTTCTACGGCTGCCCCGGTGAGGAGGGCTGCGCGGGCAAGACCTTCATGGCCCGGGACGGACTGTTCCGGGATCTGGATGCAGCCCTGACCTGGCATCCCGGGGACACCAACGAGGTAACCGTGGGCACCAACGCCGCCTGTATCCAGATGGCCTACAGCTTCCAGGGCCGGGCCGCCCATGCCGCCGGAAATCCCTGGACAGGCCGCTCCGCCCTGGATGCGGCGGAGCTGATGAACATCGGCGTTCAGTTCCTCCGGGAGCACATGCCCCCTAAGTCCAGCATCCACTACTCCATCAGCGACACCGGCGGCCTGTCCCCCAACGTGGTGCAGCCCACGGCGGGCCTCATATACATGGTCCGCTCCGCCAATGTCCGCGCGGCCAAGGCCCTTCTGGAGCGGGTGAACAACATCGCCAAGGGTGCGGCGCAGATGACCGACACCACGGTTTCCTGGCGCCAGATCGACGGCACCTCCGATACCCTGTCCAACACCGTTCTGGAGGCGCTGCTCTATAAAAATCTGCAGGAGGCTCCCCTGCCCGTCTATACCGAGGAAGAGGTCGCCTATGCCGCGGCTCTGAAGGCCACCTTCCCCGAATCCCGCCTGCCCGGGGATCTGACCGAGGACAATCCCCAGGTGAAGCAGTTCGTCCTGGAGAAAACCCAGGGCGGTACCCGGCCTCTCAACGATTTTGTCATGCCCTATGTGAGTGCCTCCCCCTTCAGCCCCGGCTCCACGGATGTGGGCGATGTCAGCTGGCTCACCCCCACCGCCCAGTTCAACGCGGTGACCATCCCCTCCGGCACCCCCGGCCACTCCTGGCAGACGGTGAGCTGCGGCAGAACCGGCATTGCCCACAAGGGAATGCTGTACGCAGCGAAGGTGCTGGCCGCCTCGGTAAGCGAGCTGATGACGGACGAAGCCCTTCTCGCCAAAGCCCGGGCCGAGTTCACGGTCACCGCCGCCCAGGGCTACGACTGCCCCATCCCCCCCGACCTCATTGCAGCCCCGCAATAATAGAGTGGACAGTTGACAGTGGAAAGTGGACAGTGATGGCATTCCTTCGGGACAAGAAAGAGCCTGCTGATCGCCCTTTTTTCACCAGCCCGAAAAATTACTGTTTAGCGAGCTGTGCCCCGATTACCTGTCATTGCGAACCAGCGCGCACGCTGGTGTGGCAATCCCCCGGTTGAATGGAACCAGGTAACGATTACCACCAAGAATCGCAGTGATTCCCATTCTTCCGGGTGGTTTTCGGTACATTTCTCCTCTAACCGGGGGATTGCCACGCCAGTGTGCGCACTG
>CALYTB010000034.1 GCA_945486035.1 uncultured Clostridia bacterium
AGATATGTTCATTGCAATTGCCGATGGCACAGCAAAAGAAAAGAATCTTCTGGATTGGCTTTGCGCGCGTTTGCGCTAAGTCACTCTTCTGCCAGGGCTTCACGGCAAAAAGGAATGACGCTCAAAAGACCCAATCCATGCATTACGGAAGCTGCAGCGCTTTGCTGCTTTTGCAAAAAGCAGATCGGCAACCGCCCTTGCACGAAAAAGGTGCAGCAGCGAGGATTTCGGGAGTCGTAAGACGATTGCGTCCCTTCTGTCATCGTTGTCCCGGTGCGTCAGGGCGAACCCCGCAAAAATGCACCACGCCTGCAAAGCATGGTGCACAGTATCCACGAGCGGTAGATTTGCCATAAAAGCACCGGATTTCGATAAGAAATCCGGTGCTTTTCTAACTTTTTGAAGCAAAATGGAGCGGTACAAAATGCCGTGGGGGATAGCCACGGGGATAGTTCCAAAATATGCTTTTTCAAAAAACCGGGAATTTCAAACTTTTTTTGGTGTTTCGCTTTTCATATTTCCCGGTATTTCTTTGAAGAAAATCGGCTGAAAGAATAAATATCGCCGTCGGTGTGAGTGCGTTACTCGCATCGACGGCGTTTCTTATTCTCTTCCCAGCAGCCAGCTGACAGATACATTCAGGATATCCGCCAGGGCATTCAGTTCAATATCTGATACCGGGCGTTTCTGACCTTCCAGTAAAGACAGCGCGGGTACGCTGATATCAATCCCGGCAAGCTGCAATTTGGCAAGCAGCTCCACCTGTTTCATTCCCTGTGCCAGCCGCGCCTCGGTAACACGCTTGCCGATGATGTTACGATCACCCAGCTCCAGCTTTCTCGGCTTCATACGAATCACCGCTCATTCGTGCCCGTGGGACCATCAATCAGTTCCTCATAAGTTGTATTTAGTGCCTTTTTAATTGCGTGCAGTTGACTTGCCTGAATGTGCTGTGTGCACCTCTCAATTTTGACAAGGCACTCACGTGTCATGTCGCAGCCGTCAATTTGTAGGATACGCACCAGATCCGTTTGGCCCAATTTACGCATCTTCCGAATCTTTCGAATGTTTTCACCGATTCTAATATCCTGCTTAATCTTCTGTTCCATAACCACACCTCAACTGGACTTAATTTGGTCCATCTGGGTTTATTCTATGAGTTGGTTATGGTATAATGGGACCAGTTCTGGTCCACTCTTGATTTTCAATACTGGAATAGGTGATTACTTTGAAAAGCTGCTTCTTTATTGGCCACAGGGAAGCTTCCGAGGAAATCTTTTCAGAGCTTGCAGAGGCGGTGGAACGCTATATTGTTGACAATGGTGTTACGGAATTCATCGTTGGAAACTACGGTGGTTTTGACCGCATGGCTGCAAGGGCTGTTATCTCAGCAAAGGCGTTGTATCCGGGAATTACTCTGCTGCTTCTGCGCCCCTATCACCCGGCAGAGCGCCCCATTGAAACACCACCCGGGTTTGATGGTACTTTCTACCCACCGGGCATGGAATCTGTTCCCCGCCGGTACGCTATCGCCCGAGCAAACCGGTATATGATCGATCATGTGGACTATCTGATTGCCTATGCGTGGCATCCGGCGAGCAATGCAAAAGAGCTGACTGCGTATGCCCTAAGAAAAGGCGTTGTTGTGACCAATTTGGGGGAAATCCGCGAAAGCAAGGAGGAATAGCTGTTTTTATATTGTATTCCCCCAATTAACCAAGTATAATGGATTTACATATCTTCTTCGTCATAGGAGGACGGTTTATGTTCGATAGAGAAGGTTTTATTGACTATGTAGGCGCAAAAAGCGGGAACAGCTATGCCAGTGGTTTGGCAAGGATCGAGAATCTGTATTCCGTTGGAATCGATGCCGAATATGACAAGGACAAGTGTGAAGCATTCGAGATTGATGATGTGATGCTTTACCACGAATTTCTGTCTTTGATGGATAGCAGATTGTGGGACAGTGAACCAAGAATTTACTCAGCCCCTCGGTTTGCGTTTATGGAATTTGCAGATTGCAGAGAATTATATCTACACTTTTTCTCAAAGCTTGCGACATTCAGTTTGGAGGAGTAAAAATGAAGCGAGATATACTAAGACACAATTTAGAATTCTTCACTCCCGCATGGTTTTATACAGTAGTAAAGGAGGACGGATTCGGAGCGTTACGAGAGCAGGATCAGATGTTGCGACATGATTTTAATGCAGAGTTTGGGCCTGCCGCGCTAAAGAATTTATCTGGAAAAGAACTTCTAACCAAATTGTTCTACAGTGATAAAGAAAATAAGAATAATCTCTGCTATATTTTGGAAAGACATAAGGAAATACGCGAATTGTATGGAAGTATAGCTGGTGGATCAGCCTATAAATTTGGATTATTTTATCATAAAAAGAACCACCAATGGACAACAGGTTCGCCCGCAAAAACGCAAATCCTAACGGAAGAAGAAGCAGTTCGTGTTGCAGAAAATATCCGGGATAATCTGGTGGAGGGTGCAGAAATTTTAGAGGCACACACGTTTGTCTCTTCAATATCGGATTATGAATTACTATATGACGAACTGCGACATATTCCTATTATTGATAATGTTTGGGTGTTAAAGTATTATCAGATGCTTTATCCCGAAATACTGCCCGTATTCTATGCGAAAGATTATCAGGTTGAGGTTCTGAAATTTCTGAACATAGAACCAAGTGGCATCCCTTTTTTACGCATGGGGCAGATTATGTCATTCATCAAGGAATGCGATATTTCCAGCGTAGAGTTTGCTCAGGTATATTATCATTATTGTCAGCAGGATCATCCTGAAACAACGAATGTATTGGCAGATTCGGATTCTAAAAGTGTTCGCTACTGGATATATACTCCCGGTGAAGGATCCGGTATGTGGGACAAATTTTACAATGAAGGCATTATGGCAATCGGCTGGGCAGAGATTGGCGACCTTCGTGCATTTGGCAGTAAGAAGGCCATGAAATTGAGAATGAAAGAAACATATGATCCGTCACTGACCTATATGAATGCTGCCCATGCCACCTGGCAGTTCGCCAATGAAATCAAGGTTGGTGATGTAGTCTTTGTTAAGAAGGGGCGTACTCAGATCATCGGCCGGGGCATTGTTACTTCTGAATATGAATATCTGGAATCTGACACTTCCTACCCTCACCGCCGTACTGTAAACTGGACACACAAGGGAGAATGGCCCCATCCCAGCGGTCAGGCTGTATTGAAAACACTGACAGATGTTACACCCTATACGGACTATGTTGAAAAGCTTTGTGCTTTGTTTACCACTGACGCGGATGACGATGTAGAAGAACAGATTGTTACATATCCTACCTATGATGAAGCAGAATTCCTGAAGGACGTATATATGGGCGAAGATGAATACTATACGCTTGTCAATCTGATTCGCTCCAAGAAAAATGTAATCCTTCAGGGTGCACCCGGTGTGGGTAAAACCTTTGCCGCCAAGCGGCTGGCCTACTCTATGATGGGGGTAAAGGATCAGGAACGGGTTATGATGATCCAGTTCCACCAGAGCTATTCTTACGAAGACTTTATCATGGGTTTCCGGCCTTCTGAAACCGGTTTTGAACTGAAGAAGGGTGCCTTTTATAACTTCTGCAAGAAGGCAGAGATCGACAGCGATAATGACTATTTCTTCATCATAGACGAAATCAACCGTGGTAACCTGAGCAAGATCTTCGGCGAACTGTTTATGCTAATTGAAAGCGATAAGCGTGGCATTCAGCTTCAACTGCTGTATTCCGACGAAAAGTTCGCTGTTCCGAAGAATGTATATATCATCGGTATGATGAACACCGCTGACCGTAGCCTTGCCATGCTGGACTATGCACTGCGCCGTCGTTTTGCGTTCTATGAAATGCGCCCTGGCTTTGAAACGGAAGGTTTCCGTGATTACCGTATGGGACTGGAAAACGAAAAGTTTGATAAGCTGATTCATTGTGTTGAGAGACTGAATGCTGTAATCTCTGCGGATGATTCACTGGGAGAAGGGTTCTGCATCGGTCACAATTATTTCTGCAATTTGACAGCGGATTCCATTACGGATCGGACACTGTCCGGCATCGTGGAATATGAATTGATTCCGTTGCTGAAGGAATATTGGTTCGATGAACCGCTAAAGATCAAAGACTGGACAAACAATCTGAGGAGTGCCATCAAGTGATACCTGTTCAAAATATCTACTATATGCTGGCCTATGCGTATCATGTTTTAAACGAGAACGGCTATAAGGATATAGAGACTGAACAATTTGATAATGTTGGCGAGCTGTGTGCTGCGATACTTGCAAAGGGTGTTGCACTACAGCTGAAAAGAGGACTCGGCAAGGAATATATACCTCAAACTGAGCCCCTGTCCTCATTGCGCGGAAAAATAGATATTGCGGAGTCCATTAAGACCCAGTCAATATTGCGGAAGCAGTTGGTATGTACCTATGATGATTTTACGGTCAACAGCTATATGAACCGGATCCTGAAATCCACGATGGAACTGCTGATCCGCTCCGACATCAGCAGGGCCCGGAAAAAAGAACTGCGGAAGCTGCTGGTATTCTTCGGGGATGTGGAGCCGTTGAATGTCTATGATATCAATTGGCGGATTCAGTATAACCGTAATAACCAGTCCTACCGCATGCTGATCTCCATTTGCTACCTGGTGGTGAAGGGGCTGCTTCAGAGCAATACTGCTGGCAGTACCAAGCTGACGGACTTCCTGGACGAGCAACGGATGTGTCGCTTGTACGAAAAATTCATTCTGGAGTATTACCGCAAGGAACATCCTGAAATCAAAGCAAGTGCATCCCAAATCCCCTGGCAGTTGGATGATGATTTCAGTTCTATGCTGCCTGTAATGCAGACGGATATTATGCTTTCGGAGGGTAATACGGTACTGATCATCGATGCCAAATATTATGGTCACATTACCCAGTCACAGTACGGTGTACACACCCTGCATTCCGGGAATCTGTATCAGGTGTTTACCTATGTGAAAAATAAGGACGCAGAGTTCGGCGATGAGCCGCATGCAGTATCCGGAATGTTGCTCTATGCCCAGACAGATGAGACGGTACAACCGAATCATGTATATCACATGAGTGGAAATCAAATCACAGTTAGAACGCTGAATTTGAATTTACCGTTTAAGAAAATTGCTGCTCAGTTAGATGAAATAGTAGAATCGCATTTCTTGAATGCGTGATTTTCAGAAAGGTAAGGCATTGAAATGACATTGGAGAAACAATTTGAGCAGGAAATGATCAATATATACATGACTGCAAAAAAAGAGTGCGGTTATAATGCGAACAGGTTTCTACAGATGATATCTTCCAAAGGCGGTTTAGCAACTGCAAAGCAACTGATAATGAAGCCGGGTGGAACAGATGGCTTTGCGACTTTATGGGAACATGGTAGGCTGGATTTGTCGGTGGAAGCACATGTAATCAATCCCAAGTATCGTGAATTGTTTACAGACGCAGAACGGGAGTTGTGTAGAAATCGGCTGAAAGAGTATGGTTACGCTGTATTATTTATTTGATGCTTATGAAGGTTTAGCCAATTTTTGTATCCAATAGCGGTAGTGTTGTTGTGGAGGCAGGCCTCAAACCTACCTTGGTGGAATAACGAATGCAACGCTCGGCGATTTTGCGTTGCATTTTCATATCCGAGCGGAGAATAACGTGGGATATGCCATAAAAACACCGGATTTCGATAAGAAGGCCGGTGTTTTTCTAACTTTTTGACGCAAAACAGAGCGGTTCAAAATGCCGTGGGGGATAGCCGTGGGGATAGTTCCGAAAAATGCCTTTTCAGAAAACCGGGTATTTTAAACTTTTTCCCGGTGTTTTGCTTTCCACATATCTCTTTCTTTATGCAGAATCGGTCAATTAATTTCATTACAGTTTGAGCGTATCTTTCGGTACTGGTTCTGCATTCGATGTTCAAAACCTCTCCCATGCCGTTTCGCGGATCTGGGAGGGGATTATTGTACCCTTTTGCATTGCTGATTATTGCTTGGTTGCGGAACCATTTGATGGAAAAAGGGTTGCAGACGATTATGAAATTCCTGTTATTTTTGTGATTAAGTACGTTTTATTACACACATTCATTGATAGAATATGTTGGGTAAAGGGATAATACGACTGGGAAAGGCCGCAAATGCGGTCTTTTTTCGTTGTTTGGGTGTGATTTTTCAAGGGTTATTCCACTTGGGGGTATTTGTCAACAGCACCGAAGCTCTACCGCCTGCCGGGGGCTTTGGGCAATATCGGGCTTATCAGTCCGGTGAACGCCCATTTCTGCGGGGATTGCAACCGCATTCGCCTGACGGCGGACGGCAAGGTAAAACCCTGCCTCCACTCCAATGTGGAGTACGCCCTGAAGGGGCTGGACTTTGCGGGTATGCGCGGTCAATTGGAAAAGGCCATCTGGAACAAGCCTGCGTGGCATGGGAATCTGGATGCCGTTCATCGCTTCCAGGCGGGGCGAAACATGAATCAAATTGGAGGCTGATTATGTCGGATTTTACCCATTTTAATGAGCAAGGCCGGGCAAAGATGGTGGACGTGGGGGAAAAACCCATTTCTCAGCGCATTGCCGTTGCCGCCGGACGTGTGCTTGTAAATGCCCATACCTTTGGGCTGATTCAAAGCGGCGGCATGAAAAAGGGAGATGTACTCACCGTCGCTCAGATTGCGGGGGTCATGGGGCAAAACGCACCCCGGACATCATCCCCATGTGCCACCCCATCCTGATGGACGGCATCAATCTGGAGCTGTCTCTGGATGAAGCCAGAAAGAGCGTGGAAATCCGGGCTACGGTCTCCTGCGACGGCAGAACCGGCGTGGAAATGGAAGCCCTTACCGCCGTATCCATCGCCGCGCTGACGGTGTACGATATGTGCAAGGCCGTACAGAAGGACATGGTGATTACGGACATCCGCCTGCTTTCCAAAACCGGCGGTGTCCACGGAGATTATTTTCGGGAGGAATGAAAAATGCGCTATACAGCAGCGGTGATTACCGTCAGTGACAAGGGCTACCGGGGCGAGCGGGAGGATACCAGCGGCCCCAACCTGTGCCGGATTCTGACGGAAAAGGGGTTTGACGTAACGTACACCGCAATGGTTCAGGACGAACCGGAAAGCATCAAAGGGGAGCTTTGCAAGTGTGCCGATGACCTGGGCATTGCCCTGGTGCTGACCACCGGTGGCACCGGCTTCTCTCCCCGGGACATCACCCCGGAGGCCACCATGGAAGTGGTGGAGCGGCTGACCCCCGGCATCCCGAAGGCGATGCGGGCGGAGTCCATGAAGATTACCCCCAAGGGCTGCCTGTCCCGCAGCGCGGCGGGCATTCGCAGACGCAGCCTGATTATCAACCTGCCCGGAAGCAAGAAGGCCTCTGCCGAAAACCTTCTGGCGGTCATCGACCCCGTGGCCCACGGGCTGGATATGCTCTACAGCGAAGGCAGCGCCGACTGTGGGAACGGATAGTTTCCCCCTTTTCCCGGGAGTATACGGCAGGTTCTACAGAAATCCGCAGACGGCTTTGGGGAAAAAATCCATTGCAATCCCCCAAGGGCAATGTTACAATAACAGTGATAGCATTTCGGAAAAGCAGCACGGTTTTTGCCTGTGCTTTGTACAGTGAAGCAAAGAAGGAGATTACATTCCATGATCCAGCTTAAGATTAACAACCGTTTCGTGGAAGTGCCGGAGGGCGCCACGATTCTGCAAGCTGCCAGAAAGGTGGGAATCTTCATTCCCACCTTCTGCCATGATGACAACGAACGCCTTCCCGAACGCCGGGAGGATGGCTGTGAGGAAGATACCAAGTGCTGGATGTGCTCCTGCCAGGTAGAGGGACAGGACTACCTGGTCCCCGCTTGCAGCACCAAGGCGGAGAACGGCATGGTGGTGTGGACGGAAACCAAGGCTGTCCGGGATGCCCGCATTGCCATTCTCCGGGACAAGCTGTCCATTCACCCCATGGACTGCCTCAACTGCCGCAAGCTGGGAAGCTGCAAGCTGCAAAAATACTGCCAGATGTACGGCGTGGACGGCCCTTCCTACACGGCACCCTTTGTCCACCGGGAGAAAGACCTTTCCAACCGCTTCTACCTGCGGGATATGGATAAGTGCATCCGCTGCGGCAAATGTGTCCGCACCTGCCGGGACCTGGTGGGCATCAACGCCCTGAAAATGGTACGCAAGGACGACCTTATCTACATCGTTCCCAACGGTGGGGAAACCATAGCCGACACTGACTGCGTCTCCTGCGGCAACTGCGTGTCCGCCTGCCCGGTGGGCGCCCTCATGCCCAAGTCCCAGAACGACTTCCGGGTTTGGGAAACCAGGGTTGTCCGCACTACCTGTGGCTACTGCGGCGTGGGCTGTCAGATTGACTTCTCCGTGAAGAATGGGAAGGTGGTGGATGCCAAGCCGGCCAACGGCCCCTCCAACGGAGGACTGCTCTGTGTCAAGGGAAAGTTCGCCTATGACTATGTGAACCACCCGGACCGCCTCACCACCCCCTTAATCCGCAAAAACGGCGTTCTGGAGCCTGCCTCCTGGGAGGAGGCCCTGGACCTGATTTGCGGAAAAATTCAGCAGGTGAAGGCAGAATACGGCCCCGATGCAGTGGCGGGCTTCTCCAGCGCCCGGGCCACCAACGAGGACAACTATATCTTCCAGAAGTTCATGCGTGCCGCCGTGGGCACCAACAATGTGGACCACTGTGCCAGACTGTGCCACAGCTCCACCGTCTCCGGCCTTGCCAACACCCTGGGCAGCGGCGCGATGACCAACCGGATTCAGGAGGTTTTGGACGCGGACGTGATTTTCATCACCGGCTCCAACACCACCGACACCCATCCGGTTATGGGTATGTATGTGCGGCAGGCCAAGCTGGCCGGCAAGAAGCTGATTGTTGCCGACCCCAAGCGGATTGCCCTGGCAGACATTGCCGACATCTACCTGCAAATCAAGCCCGGCACCTCGGTGGCCCTGAGCAACGGTATGCTCCATGTGATTTTTGCGGAAGGTCTGGAGGACAAGGAATACATCGCCAAGCACACCGAGGGCATTGAAGCCCTGAGAGAAAGCGTCAAGTCCTATACCCCTGAGCGGGTGGCGGAAATCTGCGGCTTGGATAAGCAGCTGATTATTGATGCCGCCAGAATGTATGCCTCCACCCACAAATCCTATATCGCCTATGCCATGGGCATCACCCAGCACCTGAACGGCTCCGACAATGTCAAGAGCCTGAGCAATCTGGCCCTGGTCACCGGCAATTTGGGCGGTGTGGGCAATGGCGTGAACCCCCTGCGGGGGCAGAACAATGTCCAGGGTGCCTGCGATATGGGCGCGCTGCCCACCGACTACCCCGGCTATCAGAAGGTATTCAACCCCGCTGTCCAGGAGAAATTTGAAAAGGCCTGGGGTGTAAAGCTCAGCAGCCAGAAGGGCTATACCGTCACCGAGACCATCCCCGCGATTCTGGCGGACAAGGTGAAGTTCCTGTACATCATGGGCGAAAACCCCATGGTTTCCGACCCCGATGTCAGCCATGTGGCGCACGCGCTGGAAAAGGCCTTTGTGGTGGTACAGGACTTGTTTGTCACCGAAACCGCGGCCCTTGCGGATGTGGTGCTGCCCAGCACCGCCTTCCTGGAGAAGGACGGCACCTTTACCAACACCGAGCGCCGTGTCCAGCTGCTGCGGCAGGCGGTTCCCGTCAAGGGCCAGTGTAAGCAGGACTGGCAGATTCTCTGCGAGGTGATGACCCGCCTGGGCTACCCCGCCCACTACAACAGCGTTGAGGAAATTTTCAACGAAATGTGTGTGGTCACCCCCTCCTACCACGGTATGACCTACGACAAGATTCGCGGCACCGGCTGCCAGTGGCCCTGTCCCACAGCCGACCACCCCGGCACCCCCATTCTCCATGTCAACGGCCCTGCCCGCAACAATGGGGTGGGTCTGCTGGTTCCCATGGAGTGGATTCCCTCTCCCGAGACCCAGAATCCGGAGTATCCCATCACCCTGATGAGCTGCCGTATGCTCTACCATTACCACACCCGTACCCAGACCAAGCGCACCCGTGCCGTCTACTATACCGCACCCAGAAACTTTATCGAGCTCAACGCCGACGACTGTGCCGAAAAGAAGCTGACAGACGGCGACTGGGTGCAGGTCACCTCCCCCAGAGGCAGTGTGTTCTGTGAGGTCCATGTGACCGATAAGCTGGAGCCCGGCGTGGCCTGGATGCCCTTCCACTTTGGCGACGGCGCCAACATTCTGTCCGATGCGAAGAATCTGGACCCCATCGCCAAGATTCCCGGCTTCAAGCAGATTGGCATCAAGGTGGAGAAGGTAAGCCCTGAGGTAAGTCAGTACCTGACGCAGCAGGCACAGACGGATGCGCTGGAATACTACAAAAACGAAGGGCCGGAGACCATCCGCCACAAGGAACGCGCCATGGAAGACCTGCTCAAGGGCCAGATGTGATTGCAGGAGGATAGGATATGTACGAACTTTACGGTGGAATGGTGGATACCCACATCTGCCTTACCATTGATGACAAAAAAATAACCTGCCCCAGAGGCGCTTCCATTCTGGCGGCTGCCAGAAGCGCCGGGATTGAGATTCCCACACTGTGCTATCTCAAGGGCCTGACCCCCACCGGTTCCTGCGGCGTCTGCGCGGTGGAGCTGGAGGAGAACGGAGAAACCGTAATCCGCCGTGCCTGCCGGTACGAAGCAAGGGACGGCATGGTGGTGCGCACCAACACCCCGGCGGTGCAGGCTTACCGCCGGGAGCGGCTGACGGAGATTCTCAGCATCCATCCCAACGACTGTCTGACCTGCCAGAAGACCGGCGGTCACTGCCGGCTCCAGGAGGTCAGCTACCTGTTTGAAATCAACCCCCAGGTGCGGAAGGTGCCTGGCCGAGGTATGGACACCTCCAGCCCTGCCATGGTGCGCAACATGGACAAGTGCATTGCCTGCGGCCGCTGCGTCACAGTCTGCAACGAGGTGCAGAAGATTGGCATTTACGAGATGTACACCAATCCGGAAACCGGTGACCGTTATGCCCGCACCAAGAAGAATGTGTCCCTGTCCGCCACCGCCTGTATCAACTGCGGTCAGTGCGTCAAGGTCTGCCCCGTAGCCGCCCTGACGGAAAAGAGCGAGATACAGCGGGTGATGGATGCCCTGAACGACCCCAAAAAGACCGTGGTCTGGCAGATGGCCCCTGCCGTCCAGCATACCCTGGGCGAAGAGTTCGGCCTGAAGCCCGGCACAGATGTCACCGGCAAAATTGCCGCAGCCATGAAGCGGCTGGGTGGCTATGCCTACAATACCGATTTCGCTGCCGACGTTACCATCATGGAGGAGGGCACGGAGCTGATTCACCGGCTGCAAAACGGCGGTGTGCTGCCCATGCTGACCTCCTGCTGTCCCGGCTGGATTAAGCACATGGAGTACCACTACCCCGACCAGCTGGCCCATCTGTCCTCCTGCAAATCTCCCCAGCAGATATTCGGCGCTCTGGTCAAGAGCTACCTGCCGGAGAAAATCGGCGTGGAATCGGAGGATATCTTCCATGTGTCCATCATGCCCTGCGTTGCCAAAAAGTTTGAGATGCAGCGGCCGGAGATGAAAAACGCCCTGGGAATTCGGGACGTGGATGCAGTGCTGACCACCCGGGAGGCCGCCAGGCTGATGCGTCTGAAGGGAATTGACCTTGCAAATCTGGAAAGTCAACCCTTTGACAGCTTTATGGGGCAGTGGACCGGCGCGGGCCGTATCTTCGGCACCACCGGCGGCGTGATGGAGGCGGCGCTGCGCACGGTTACCGTGCTGCTGACCAACGGCGAGCTGAATCAAATTGACTATACCGCTGCCCGGGGCTACCGGGGTGTCAAGGAAGCCACGGTGAAGATTGGGGACCTGGATGTGAAAATCGCCATTGTCAACGGCATTGGAAATGTCAAGCCCATCATGGAGGATATCCGTGCCGGGAAATCCCCCTATCACTTCATTGAAGTCATGGCCTGTCCCGGCGGCTGTCTCAACGGCGGCGGCGCACCCCTGGCGTCTGTGGAGCAGGTGGCGGTGCGTATGGCAGGGATGTATCAGGCGGATTGTGATGCGCCCATCCGGCGTTCCCACGAGAATCCCGATGTGCAGAAGCTGTACGAAGAATTCCTAGGCGAGTGCGGCAGCCCCGCGGCCCACTTCCTGCTGCATACCCACTACACCGACAGAAGCGGCGAAGTGCGGTAAGGGAAGAAGGAGGGTTATAACATGGCTTTCGTAATCTCCCAGCGCTGTGTCAAATGCGGTGCCTGTGAATCCACCTGCCCCAACAAGGCAATCGTGGAGGAAGACAAGCAGTTTGCCATCGATTATCTCAAGTGTGTGCAGTGCGGCGCCTGCATCAGCATCTGTCCCAACCGGGCAATTGATGAAGTTTAACACGATAAACAAAATGCGCCTGTGGCCCTATGGGTCACAGGCGTAAAACCCGGTGTACTGGCGCATACTGTCCCGCCTTGCCGCGCAAATCAGGGTCAGCCCATAGGTGTGGGCCAGGGCGATGGCCTGCCGTGTGGGGGCCGCCTTGCTGATGAGCACGGGAATGGCGGCACGAATTGCCTTTTTTGCCATATCCGTGGGGATTCGGCCGCTGGAATACACCATGCACTCTGACAGGGGAATTCCGTTTCTGAGGGCATAGCCGATTGCCTTGTCCATGGCGTTGTGCCGTCCGATGTCCTCGCAGGAAAAGAGAATTTCCCCATTCCGGGCCAGAAAGCAGCTGTGGGTTGCCCAGGTGGCAGCGTGCAGAGGCATCCCCTGGGCAAAGCGATCCGCCAGTTGAAAAATCCATTCTGTTTTCCAGAAAATCGGTTTAACCGGCTGCAAAGGAGCCGCTTCCGGGAGAATCGGGTTCCCCGGATTTTGGAGCGTGACATCCGCGCGGCTGCCATCATCGGAAATCCGGAGCTGCCCCACATCCTCCATGCCATGAATGAGGTTTTCCGTCAGCAGTCTGCCCAATACCAGCTCCGGAAGAAATTGGGGTACACAGACCAGCTCCATTGCCTTGCACCCGTTGAGGAACACCTCCATGGAATGCTCGTTTAAATAGGGCGCAACCCCATCCTGCTGGGTACCGTCCCGGAAAATCAGCTGGTGTTCCACAGGGGACAGATACGCAAACTCCACATCTTCTATGTTCATGGGTATCCACCTCTTTTGCTGTATTCTTTGGAGAACTCCTATTGATGAAACAGGAAAATGAAATGCTTATGAAAAAACCAGCGGCCATGTTGCTCCTTATGGGCGGCAAAAGCAGCCGCATGGGACAGGACAAGGCCCAGCTTCTGCTGGGCGGGCAGCCCTTCTGGAAGAAAATTGCCCAGGAGCTGTCCGCCTGCGGAAGGGTCTATCTGTCGGTAAGTCAGACCTGCGATGAAAAAGCCCTGGAAGGCTACCCCATTATCCGGGACGTGGTTCCCGACTGCGGTGTGATGGGCGGTCTGTATTCTGCCTTTCAGGCCATTGAGGAGGACCTGCTTTTTGCCTGTGCCTGTGATATGCCCTTTGTGAATCGCCGGTTTGTCCAATGGATGCTGAATCGCTGGGAGGAAGAAGTGCAAAAGGGCCGCCAATGGGATGGCATCGTCGTCTGTGGAGACGACGGAAAAACCTACGCCACCGCCGCCCTTTACCACCGGCGCCTGCAGGGGAAGCTGGAAGAACAAGTGCGCCAAAGACGTCTGCGGATGCATACCTTTGTCCGGGAAGAAGCCAACATGCTGCTCCTGCCCATGGGGGAGGTCACGTCCTTTTCCCGCTGCTTTCAAAACATCAACACCCCCGAAGACTACCGGCGGTGCCTTTGATGCCCAATCCCTGTGCCGCTGCACAGGCCGCCGCAGCTGTGGCCGTGAAACGCTACACATTGCTCCCAGTTATTCCTCTGCATACAGCTCCGTCTCCATCACACATTCCTTCTTGATGCGGCCCACCAGATAGTTAAGCCCTTCTATCACTCTGGGGCGGATATCGCCGCCGATGAGAACGTACATAATGTCATCGCCCATTTGGAGCTGTCCTTCGTTGAGCCAGACTTTGATGTAGTAGATGCCTTCCAGTTTGTAAGTCTCGGCAATTACGGCGTCCACCTTTTCCTGGTCATAGGAAAAGAGCATACCGGTAACGGGCTTGGTGTCCTCCGCGCCGTCTCGAACCTTTGCCCGGGCGCTTTGCCGGACGGTGCCGTTGTGAATCAGATACATCCCGATTTTGGGCGCGGATGCGTGCGCCTTGGCCTCTTTCAGCCAGGCATCCATAGATGGAATGGGTTTGCGCATAATCATATACCTCCTTATCCCCCTGCGGATAAAAATCGAATCCAAAAACGATGGTGGATGGATGAAACCTCCGCTTCCGGGCCTTCTATCCGAAGCAGTGTTCGGGGAAGGGAAAACAAACCCTTGGGGCCGGGAGCAGGTTCAGAAAGGGTGATTCGGCAGCTGCCGAGGCAATAGCCGTCAGCGTCTTTGGTCACATCCGGCTGGGATTCCCAAAAGCGGCGGGCGCGTTCTATGGATATGGCCCAATTCTCTTCGATTATCATCTGCCATCCCTCCATGGCTTATTATAACGCAACTGTCAGGAAAAAGAAAGATGAAATACTATAGCTGCCGGATTGGTATCCGGAAAGCTCCTGCTGACAGATTCCACCCACATTCTGGCCAATGCTGCGAAGGAGAAGCGGGAAATCATCGAGGTGCCGGATACACCTTCCGAGTATGTGAAGAAGCTGGACAGAGAAGCTCTGGAAGCAGGCCTGCTGGATGAACCTGTCACCTATCCCGAAAAGACGAGAACAGTCACCAAAAGCACCACCGATCCGGAGTCCGGACTGATGAATCGTCCCGGAAAGCCCAATGCCTTCTGCTATCTGAATCACCAGACCAGTGATGCCGAATCGGGCATTATCACGGATGTTTTCGTTACACCGGGGAATGTAAACGACTGCACGCCCCATACCAGTCGACTGGAAACGCAGATTGACAAGTTTGGCTTTGAGACAGAGGCCGTCTGCGCGGATGCCGGTTATGACAACAGCGAGGTTTATGATGCCATGCTGAAGCGCGGGATTCGGACATATATTCCTAAAAAGAGGAAGCCAAATAATACGCCATCCTATGCAGAGGGGTTCGAGCCGGAAGCATTCACCTATGATTCGGAAGAAGATGTCTATATCTGTCCACAGGGAAAAATACTGGCATACTCCTGCTACAACAAGAACGGGCACAAGAAACGATACCTGGCTGCAAAGAAAGACTGCAGTAATTGTCCCTGCCGCCAGCAGTGCATGAAGTATTATGGAGGGAAATACAATGAGAAAGAACTTTGGTGCAAAGGCAATCTGTTACCCTATGCCGGTGTTCATCATCGGCACCTACAACGCGGACGGAACTCCCAACGCCATGAATGCGGCCTGGGGCGGCATCAGCGAGGAGACGGAAATCACCATCTGTGTGGACTCTGGTCACAAGACCGCTGAGAATCTGATGACCCGCAAGGCGTTCACGGTGTCCATGGCAACTGCCAACCATGTGGCAGCTTGTGACTATGTGGGTCTCGTGTCCGGGAACAAGGAGCCGGACAAGTTTGCCAAGGCGGGTTTCCACGCAACGAAGTCCGAATATGTGGACGCGCCCCTCATCGATGAACTGCCCATGGCGCTGGAGTGTGAGGCTGTTTCCTACGACCCCGAAACCTGCCGCCTGGTGGGGAGAATCGTCAATGTGTCTGCTGACGAATCCGTGCTGGGGCAGAACGGCAAGGTGGATGTGGGTAAGCTCCGTCCCATCACCTTTGACACCATGAACAATCAGTATCTGGTTCTGGGCGAAAAGGTCGGACAGGCGTTCCACGATGGCGTGCAACTCAAGTAAACAGCGGAAGCCCGGGCGTTGAACCCGGGCTTCATTCTACCTTTTCAAGCAAATCTTCCATATCACAGCACAGTGTAGGGGCAAGCATCAAAACCTGATGTTTGGTCAACGCTTTCACTCGGCAAGCTCCTCATACACATGCTTATTGCGCTGCATCAGCTTACTGGATGCAGCCAGGACATCATCATCCAATACAGCCTGTATGGAATCAGCCTGATTGGCGGGGGAATTAGAAACAACGGTGTTTGTATCGATGCACATACAGTAGGCCTCCTTCCGCAAATAGCATAATCAAATTTTTGGATAAAATCAACCTGGAATTTCTTGATTTTCCGGATATCTGTTCATAAATAGATGGTTATACCCTAACCCGCCCCTCACCTTCTACAGCCATTATCAAGACTGTGTTGGGAAATCGCAAAATCCTGAGTTTTTAGCTTGTCAGATTGCGTCGAATGGGTTATGATAGAGTTATAATAATCCATTCGGAGGTATGACCATGGCCATCTCCTATAAAAAGCTTTGGAAGCTGCTGATCGATAAAGATATGACCGCGGCACAGCTGCGGGAAAGAACCGGCATCGCGCCCAATACCATGACCAAACTCCGCCGGGATGAGGAAGTGTCTATGGCGGTGCTGATCAAGATATGTACGGCGCTGAATGCCAATATTGGGGATATCATGGATTTGATTCCTGGGGAGGACGCTTGAAATGGCTGCGATAAACATCAGAAAACTGGAGGCAGAACTCTGGGAGTCTGCGGATTTGCTGCGTCAAGGCTCCAAGCTGACTTCTAACCAGTATTGTATGCCCGTTCTGGGATTGATTTTCCTGCGCTATGCCTTTGGCCGGTTCAAACTGGTGGAGGCAGAGATTCAGAAAAACCGCCCGGTCCGCAATGGACGGGTGCTGCCTGTGGAACCAAGCGATTTTGCGGAGAAAAGCGCCCTGTATCTGCCGCTGGAAGCCCGGTATGATTATCTGGTCAATCTCCCCACCGACATTGCCTCGGCGCAA
>CALYTB010000035.1 GCA_945486035.1 uncultured Clostridia bacterium
TGAGAATGACAATGTAGGTCTTGACCAGGCTCTGGGCGGCGCTGAGCTCACCCTGGCTGATGCTGACCTTGGTGCTGCCCACGGAAATGGAGCTGCTGTTGACGTACATCAGGGCCGTGGCCTTGTACAGCGGGGTGACAAAGAAGGCGGTATAGCCCAGGGCGGCGGTGGCGAAAAGCACCACGGCCAGCACAATGGCCCAGGCCTTCCGCCACAGGGCGGCAGCCAGCTTTAAAAGGTCAATTTCGTCCTCGGTTCTGTTTTCCATCTTTCTTTCCTCTCCGGTATTTGTGCCGGTAACCCGGGACAAATGGCCCCGGGGGACAATAATCTGATATTAATTTTCACTATCCCGGACATTGTACTATGCTGTATCGGAAAAATCAAGCCCTATTCATCAATAATTCGCTATGTCACAAAAAATGACACAGATCGCCACCTATGACACCGCCGGAAGAATGACAAATTGGTGTTTGACGGGATGTCTCCAGGTTTCCTGTCATTGCGAGCCAGTGCGCACACTGGCGTGGCAATCCCCCGGTTGAAAGGAACCAGGTAACGATTACCACCAAAAATCGCAAGGTTTTCCCACTCTGTAGGGCAATTGTCGATACATTTCCCTTCTAACCGGGGGATTGCCACGACCAGTGTGCGCTACTCTCTCGCAATGACAGCATATTATTTCAAACACCAATTTGTCACCGGCTTTTGGGGATTACATGCCCAGGGTGACGCTTTGATTGCCTTTTTCCAGCTGGGCATAGACACTTTTCAGCAGGCTCTCCTGGATGTAGGCCACGAAGGCGAAGCCGATCACCACCCAGAAAATCAGGGTCTGGGCGAACAGCCGGGGGGACAGGAGCAGCAGCAGCGCCGGAAGCAGATTCAGAACCACCAGCAGCAGCGTTTTGGGCAGCTTCACCACCGCCAGTGCCAGGGCGTTCCCCAGATGCTGGCGCAGGGTGTTGCTGTAGCGGACAATCAGGGGGAGCAGGTAGGCGCATACCCCCAGCACCAGCAGGGCCAGAATGCCCACCAGGATATACATCAGCTTGCTGCCGCCGAAGTAGGCCATCACCAGCAGCACATCGCAGACAAGGGCAGCCGTAACCAGGAGCATCCCCAGCCACGTGAGGGTGGCCTGTCTGAAATTGTCCCGGAAGGCCCGGAAGAAGGGCTTTACGATGCCCGCGTCGGTTTCAAACACAATGCTCTGGCAGACCTTGTGCAGCGCCGCCAGAGAAGCCCCGGCGGTGAGAATTGGCAGACTGCACAGCAATGTCAAAAAATTCAGCAGGATCAGGTCAAAGACCCGGTACAGAAACTGCATAATGGGATTGTCCATACTGAAAAGGCTGTTCATGGGGTTTCCTCCTTGCCGGGGGCGGCCCGCATGATGCTGGGCGACACCCCGAAATATTGCCGGAAATGGGTGTAGAAATTATTGAGCTGGGGATAGCCTACCATGCTCGCGATGACGGACACCTTCTCCCCCGTGTTCACGATGAGCCGCCGGGCCTCGGTCATCCGGTAGGCGGTGAGGTACTGGGAAAAGCGCATCCCCGTTTCCCGCAGGAACACCCGGCCCAGGTACTTGCTGCTCATTTCCATGTCCCGGGCCACGGCGGTGAGGGACATGGGCTCCCGGAAGTCCGTGCGCACCGCCAGGAGGATTTTGCCCGTCAGCTTGCTTAGGCTGTTGTAGGGCACGCCCAGCACCGGGTCCCGTTCGGCGGTTTCCCCGGAGCTTACGGTGCCGTGGAGCTCCTCCAGCACCACCCATTCCAGGAATTCCCGCAGGGACAGAGGGTCCGGGGGCTGGCGGAGCACGTCCCGGCAGCCGGAGCGCATGGCCCGGCGCAGATCGTGGTTGCCCGGATGGTTGGTCAGCAGGCAGCACACGGTGGAAATCCCCAGCTCCCGCAGCTGGGACACCAGCTCGAAGCCCATGTGATCCTCCAGCTCCATGCCGACCAGGGCCACCTGGGGCTGATGGGTGGCGGCCTGCTCGATGGCATCGGACAGGGTGTGGGCGGTGAGAATCCGCTCAAAGCCCAGGGTAGACCAGTCCCCCATGCCCAGAATCTCCCGGCACACCTGGGGCTTGTCCGCAATCAGCATTCTGTACATACGATGCCTCCTTTCGGGGAAGGGTGAGATGCGGGGGAAGTTGGTGTTTGCCTATTTGTTTTGAAAATGCTGGAATAACACTGTAGGGGAGCCATTCATGGCTCCCGGCGGCGAAATACTCCGATATCACCAGCATTTCGGCGAAAACGTACTGCATCACGGGAGCCATGAATGGCTCCCCTACAGTAAGAACGTAGTGCGTACGAAATCGTCAAACACCAATTTATCGCTCATTTTTCTATTCTATCACACCTTCCGCCATCGTGCAAGGGATTGGGGAAAAGGAAAAATTGAGGTTGATTTCCGTGGGGGAATTGAGTATGATAAGCACAAAGAAATGGGGCCGTGTCCCTATATATAAGGAGGAAATCCATATGAAACGCTTTGGCGCTCTGGAGGCCGGCGGAACCAAGATGGTCTGCGCCATCGGGGACGAAACCGGCCGGATTCTGGACCGGGTGAGCATCCCCACCCTGACCCCTGCGCAGACCATGCCCGCCATGATCGAGTATTTTCGGGACAAGGGAATCTCCGCCCTGGGCATCGGCTGCTTCGGACCGGTGGACTTAAACCGCGCCTCCCCCACCTACGGCTATATTACCTCCACCCCCAAGCTGGCCTGGCAGAATTATCCCATCGTGCATCAGTTCCGGGAGGCGCTGGGCATCCCCGTGGGCTTCGACACCGACGTGAACGCCGCCGCCCTGGGCGAG
Source organism: uncultured Clostridia bacterium (assembly GCA_945486035.1). Taxonomy (GTDB): domain Bacteria; phylum Bacillota; class Clostridia; order Oscillospirales; family Oscillospiraceae; genus Faecousia. The sequence continues at coordinate 2,844 of CALYTB010000035.1, forward strand.
GCCACCTGGGGCTGCACCCGGGATCTGCAGAACAGCATCTATATCACCATTGGCACCGGCGTGGGTGTGGGCGTGATTATTAACGGCAGACCCTACCACGGCATGATGCACCCCGAGGGCGGCCATGTCCTCCTGACCCGGCATCCCGACGACCCCATGGTGGGAAGCGGCTGCCCCTTCCATGACAACTGCCTGGAGGGTCTGGCGGCGGGCCCCTCCCTGGAAAAGCGCTGGGGTGTCAAGGGCGCGGAGCTGGCCGGACGGCCCGAGGTCTGGGAGATCGAGGCCTACTACATCGCCCAGGCCATTGTGGACTATATGATGGTGCTGTCCCCGGAGCGGATTATTCTGGGCGGCGGCGTGACCCATCAGGAGTGCCTGCTGCCCCTGGTGCGCCGGCAGGTGGAGAAGCTGCTGGGCGGATACCTGCGCTGCCCCGCCCTGGAGGACCTTGACAGCTACATCGTCCCCGTGAGCCTGAACGACAACCAGGGCGCCATGGGCGCCGTGAAGCTGGCCATGGAGGAGCTGGAAAGAGAAAGCAGATAAATTGGAGTTTGTAGATTTGTTTTGGAAATGGTGGAATAGCACTGTAGGGGAGCCATTCATGGCTCCCGGCGGTGAAATGTACCGATCATATGAGCGTTTCGGCGAAAACGTACTGCGTCACGGGAGCCATGAATGGCTCCCCTACAGCAAATACGCAATGCGTACAAAATCGCCAAACACCAATTTGCCGCTCGGGTGATCCATGTCGGGTGTTTCATTGAAAAGGAAAGGATAGAATTATGGATAAATACATTCTTCGCATGAAGCCCATCTTCCAGGAGAAGATCTGGGGCGGAAACCGGCTGAATACCGTGTTCGGCTATGACATTCCCAGCGATCACACCGGCGAGTGCTGGGCCATTTCCGGCCACCCCGGCGGAGACTGCGCCATTGTGGGCGGGCCCTTCGACGGAAAAACCGTGGCGGGGCTGTGGAAGGAGCGCCGGGAGCTGTTTGGAAACCTTCCCGGCGACCTGTTCCCTCTGCTGATTAAGATTATCGATGCCCGGGAGAACCTGAGCATCCAGGTTCACCCCGACGATGCCTATGCGGGGGCTCACGAAAACGGCGCTCTGGGCAAGACCGAGTGCTGGTATGTACTGGACTGTGACGAGAGGGCCACCATCATCATCGGCCACAACGCATCCAGTAAGGAGGAGATGGCCCGGATGGTGGAGGAAAACCGCTGGACGGAGCTTCTGCGGGAGGTGCCCATCCATAAGGGCGACTTCTTCCAGATTAACCCCGGGTGCCTTCACGCCATCAAGGGCGGCACCCTGATTCTGGAAACCCAGCAGTCAAGCGACGTGACCTACCGGTTCTATGACTACGGACGGCTGGAAAACGGCAAGCCCCGCAAGCTTCACATCGCCCAGAGTCTGGACGTGACCACGGCTCCCTTCGCCCCCTGGAAGGGAGAGCAGGAGAAAGCAAAGGCAGGCGATGCGGAAATCACCCACCTGGTTACCTGCCCCTACTACAGCGTGTACCACGGGGTGCTGGACGGGAAAACGGAGCTGACCTTTGACAAGCCCTTTGTGAACCTGAGCATTCTCGCGGGCTCCGGCACCCTGGACGGCCAGCCGGTCAAGAAGGGCGACCACCTGCTCCTCACCGCGGACTACGGTGAAGCCAGGCTGGAAGGCAAGCTGGAATTCATTTACTCCCATGTATAATCCCCCCGCCCCCTCCAAATGAGGGGGCGGTTTTGCACAATGGAAAACCTGTCAATCTGACAAAAGCAGCGCGATAAATTGGTGTTTGGCGGGCTGTGCCTCGATTACCTGTCATTGCGAACCAGCGTGCGCGCTGGCTCGCAATGACAGCATATCTTTACAAATACCAATTTGCCGGACTGGTGCGGTCGGTATTGATCCTGAAAGGATGCCTCGATTGGGAATTCCCAATCGCTTTCCCGATGATCCCTTCAGCTGACTGCGTGGGCCTGTCGTGCGTGGCTGTTTTCTTACAAAAAGTTCATATTTCGCCACGCCAATCCGATTTACTTTCCTCTTGAGATTTGGTATACTGGACGCAGAAAAAACGCCGGGTCGCTTCGGCGGAAGGAGAAGGAGGAATCGGTATGATGTGGAACGGTCTGCTCTGGCTGGGGCTGTTGGTGGCGTTTCTGGCGGCGGAGGGGGCCACGGTGGCGCTGGTCAGTGTGTGGTTCGCCGCCGGGTGCCTGATCGCGCTGATCGCGGCGCTGTTCGGCGCGCCGCTGTGGCTGCAGCTGCTGCTGTTCGTGGCGGTGAGCGTGGGACTTCTGGCCATGCTCCGGCCTCTGGTGCGCAAATATTTCCGCCCCAGCCTTTCCCGCACCAATGTGGACGCGGTGATCGGCACTCAGGGCTTCGTTACGGAAGAGATTGACAATGTGGCCGCCTCCGGCCAGGTGAAGCTGGGGGCCATGCCCTGGACGGCCCGGAGTACCTCGGGTCAGCCCATCCCCGCCGGCACCCGGGTTCGGGTGGATAAGGTGGAGGGCGTGAAGGTCTATGTATCAGCGGCGGAGGAACCCGCCGCAGTTTAAGCAGTCACTGATCTGGTTTCAGACAAGTCGATAAATTGGTGTTTGTAGATTTCAAAGGCATTTTTCTGTAGGGTGCGGTCATGACCGCACCGCTCACGTTCGATTCGGAAAATGTTGGGGTTTTGCCGGAAAATGTTACCGCTCTATCCCGTAAGGTTTGCGGGGCGGTCATGACCGCCCCCTACAGTGGCCGGCGACAAACATCAATCTGTCCGCTTGCTGCCGGAAAGCAGGAATATTATTTTAGGAGGCAGAAAAATGGGTTGGATTCTTTTGGCACTGATCGTCATCGCGTTTGTGATTATCATCGCGAACATTTCCGTGGTTCAGCAGTCCCGGGCCTATGTCATCGAGCGGCTGGGCGCGTTCCACAGCGTATGGGGTGTGGGCATGCACTTCAAGATTCCCTTCCTGGATCGGATTGCACGGAAGGTGAGCCTGAAGGAGCAGGTGCTGGACTACCCGCCCCAGCCCGTCATCACCAAGGACAACGTCACCATGCAGATTGACACCGTGGTCTATTTCCAGATCACCGACCCCAAGCTCTACTGCTACGGCGTGGAGCAGCCCATGATGGCCATGGAGACCCTCACCGCCACCACCCTGCGTAACATCATCGGCGACCTGGAGCTGGACCAGACCCTGACCAGCCGGGACGTCATCAACACCAAGATGCGGGCCATCCTGGACGAGGCCACCGACCCCTGGGGCATCAAGGTCAACCGGGTGGAGCTGAAGAACATTCTGCCTCCCGCGGACATCCAGAACTCCATGGAGAAGCAGATGAAGGCCGAGCGTGACCGCCGCCAGTCCATCCTCCAGGCCGAGGGCCAGAAGAAGTCCGCCATTCTGATTGCCGAGGGCGAGCGGGAGTCCGCCATCTTACGGGCCGACGCGGACAAGCAGGCCGCCATCCTGAAGGCTGAGGCCGAGAAGCAGGCCGCGATCCTCCGGGCCGACGGCGAGGCCCAGGCCATTCTGGCCGTCCAGAAGGCTCTGGCCGATTCCCTGGAGCTGCTGAATGAGAAGGCTCCCAACGACCAGGTCATCAAGCTGAAGGCCATCGAGGCCATGAAGGCCGTTGCCGACGGCAAGGCCACCAAGCTGATTATCCCCAGCGAAATGCAGGGTTTGGTGGGTCTCGCCAGCGGCATCGCCGAGAGTGTCAAGAAGGACTGATATAGCATCACCCCCGGCCCAACGCCGGGGGTGAACCATTCCCCGGCACCCGCGGGGAAGAACGAGAAATTGGTGTTTTAAGATTTGCGTACGCACTGCGTTCTTATTGTAGGGGAGGCATTTATGCCTCCCGTGGCGCAGTACGTATTCGCCGAAACGCGGAGTAAAACCGGAATATTTCACTGCCGGGAGGCATGAATGCCTCCCCTACAGTGTTTTTAAGGCGTTTTCAAAACGCCGAGCCAAACACCAATTTGTTTTCCGCTTCTAGCGTTTGGCCAGCAGTTTCTCAGCCCGATGATAGATGGCCTGGGCGGCGGCGGAGACGGGAATCCACAGGAGGGAGTACAGCGGGCAGATCTGGCCCAGGAAATTCCCGTACCGGTCCCGGTAGTCCCAAACTGTGTAGCCCCGATTCACCAGAAGTCCCGCGGCCAGCTCCACCATGGTGATGATCCCGGCCCCAAGGACGGCCCGGAGGGGGAGTGGGATTCTCCGGCCCAGCCGCCCCAGCAGCAGAAAGCACACGCCCCCTGCCAGGAACATGCTGATATGGCTGCGGCCCCGCCACGCAAGCTCCAGTCCCACATACCCCGTGCCCCCCAGGACGAAGAGGGCGCAATTTTTCTTCCAATGCAAGCAAAATCACCTCCCGGAAAGTATTGCCAAAAAATCCTGAAAAAAACCGAAGGAATCTCTTGACAAACCGGGCTTCCTTGGATATAATGACTAAGCTGATTTCGGCGGTGCCGGAATCCTTTGACCACACATGGCGGCATAACTCAGTTGGTAGAGTAGCCGGTTCATACCCGGTATGTCATCTGTTCGAATCAGATTGCCGCTACCAGGCCCGTTGGTCAAGCGGTTAAGACACCGCCCTTTCACGGCGGTAACATGGGTTCGATTCCCGTACGGGTCACCATGACAAAAACTCCGATCCATTTGGATCGGAGTTTTTTCATGCCCCCAGGGGACGACAGTGCGACAAACACCGATTTCCCCCGGGGCGCTGGGGCGGTGGATCCTTTGACTGCCTTCTGGCTGCGAAATGATTTAAAATAGTCACATAAAAGCTATTGACAATCAAGTGACCATGTGATATAATCCAATCACCGTAAAGAAAGGAGGCGCGACCATGAATTGGACATTACCCGGCACCACCCTGCAGGCCCGGCGGGAGGATGCGGGGGCTGTGGAGGGACTGTTTCGGTCTTTGATGCTCACGGGGGGACTGACCCTGGGCCAGGTGGCCACCATCACCGGGCTGGAGCCCCACACCGTGCAGAACTGGGTCAAGCGGGGGTTCCTGCCGCCGCCCCGGGGCAAGCGCTACGACATGGAGCAGCTGTGCCGGCTGGTTACCATCAATATGCTGCGGGGGGCCCTGCCCCTGGAAAAGATCTGCTCGCTGCTTGGCTACATCAACGGCGACCTGGCGGACGAGCGGGATGATACCATCGATGATACCCTGCTGTATTTCACCTTCGTCCGGCTGGCGGCGGAGGCCCGGGAGCTGGATAACCCGGACAGCTGGCAGCAGGCCCTGGCCGTGGCCCTGGAGGGGTATCACGAGCCCGTCCCCGGAGCAAGGCTGCGGATTGAGCAGGTGCTTAAGGTCATGCTCACCGCCTGGATCGCCACCCGCATGCGCCTGGAAGCCGAGACAATGCTCTCCGCCCTGGGCTGAGCAGGTGAACGATAAATTGTTGTTTGCAGATCCGTATTGGAAATGTCGGAATAACACTGTAGGGGAGCCATTCATGGCTCCCGGCGGTGAAATGTTCCGATATCCTCAGCATTTCGGCGAAAACGTACTGCGTCACGGGAGCCATGAATGGCTCCCCTACAGTAAGGACGAAGTGCGTTTGAAATATTCAAACACCAATTTGCCGTACTGCCGGGATGACCGGATCAACAAAATTGTCAATTGTCAATTCAAAAACAAGGAGCGATGAAAAACATGGAAGAAAACGGAACCTACCGTTGGCCGGGGAACAATCCTCAGCCGAAGAAGAACGGGAACTTCAAGAAAGTATTCAAAAACGTGCTGCTGATTCTGCTGGCGGTGATTGTGGTGGCGGGGGCCTCCAGCTGCTTCTACACCGTGGATGACAAGCAGCAGGCTGTGGTCACCACCTTCGGCAAGGTGACCGATGTCACCGATGCGGGCGTTCACTTCCGGCTGCCCTTCGGAATCCAGCAGGTTCGCAAGGTGGATGTGAACGTCTACCAGAAGATCGAGCTGGGCTACAATACCGCCGGCAGCGCCTACACCGTCAACGACAACGAAAGCTCCATGATTACCGGCGACTACAACATCGTCAACGTGGACTTCTTTGTCGAGTACAAGATTTCCGACCCGGTGCGCTACCTCTATTCCTCCGATAACCCGGAGATGATCCTGCGCAACCTGATCCAGAGCCAGGTGCGCAACGTGGTGGGCTCCTCCACCGTGGACGCGGTGCTCACCGACGGCAAGGAGAACATCCAGCGCCAGGTCAAGGAGCTGGTGATGCAGATCCTCCAGGAGTACGACATCGGCCTGACATTGGTGGATGTGAAGATTCAGGATGCCGAGCCTCCCACGCAGGAGGTCATCGAGGCCTTCAAAGCCGTGGAGACCGCCAAGCAGAAGGCCGAAACCGTCATCAACGATGCCAAGGCCTACCAGAACGCCCAGATTCCCCAGGCCGAGGCCCAGGCGGACCAGCTGATTCAGAACGCCGAGTTCCTGCGCCAGAAGCGGATCAACGAAGGCGTGGAGCAGGTGGCCATGTTCACCGCCATGTATGAGGAATACGCCCGCAATCCCCAGATTACCCGCTACAGAATGTACTACGAAGCCATCTCCCAGATCCTGCCCGGTGTGAAGCTGTATATCAATACCGGCAGCGGCGAAAATTCCGATCTGCAGATGCTGCTTCCCCTGGAACCCATGACCAACCTGACCGGAGGTGCCGAATAATATGAAAAAATCCATTGTAATCGCCGTTATCGTGCTGCTGGCCCTGGTGGTGCTGGGAAGCTCCGTGTTCACCGTCCGGGAGAACGAGTACGCCTGCACCGTCCGTTTCAGCAAGATCATCGATACCACGTCCGAGGCCGGGCTCCACTTCAAGGTGCCCTTTGTGGACACGGTGAAGTATTTCTCCAAGGCCACCATGCTCTATGACATTCCCCCCAGCGAGGTGCTGACCTCCGACAAGCAGAACATGACCGTGGACTGCTACATCCTCTGGTCTATCTCTGACCCCAAGCTGTTCTACCAGACCCTGGGCTCCACCGGCGTGGCGGAGCAGCGGCTGGACGCGCTGACCTACAACGAGCTGAAAACCGTCATGGGCACCCTGGCCCAGGCGGACATCATCAACATGGAGGACGGCGGCAAGCGCAACGACATCTACGCGGGCATCGCCTCGGACGTGGACGATCTGGCCAAGGTCTACGGCATCCATGTGGAGGATGTGAAGATCAAGCGCTTTGACCTGCCCGACAGCAACCTGCAGGCCGTGTACAACCGGATGATTTCCGAGCGCAACCAGATGGCCGAGAAGTACACCGCCGACGGCAACTACGAGGCCTCCATCATCCGCAACCAGGTGGACAAGCAGGTGAACATTCTGGTGTCCGACGCCAAGGCCGAGGCCGCCAAGCGGGAGGCCGACGGCGAGGCCGAGTATATGCGCCTTCTGGCCGAGGCCTTCAACACCCCGGATAAGCAGGACTTCTACGAGTTCACCCTGGCCCTGGATGCCCTGAAGGCCAGCCTCACCGGCGACGAAAAGACCATCATCCTCGACGGCAACTCCCAGCTGGCCCGCATCCTGGCAGGCGTGGAATAATCCGCCGGCACATCCGGCGAAACCGGATCGATGATTGCGCCATCGGGAAACAGAATCCCCCCGCTCCAAAGAGGAGCGCGGGGGATTTTCCATTCCCGAAGCCGGATATTCCATAATGTGCTTATCGGCTTTCCTCAGCTGCTTGGTAAATTGGTGTTTGACGATTTCGTACACACTACGTTTTTGCTGTAGGGGAGCCATTCATGGCTCCCGTGACGCAGTACGTTTTCGCCGAAATGCGGAGGAAAATCGAAACATTTCACCGCCGGGAGCCATAAATGGCTCCCCTACAGTTTTTTTTGATGCTCCCAAAATAGCCCTACAAACACCAATTTCTCGGTTTGCGGAGACACGCGATAAGTACAATTTATAAAAAGTTTACAGTTTTTTAGGGTTCCCTTAAGGGTTCTCCCCTACAATGGAAAATATGCGTAACCACGCGAATCCGTCGACAGGATGAATTGGTTGTCAATTCGGAGAAGTCGTTCAAACACCAATTTCCCGCAGCTGTGACGGGTTATCCGCGCATGGAAGAAAGGAGCAATCGCTCATGGAACAGCAAAGAGACGATGCCCTGTTTGAGCAGCTGGGCAAGAACAAGAAACGCCGCCGCAGGAGGGTACTGATTACCGTGCTTACGGTGATTCTGGCGGTGGCCCTGATTCTTACGGGGCTGGTAATCTATCTGCGCCGGACGGTGCGGCAGCGGTTTTCCTCCGATACCAACCAGGTGCTGTCCTACCAGGTGAAAACCGGCACCTTAAGCACCGTGGTATCCGGCAGCGGCACTCTGGAGGAGGACGACCTGGAAGCCATCACCGTCCCCGAGGGGGTGGAGGTCACCGAGGTACTGGTGAAGGCCGGGGACACCGTGGCGGCGGGGCAGATTCTGGCTACTGTGGATACCGCCTCGGTGCATACCGCCCTGGCCTCGGCCCAGAGCGCCCTGGAAAGCCTGGATAAGCAGATCAGCTCCGCCGAGAGCGACAAGGTCAGCTCCTCCGTCACCACCCGGGTGGCCGGACGGGTGAAGCGGATTCTGGGCAAGGTAGATCAGACCGTGGCCGACTGCATGACGGAAAACGGGGCGCTGGCGGTGCTGAGCCTGGACGGGTTCATGGCCGTGACCCTGCGGACCGAGGCCCTGGCCCCGGGAGATGAGGTGACCGTGATCCGGGAGGACGGCAGCGAGCTTGCCGGCACCGTGGATCAGGCCGCCGCGGGCTATGCCACCGTACTGGTGACAGACGACGGCCCCAGGTTTGACGAGGCCGTCACCGTCACCCGGGAGGAAACCGCCATCGGCTCCGGCAGGCTGTATATCCACGAGCCTTTGTCCATCACCGGCTACGCGGGCACCATTTCCGCCGTCCGGGTGTCGGAGAACCAGCGGCTCTACAAGGGCAGTGCCCTGTTCACCCTGACGGACACCTCCACTACGGTTGCCTACGACTCCCTGCTGCGCAGCCGCCAGGAGCAGGAGGAAACCCTGTTGGAGCTGCTGGAGCTGCGGCGCTTCGGCGGCGTGGCGGCTCCCTTCGCGGGCAGCATCTATACCGAGGACTATGACGAGCTCCTGGCCCCCGCCGCGGTGGTGACCCTCTCCCCGGACGAGAAGATGAGCATAACGCTGACCGTGGACGAAGCGGACATTCTCTCCCTGGAGCTGGGCCAGGAGGCGGAAATCACCCTGTCCAGCCTGGGGGATGACCCCTTCCCCGGCACGGTGACAGAGCTGGACCGTACCGGCGTTTCCGGGTATTACACCGCCGTGGTGACCCTGGACAAGACCGCGGATATGCTCCCGGGCATGACCGCCAGTGTCAGCATCCGGATTTCCGGTGTGGAGAACGCGGTGCTGATTCCCGTGGAGGCGCTGCAGCAGACCCGCTCCCGGTCCTTCGTCTATACCTCCTACGATGAGGAAACCAAGACCTTCGGCGGCGAGGTGGATGTGACCGTGGGATTAACCGGAAGCTCCGAGGTGGAGATTCTCTCGGGATTGAACCCCGGACAGACGGTGTATTATACCAAGGAGCTGACCATTTTTGACTTCTTTGCCAATGCCGGAATGCCCATGGGCGGCATGAGCGGCGAAAACAGCGGTATGGGCGGCTCCCGGCCCAGCGGCAGTCAGCGCCCCCAGGGGGAATTCCCCGGGGGAAAGCAGGGAGGCTGAGCCATGATTGACATTCAGGATCTGTGCAAGTTTTACCAGGTGGGCGACGATCGGGTCCGGGCGCTGGACCACGCCACGCTGCACATCTGCCCCAAGGAATTTGTCAGCATCATCGGTCCCTCGGGCTCCGGCAAGTCCACCCTGATGAACATCATCGGGTGTCTGGACGTGGCGGATGCGGGGATTTACAAGCTGGACGGCCTGCCCATCCAGTCCTATTCCGAAAATGAGCTGGCCCACATCCGAAACAAGAAAATCGGTTTTGTGTTTCAGAGCTTCAACCTGATTCCCAAGCTCTCCGCCGAGGAGAATGTGGAGCTGCCCCTGATCTACCAGAAGATTCCCCGGGGTGAGCGGCAGCGGCGGGTGAAGGAGGCCCTGGAACGGGTGGGCCTGAGCAAACGCGCCAAGCACCTGCCCACGGAGCTTTCCGGCGGCCAGCAGCAGCGGGTGGCCATTGCCCGGGCCCTGGTGACGAAGCCTTCCCTGATTCTGGCCGACGAGCCCACGGGCAACCTGGACTCCAGGACCAGCCGGGAGATTATGGACATCTTCCATGAGCTCCACCGCCAGGGCAACACCATTGTGCTGATAACCCACGACAATGACGTGGCCCGGCAGGCGGAGCGGGCCATCCACATTCTGGACGGCAAGATTACGGAGGCGAGCTTATGATTCTATCCTTCAAAATGGCCCTGCGCTCCATCTCCGCCGGGAAAATGCGGGCGGTGCTGACCATGCTGGGCATCATCATCGGCGTCATGGCCCTGGTGGTGCTGGTGAGCCTGGTCAACGGAGCCACCTCCTCCGTTACGGACAAGGTATCCCAGATGGGAAGCTCCATGGTCACGGCGAACATTTCCGATGACAAGGGCACCCCCATCACCCTGGACACCCTGAACGAGTGGATGGCCGAGGAAAACATCGGCACCCTGGCCCCAATCGCCACCTCCCTGGCCACCGGCCGGGCCGGGGGCGAAAGCGCCTCCTTCACGGTCTACGGCACCACGGCGGGATACTACGAGATTCAGAATATGCAGCTGTACATGGGCCGCTGGCTGAAGGAGCCGGATGTGGAAAACCACAGCTATGTTTGCGTGCTCAATGAGAACGCGGCCCAGGAGCTCATCGGCTATACCGACTGCGTGGGCCGCTCCATCACCCTGAACAACGTGCCCTTTACCGTTGTGGGAATCCTGGCCGACAACGAGGATTCCCTCACCGCCCTGTTCTCCTCCGGCAGCTGTGTGGCCTACATCCCCCACACCAGCCTGGTGCGGCTGTCCGACACGGTGAGCGCCGGGATTACTACCTTCTACGCCTCCGCGGCCGAGGGCGGCACCGTGGATGCTGCCCGGGACCGGCTGGAGGAGCTGCTGATGGAAAGGCTTGACGAGGATGACGATGCCTTCAGCCTGTCCTCCAGCAAAATCCTGGAGGAGACCATGTCCAGCATTACCTCGGTGCTGACCATCCTCTTAGGCGGCATCGCGGCCATCTCCCTGATTGTGGGGGGCATCGGCATTATGAACATCATGCTGGTCACCGTCACCGAGCGAACCCGGGAAATCGGCATCCGCAAAGCCATCGGGGCCACCCGGGGGGTCATATTGACCCAGTTTCTCATGGAGGCCGTGGTGCTGTGCATGATGGGCTGCTGTCTTGGGATTTTCCTCAGCTGGGCGATATTGCAGACCGTCTCCACCGTGGTGGCCAGCCTGGGCATCCGCTTTGCCCTGGACGGCGGGGTGGTGCTGGTTTCCGTGGTCTTCTGCTTCCTCATCGGCGTGATTTTCGGGCTGTACCCTGCCAACAAGGCCGCCCGGATGAAGCCCATTGATGCCCTGCACTACGGAGGTTAAGCCATGAAGAAAATGAAAAACAAGAACCTTCGCCGGGTCATCGGCTTTCTTGCGCTGGCGGCGCTGGTGGCGGGTCTCGCGGCCATGCCCCTGCTGACCAAGGATGCTGCCGCCGGGGAGGAATACCCCGTGTCCATTCTCTCCGCTCCGGCACAGCGCCGGGAGCTTACCCAAGTGTTCTCCGGCGGCGGCACCCTCCAGGCGGAGGATGCCGTGTCCGTCACCGTCCCCCAGGGGGTGCGGCTGACGGAGGTGCTGGTGAAAAACGGGGATACCGTAGAAGCCGGAGACCCCATCGCCCGGGTGGACCGGGTGACGGTGATGCAGGCCATCGCCGATGCCCAGGAGGAAATGGTTTCCCTGCAAAAGCAGCTGGAAAGTGAACGCACCGGCTCCACCACCGAAAATCTCACCGCTCCCGCCGGACTGGTGAAGGCCGTCTACGCCTCCCCCGGGGACAGCGCGGAGGAGGTCATGCTGCAATACGGGTGTCTCGCGGAGATCAGCCTGGACAGCCGGATGGCCCTGGAAATCCGGGCGGAAACCAGCTTGCTGCCCGGGGAAACCGTCACCGTCACGGTGGGGGAGGAAGCTTTCGCGGGACGGGTGGAAGCCAACCGGGAGGGCGTGCTCACCGTCACCGTTGAGGACAAGGGCTTTGCCGTGGGGGAAACCGCCGCCGTTCTGGATGAGAAGGGCGGGGAGCTGGGCCGGGGGACTCTGGAAATCCACAGTCCCTGGCGGGCCGCGGCCACCGGAGGCACCGTAAACCAGGTGTATGTCCGGGAGGGCCAGACCATTCGCTCCGGGGCAAAGCTTATGAGCCTGAAGGACACGGGCTACTCCGCCCAGTACCGGATGCTCTCCAACCGGCACCGGGAATATGAGGAGCAGCTGCAGGAGCTGTTCCGGCTGTACCAGAACCTGACCCTCACCGCCCCGGAAAGCGGCGTGGTCACCGGGGTTGACCCGGATTCGCCGCTGCTGCTGGCAAGCGCGGAGGGCGCGCAGGTGGTGCTTCTGGCCAACGCCCCGGACGGCAGCGATGCCCAGTATGTAAACTTCGTGGGCCAGGTCACCGATGTGGGCACCGACGGCTATGTCATGCGGCTGAACCCCCAATTCCTGGCGATCACCGACTATACGGACCTGTCGGGTGTCCCCCGGGACACCGCCGCCATGACCTATGAGGCCATTTACACCGGCGGCGCCCCCGTGTACCAGTGGGACGGAAGCAACTGGAATTCCGCCTCCATCAGCAAGGGGGATCTGCTGCTCTTCGCGGGAGATTCCGGCGGCTCCATCGTCTGGGTGATCCGCATGGGCAGTGCCTCCCTGCCGGACCCGGAGAAGCCCACTGAGCCTTCGGAGCCCACCGAGCCCTCTGAACCTTCGGAACCCTCCGGCCCGTCCGAGCCCTCCGAGCCTTCGGAACCCTCCGATCCCACGGAGCCCACCCGGCCTTCCATCCCGGGGGATATCTCCGTTCCTGACGTCACCCTGCCCAGCTTCGGCGGCTACGGCGGGGCCTCCGGCGGCTCTGCCGGCGGCTCCACCCAGCAGCAGACCCAGACCGGGCCCCAGAGTGTGGAGGTGGCGGCCCTGGTGCCCCAGGGGATGCTCACCATTCCCGTCACCGTGGATGAGCGGGATATCCACAGCCTGAAGCAGGGCATGACCGTGGAGGTCCGGGTGGAGGCTCTGTCCGGCAGGGTGTTCACCGGCACCGTTACGGAAATCGGCCGGGTGGGTGTGTCCTCCGGCGGCAGCGGCAAGTTCACGGTCACCGTGGAGCTGACACGGCAGGAGGATATGCTTCCCGGCATGAGCGCCTCGGTCACCGCGAAGCTGGGCATCGCGGAGGGGGTTGCCGTTCCCGTGGCTGCCCTGACCCAGTCCGACGGAAAGAGCTTTGTATACACCGCCCTGGACGAAAAGACGGGTGAGCCCATTTCCCTGACGGAGGTCACCACCGGCGTATCCGACGGGGAGTATGTGCTGATCCAAACCGGCCTCTCCGAAGGCGATACCGTATACTATCCCTACTACGAAGCCCTGGACGGCTGACATGCTGCCCCCTCCGAAAGGCGGGTGTCCGTAAAACAGTTTCAGTCCCGGCAGTAATGTCTGCCGGGACTGTTCTTGTATATATTGTAGCCATATGATATGATTAAACAGACCGATAAACTTGAATTTACAAACATTGAAAGGAGTTATTATCATGTTGAAATTGTTTAAAAAATCTATTTGGATTCCTTATGAAGATAGCACTGTTTATCCTACTGTTGCAAAAGCACAGCAGGCAATTATCAAATATTGTGAAGATAACGGATTTTTATATGAATTTACTGCAGATGATGAAGTTGTTATAGATGGAATTAAACATGAAATATATCGTGGATATGACTCTGGAAGTCGAGGAAACTATGGCATTAAATGTAGAGAGAAGTAACTCTACAAATCACAATTT
>CALYTB010000036.1 GCA_945486035.1 uncultured Clostridia bacterium
ATATCGGAACATTTCACCGCCGGGAGCCATGAATGGCTCCCCTACAGTGTTATTCTGGCATTTCCAAAACTGATCTGCAAACAACAATTTGTATTTCTCATGAGAATATGTTAGAATGGAAAGAAAAACAAACAAGGAGGAGAACAAAATGAAGGCAAGAAAATGGCCATCCCTGCTCATCTGCCTGGTGCTGGTGCTGGGCCTGCTGTCCGGCTGCGGATCGAAAAGCATGCTTTCCGAAGGGTCCTATGACATGGCCAACCAGGAAACCTGGGCCGCCGACGAAGCGCCTATGGCCGCAAACGGATCCCCATCCCTGACGGACAGCGGTGCCTCCACAGCCTCCGTACCCCAGAACCGGAAGTGGATTGTCACCGTAAGCATGACCGCGGAAACCGAGGATCTGGACTCCCTGCTGGAGAGCATTGGCGCTCAGATCGAGGCTCTGGGAGGTTATGTAGAGGATCAGCGGATCACCAACGGCAGCCGCTATTCCACCAGCCGTTACCGCAGCGCCTCCCTGACCGTCCGGATTCCGGCGGCGGATGTGGATTCCTTCACCCAGGAGGTAGCCGAAGTCTGCAACGTGGTTCGCAGCAGCAAAAACCTGGAAGATATCACCCTTACCTATGTCGCCACCGAAAGCCGTATGAAGGCCCTACAGACCGAGGAAGCCCGCCTGCTGGAGCTGATGGAACAGGCGGAAACCATGTCAGATCTGCTGGAAATCGAAGCCCGGCTGACGGATGTGCGCTACGAGCTGGAGAGTGTCACCTCCCAGCTGAGAACCTTCGACAATCTGGTGGACTACGCTACCATCGATCTAAGCATTGACGAGGTAAAGGAGTATACCCCTGTAGAAGAAGAAACCCTCTGGCAGCGAATCAGCGGCGGCTTTGTCCGAAGCCTCAAGGGCCTGGGAGAAACGCTCCTGGACGTGGCAGTGTGGCTGATCGTGAATCTGCCTTACCTGGTTGTCCTCGCCGCAATCGCATGGGCCATCATCGCCATGATTCGCCGTCTGAGAAGAAAGAAGGCCGTGAAAAAAGCCCCCAGAAAGGATCCAAAGCCCGCGGACCAACCAAAAAACGAAGAATAAATCAGGCCGCCTGCGTCTTAAAAACGCAGGCGGTTCATTTATGGAATTGGATGGTAAATTGTTGTTTAGCAGCTTTGCCCCAAAGTTTTCTGTCATTGCGAGGCCAGTGCGCACACTGGTCGTGGCAATCCCCCAGTTAGAGGGGAAACGTACCGAAACGCACCAAAAACTGGAATTACCGCGAATTTTGGTGGTAATCGTTACCTGGTTCCATTCAACCGGGGGATTGCCACGACCAGTCTGCGGACTGGTCTCGCAATGACAGCGTTAATTCTGTAAACAACAATTTACCTCTCTGAGCAAGCCGTACAGGAAACTACCCCATCACAACCAAGGCGTTCAACGCCATCAGCACCGTCAGGGCGATTACACCGGAATTGGTGAAGAAGCATTTTACGCACCGCCGGTCCATCCATTCCGACCTGAGGTACTGTCCAATTTGTCCGCGTTTGACGATCAGAACAACCCCAGCGGCAATGGTTGCGCCGCCCAGCAGCACCAGGCTCACCGTTCCGGCAATCTGTTCGCTGAGCCCTTCCGTCACACGGGCCAGCAGATCCGCCAGTACCAGGTTGTTGAATCCATGCAGTGCCACCGACCATCCGATGTGATATTCCAGGGTTACATACCCCAGAATCAAACCCATCAGGAAGGCATAGGGTGTCTGAAGCAGATTCCCGTGAAACACCCCGAAGAGAAACGCCGAGCACACAATGGCAAACTTTCTCCCATAGGGCCGGAGGGTTTGCAGAATATACCCCCGAAAGATCAGCTCCTCAGAGATGGGCGCCAGAATGGACGCATACAGGAACATGCTGAAGGTATCGCTTTTCCCGGATACGTTTTCCAGTATTCCCGTGACGGACCTGTCAAATAGATTCATCACCGATTCCAGTCCGGAAACCCACAGGCTGTTCACCAGCTGGGCGGCCATGCACAGGCAGGCCAGCACCGCAAAATCGCCCGCGCGCATCCTGCCATGGCAGGAAAGCACCGATTCCCTCCAGAACCGGTCCTCCTTCCAGCAAAACAGGAACAGCATTCCGATGGCCACCGTGATGATATACCCCCAGCCGTTTCCCAGAATCCCATCAAGATCCACATTTCTCAGGAATTCTCCCCGGCTCAGGGCCCTCAGGATCTGACAGCCCGCTTCCGAAAAAGCGGCGGCCATCGCCATAATGTTCAGGATTCCAAAATACGCCACCAGGAGCCATCCAATCATCCGGAATTCCCGGCGAAGATGTTTCCTGATCAATTTTTCATCCATTCCGGGTTCCTCCCATCATCTCCAAAATTTTCTCTGCGGTCATCATACCGTCGATGGCCGCAGACATGATCCCCCCGGCATAACCGGCTCCCTCTCCCGTGGGGTACAGTCCACGCACCGGAGATTCCCGATTCTCATCCCGAAGAATCCGCACCGGGGAGGAGCTTCTGGTCTCCGGGGCGGTGAGAACCCCTTCGGCATTCCCAAAACCCCGGAGCTTCCCGTCCAGCCTGGGGATGGCCTCCTTCATGGCCCGTACCAGCTTCTGGGGCAGAACCTCTCCCAGATCGCACCAGTGCACCCCGGGCCGGTAGGTGGGGAGCACCTTCCCGGGGCCGGAGCTGGGTCTTCCCGCCAGGAAATCTCCCACGGTCTGGGCGGGGGCATGGTAGCTCCCGCTGACTGCATAGGCCTTGCGCTCAATCTCTTCCTGCCATCTGGCGCCGCCCAGAGGCCCCTCGTAGGGGAATTCCTCCGGTTTCACCGTCACTAGCAGGGCAGCGTTGGCATTTTCCCCATCCCGGTCGGCGTTGCTCATTCCGTTGGTCACAACGCCTCCCTCCTCGGAAGCCGCGGCCACAACATACCCTCCGGGGCACATACAGAAAGTATATACCGTTTCTTCCGCAAGATGCTCCACCAGCTTGTAATCCGCAGGCGGCAGCGCGGGATTCTCCTTCCCGTACTGTGCCAGATTGATGGTTTCCTGCTTCTGCTCAATCCGCACCCCCATGGCGAAGGGCTTGGGCTCCATAGGTACGCCCAACTGCTCCAGCATTCGGAAGGTATCCCGGGCACTGTGACCGATGGCGAGGATGCAGTGGTCGCAGGGAATCTCCTCCCCGGAATCCGTCACCACGCCCCGAAGCATTCCGCTTTCCAGCTTCAGCCGTTCTGCCTTGGTCTGGAATCGCACCTCGCCTCCCAGCTCCAGAATCCGTTTGCGCAGATTCTGCACCACCGTCAGCAGCACATCGGTGCCCACATGGGGCTTGGCATCGTAGAGAATGTCCTCCCGGGCTCCCGCCTTCACAAATTGCTCCAGAATCCACCCGATTCTGGGATTGTTCACTCCGGTGTTCAGCTTTCCGTCCGAGAAGGTCCCCGCCCCTCCCTCGCCAAACTGCACATTGCTTTTCGGGTCCAACTGTCCGGTTTCAAAGAAGCGCTGCACCTTTTGGTGCCGGGTCCCGGCATCCTCTCCCCGTTCCAGTACCAATGGTCTGAGGCCCGCCATGGCCAGCACCAGCGCCGCGAACATGCCTGCCGGGCCGAAGCCCACCACCACGGGGCGATTCCCGGAAACGTTTCGGATTTTTGCAACCCGGTAGGCACACACCGGCGCCGGGGAAGCCCGCTTGCAGCCGCTCTGCTTCAGAATCTTTTGCTCATTTCCCTCCACCGCCACATCCACGGTATAAATAATCCGAACCTCCGGCTTCTTCCGGGCATCCACACTGCGGCGCACCAGGCGCAGCTGTTTGATTTTGGAATTGGGAACACGCAACATCCTTGCAGCCTCAAAGGTAAGCTGATGGGCGTTGTGCTCCGGGGGCAAAGAAATGTCCCGCAAACGAATCATATCATGTTCCTCCCGGCAGAAGTTCCCGCCAGACGGCCGGAGCTCCATGCCCATTGCAGATTGTAGCCGCCGCAGTCCCCATCCACATCCAGCACCTCGCCGCAGGCGTAAAGCCCCGGCACCAGACGGCTTTCCAACGTTTCCGGGTCAAATTCCGAGGTGAGGATTCCCCCCGCCGTCACCTGGGCGCTGTCCATACCCAGCGGCTCGGTGAGCGATACCTCAAAGCCCTTCACGGTCTGCGCCAGATTCCAGAGGCTGTCCTCCGAAACCTCCGCCGCGAAGCCGCTCCCCACGATTCCCACTGCCTGGGCCAGTACCCGTCCCAGACGGTTGTGGAGAATCCCGGTCAGCAGTTCGGAAACCGGGAGCCGGGTACCCTTTCTTCGGAGCAATTCCCCGGCAAGCTCTTCCCGGGAAACCTCCGGCAGGAAGTCCAACCGGCACCTCCAGTCTCCGGCCCCCTGGCAAACATCCCGGGAAATCTCAAAAATCACCGGCCCGGACAGGCCATATTCCGTAAATTGCAATTCCCCGGTACTCCGGGAAATCAAAGTCTCCCCCCGGTAAATCTCCGCATGGCAGTTAGCCCGGACACCCTTCAGCGCGGCAACGCCGCTCCATCCGGTTTTTAGCTGAACCAGGGCCGGACGCAGCTTTGTGCAGTGGTGTCCCAGGCTCCGCAGCAGCTTGTAGCCGGACATGCTTCCCCCCAGCTTCGTACCGGCAAGACCTCCGCAGGCCACGATAAGGCGGTCACATTCCACCGTTTCCCCTGCGCCCTCCACCCGGAACCCAGCAGAGGTTTTCCGCACTTTCTCCACCTCAAACCCGGTTTTCAGCGTAATATTCGGCCTGTCCAGGGCAAACCGAAGCACATCCACCACAGAGTTGGCCTGGTCGGAGTAAGGATATACCCGTCCGGATTCCTCCGCCACGGTAAACAGGCCCAGTCCCCGGAACCATCCCAGGGTTTCCTCCGGCCCGAAGCGCTCCAGGGCCTTGCCCCAGAAGTCCGGCTCCTGTCCATGGTAGCCCCCACGCAGGGCATGGAGGTTCGTCAGATTGCACCGTCCGTTTCCCGTGGCCTGGAGCTTTCTGCCCACCCGAGCCTGCCGCTCCAGCAACACAACACGCGCCTCCGGCAGCTCCGCAGCTGCCAGCGCCGCCGCCATCCCCGAAGCCCCCGCGCCAATAATCCCGATTACCATCACATTTTCACTCCGCTTTTTCATTTGGCAAATATTATACTCCATTTCCTCTGTTTCCACAAGATAATTCTTCCCTCGGCACAAAATATATGCTATAATGCTTTTCAAAGACCCCACTGTGCGATAAATTGTTGTTTAGTGGCTTTGCCTCAATGTTTTCTGTCATTGCGAGACCAGTCCGCAGACTGGTCGTGGCAATCCCCCGGTTAGAGGGGGAATGTTCCGAAAAGCACCCGAAAGGATAGGCGTTTCCGCGGTTTTTGGTGATAATCGTTACCTGGTACCATTCAACCGGGGGATTGCCACACCAGTCTGCGGACTGGTTCGCAATGACAGGAAATTTGAAACGCGTAGTATAAACACCAATTTATCTTCGCATCCCCACCTGAATCCGGAGGCATCATGGATCGATCCAATATTGACAAAATCGCCCACAGCGGCGAGGACAGGCTGCTCCTTGCCAAGCTGTGGGACAAAATCAACGCAGGTATCCGCAAAAACATCCCGGCAAATACCTGCTTTCTCTCCCCCCGGGAGTTGGAAATGGCCCGCTACCTTTTCGGCCAGCCGGAGGGCCTGTACGCTTTCGGCGGTTACCCGGAGGCCGAGCGGAAAATGCTGGTATTTCTTCCCGACTACCTGGAGGAGAGCGCCCTCATGGAGGAAGACAGCCCCGTGGTGTGTCTTCGCTGCACCTTCTATCTGGAGGACTCCCTCAGCCACCGGGACTTTCTGGGGGCGCTGATGGGTGCCGGCATCGGCCGGGAAACCGTAGGGGATATCTGCGTGGACAAAGGGAGCTGCGACTTCTTCGTCACAGCGGAAATTGCCCCCTATATCCTCCAGAACTTCACCTCCGCAGGCCGCACCCGGGTTCATATCCGGCAAATACCTCTGACAGAAGCCAGCATACCCGCACCGGAGGTAAAGGAGATTAAGGACACGCTGGCATCCCTGCGCCTGGATAGTGTCATCAGCTCCGGCTTCCGTATCGGAAGAAGTCTTGCCTGTCAGTATATTCAAACCGGCAAAGCCGCCGTTGACGGCCTCCCCTGTGAAAAGCCGGACAAGCCCGTTGCCGAGGGTATGAAGATCTCCGTCCGGGGCCTGGGAAAAATCCAACTTGCCGCCGTGGGCGGGAAAACAAAGAAAGACCGAATTTCGGTGGTCATCCACCGCTATGTGTGAGGAAACGTACTATGCAGATGAACGAAGTCATTGCCAGAATCAACGAACTGGCCCGAAAAGCAAAAACCACCGGCCTGACATCCGAAGAACTTCAGGAACGGGATAAACTCCGCCGAATCTACATCGATTCCGTAAAAGCGAACCTGGTGGGTCAGCTGGAAAACACCTATATCGTAGAGCCCGACGGCACCAAAAAGAAACTGTCCCGCAAGGAGCCGAGCTGACATGGAACTAACCAACCGGATCAGGGCCTATACCCCCTTCAACGATCAGGAGGCAGCGGACAAGCCCAAGCTTCTGTCCCTTCTGCAAAGCAGCGATACCATCTTCACCCGGGACAACACCACTGCCCACATGACCGCCTCCGGCTGGGTGGTGAGCCCCGACAGAGCGAGCGTTCTGATGATCTACCACAACATCTATAACTCCTGGTCCTGGATGGGCGGCCATGCGGACGGCGAAACAGACCTTCTGCAGGTGGCCCAGCGGGAAATCCTGGAGGAAAGCGGCATCCATACACTGAAGCTTCTCTCCCCCGACATTTTCTCCCTGGAAATTCTCACCGTGGACGGCCATATCAAACGGGGGCAGTACGTTTCCTCCCATCTGCACCTGAATGTGACCTACCTTTTTGAGGCTGACCCAGGCGAACCGCTGCGTGTAAAGCCGGACGAAAACAGCGGTGTTGCCTGGATTCCCGTAGCCGAGCTTCCTCGGAAGGTCACGGAACCCTGGTTTCTGGAGCGCATCTATTCCAAGCTCTGCCGGAAGCTGCTGGAAACCGGTCTGTAAGGAGAACACTATGGAATTTCTTCCCATCAACAAACAGGAAATGCGCGCTCGGGGCTGGGAGCAGTGCGATTTTGTCTACATCATTGGCGATGCCTATGTGGACCACCCCTCCTTCGGCCACGCCATCATCAGCCGGATTCTGGAGCACCATGGCTACAGCGTGGGCATCATCTCCCAGCCGGACTGGAAGAATCCCAAGTCCATCGATGTATTCGGCCGGCCCCGGCTGGGCTTTCTGGTGTCCGGCGGAAATATGGACTCCATGGTGAACCACTATTCCGTCACCAAGCACCGCCGGAAAACCGATGCCTTCACCCCCGGCGGTGTCATGGGGAAACGGCCGGACTACGCCACCGTGGTCTACTGTAACCTGATCCGCCGCACCTACAAGGATGTTCCCATTCTCATCGGCGGCATCGAAGCCAGCCTTCGGCGCTTAAGCCACTACGATTACTGGTCCGAGAGTCTAAAACGCTCCATTCTCCTGGATTCCCAGGCGGACCTGCTCATGTACGGCATGGGAGAAAAGAGCATTGTGGAAATCGCGGATGCTCTGAACGCCGGCATGGACGTGAAAGACATCACCTACATCGACGGCACCGTCTACAAAACCGCCCGGCCGGACGAGAGCCTGCCCACCGTTTTTCTGCCGTCCTATGAAGAAGTGAAGTCGAACAAACGAAGCTACGCCGAGAGCTTTCGCATCCAGTACGGAAACTGCGACCCCTTCACTGCCAAACGGCTGGCCGAGCCCTGTGGGAATCTCTATGTGGTGCAGAACCCGCCTCAGAAGCCCCTGACCACCCAGGAAATGGACGAAGTATACGACCTTCCCTACTGCCGCACCTACCACCCCAGCTATGAAAAAGCCGGGGGTGTTCCCGCCATTGAGGAGGTCAAATTCAGCCTGGTCAGCAACCGGGGCTGCTTCGGGGCCTGTTCTTTCTGCGCCCTGACCTTCCACCAGGGCCGGATCGTCCAGACCCGCAGCCACGAATCCATCCTCCGGGAAGCGGAGCAGATGGTGAAGGACCCGGATTTCAAAGGCTATATCCACGATGTTGGGGGACCCACCGCCAACTTCCGGCACCCGGCTTGCGAAAAGCAGCTGACCAAGGGCGCCTGCGGCGGCCGTCAGTGCCTCTACCCCACCCCTTGCAAAAATATGAACGCCGATCACAGCGATTATGTTGCCCTGCTTCGCAAGCTGCGCAAACTTCCCGGGGTTAAGAAGGTATTCGTCCGCAGCGGCATCCGCTTTGACTATCTGCTCTCGGACAAAAAGGATACCTTCTTCAAGGAGCTGGTGCAGTACCACATTTCCGGCCAGCTGAAGGTTGCCCCAGAGCACGTTTCCGACGCGGTTCTTTCCCGGATGGGCAAGCCCCGGAACGCCGTGTACAACAAATTTGTGGACAAGTATTTCGCCCTGAACAAGCAGTATGGGATGAATCAGTACCTTGTCCCCTACCTCATGTCCAGCCATCCCGGCTCCACTCTGAAGGAGGCCATTGAGCTGGCGGAATACATCCGGGAGATGGGCTACAACCCCGAGCAGGTGCAGGACTTCTACCCCACCCCCTCCACCTTATCCACGGTGATGTACTATACCGGCCTGGACCCTAGGACCATGGACCCGGTCTACGTTCCTACGGACCCCCACGAGAAGGCCATGCAGCGGGCGCTGATCCAGTATCGGAATCCGAAAAACTACTACCTGGTCCGGGAAGCCCTCCTCACCGCCCACCGGGAGGATCTCATCGGCTCCGGCCCCAAGTGCCTGATCCGCGCCGTCCCTCCCAAAGCCGGAGGCTGCTCCGCTCCCTCACCAAAAGCCGCCGCAAAAAAGCCATCCCCCAGCCGGAAGCCACAAGCTCCCAAAAAGGCTACCGCCCCAAGCCGTGCCGGAAAACCCCGGGGAGGCCGCAATGGCCGGTAGGATTGTAACCGTCACCGTAGACCGCCCCCTGGGGACACGTCATCCCAACCACCCGGACATCCTCTACCCCATCAATTACGGTTACATCCGGGGCATCCCGGCCCCGGACGGCGAAGAACAGGATGCATATATTCTGGGCGTAGAGGTTCCTGTGGCCGAATTCACCGGAGAGGTGATCGCGGTCGTCCACCGTCTGGACGATGTAGAGGACAAATGGGTGGTAGCCCCCGTGGGCACAACGTTTTCCCCGGAGGAAATTCAAAAGCAGCTGGCCTTTCAGGAACAGTATTTTCATTCGGAAATCCTGTTATAGCATAAAACCCCTCACAAATCAAAATGCCTGACGCGTCCCTCGCGTCAGGCATTTTCATATTCTATTGCCTATATCGAATTCCCATATCGGCGCGGAAAATTGTTGTTTAGCGCCGAAAAACGCTGTCATTGCGAGGAGCGCAGCGACGTGGCAATCCCCCGGTTCTTCCGAGAAGTTCGTAAAACGGGGGTTCCGTCTACGGTAGCGGTCTGAAAAGTTGGGGGATTGCCACGACCAGTCTGCGGACTGGTCTCGCAATGACAGCTCTATTTATGCTGTAAACAACAATTTACCTGTTTTCTGAGCTATGCGGATCTGCCTCTCTTCTTTTATACAGCAGCATCTCATAGCGAATCCCATTTTCCTCCCCGCTTTGGAGGACTTCCGTCTGGCTCCACTGCTCATCCTCGTCCAGGTTTGGGAATAAGGTATCGGAATCCGGCGTCACATGCACCCTGGTCACATAGGCAGTATCGCAGTACGGCAGCATCTGCCGGTATATGCTTCCTCCGCCGATCACCATAGCCCGTCGGACAGTTTTCGCCAGTTCCATGGCTTCTTCCGGGCTGGCGCAGGTGGTAAAACCAGGGATTTCCATGCCACTGCGGCTCAGCGCCACATTCACCCGCCCGGGCAGGGGCTTCTTTCCCGGGAAATCCTCAATGGTACGCCTTCCCGCGATCACCATAGCCCCCCGGGTGGCTT
Organism: uncultured Clostridia bacterium; assembly: GCA_945486035.1. Classification (GTDB taxonomy): domain Bacteria; phylum Bacillota; class Clostridia; order Oscillospirales; family Oscillospiraceae; genus Faecousia. The sequence goes on from CALYTB010000036.1 coordinate 10,100, forward strand.
CCCGGAAAAACTTCCGGTCCGCGCTGAGGGCAATGGGCTGGGTTCCGTCCTTTCCAATGCCCCAATCGTCATATACCGCAACTATCAGTTCCATCGAATACCTCAGATCGCCATGGGAATTTCAAAATCAAAGGGATGGTATTTGTAATCCTCCATCCGGAAGGAATCCTTGGTAAAGGCATAGAAATCGGTGATGGTTTCATCCATCCGGAACTTGGGTGCTTCAAACCCGTCCTTTTCCAGCATGGCCTTCACCGCAGGAATATGCCGGTCGTAGATGTGGCAGTCCGCGATCACGTGCACCAGCTCCCCCACCTTCAGCCCGGAAACCTGCGCCATCATGTGGGTCAGCACCGCGTACTGAACCACATTCCAGTTGTTGGCGGTCAGCATATCCTGGGAGCGCTGATTGAGTATGGCGTTGAGGGTGTCCCCCGTCACATTGAAGGTCATGGAGTAGGCGCAGGGGTACAGGTTCATCTCGTGCAGATCCTCAAAATTGTAGATATTGGTCAGGATCCGCCGGGAGGCCGGGTTGTGCTTCAAATCATACAGCACCCGGTCCACCTGGTCAAACATTCCCTCTTTGTACTGGTGCTTGATTCCCAGCTGGTACCCATAGGCCTTGCCGATGGTGCCATCCTCCCCTGCCCACTCGTCCCAGACATGGCTGCCCAGGTCCGCGATCCGGTTGGACTTCTTCTGCCAGATCCACAGCAGCTCGTCCACGGCGCTTTTCCAGTAGGTCCGCCGCAGGGTCATGATGGGGAACTCCTCCGCCAGATTGTACCGGTTCACCACTCCGAATTTTTTGATAGTATGGGCCGGAGTGCCGTCCGCCCAATGGGGACGTACCTCCAGGTTCTCGTCGCTGAAACCGTTTTCCAGAATATCCCGGCAGGTAGCCTTGTACAATTCATCCGCTCTGCTCATTCAGAAGCCTCCCTTTGCGTTTTCCCCATCATACCACATCCCCACCCCGGATGCAATAAAAACCATCCGGCTATCAAGGAGATAAATTGTTGTTTAGCGCCGAAAAACGCTGTCATTGCGAGGAGCGCAGCGACGTGGCAATCCCCCGGTTCTTCCGAGAAGTTCGTAAAACGGGGGTTCCGTCTACGGTAGCGGTCTGAAAAGTTGGGGGATTGCCACGACCACTTAAGCGGACTGGTCTCGCAATGACAGCTCTATTTATGCTGTAAACAACAATTTGTAATCCATAGCCTTCCCTGTATTACCCCGCACCCTGTTCCCGCAGCAAATCCCCCCACGGCTTTCGCCGTGAGGGGATTCGCTGTATGTTCCTTAGGAGTTAGTAAAGTAATTACCACTGGGTGTAGGTCAGGTTGACCCAGTTGCCGCTGACATCCTTGCCGTCCTTATCGGTGCAGCTCTGAAGCTGGCCCCAGACATTGCCGTTGGAATCCACAGCCAGGGCGGTGAGGGTGATGGTCACACCGGCATCCAGCTGGCCAACCACGGTATCCTCAGCGGTGCTTCCGTAGACACTGCGGACATTCAGCGCTTCCTTAACGGTTCTGGTGGAGGTGAAGACGTAGATGGTCTTGGCGATGTCCACAAAGCCGTATACATCCTTTCCGTCTACAACGCCCACAACCTTGCCCCAAATCTTGCCGTGATCCGCCACATAGTCCTGGATGTAGACATCCGCGTTGGCGATCAGGTTGAAGGCAACCTCATTGGCATCCAGGGTCGTGTAGACGCTGACCAGAGAAGTGGTCTTGCCCTTGATTCTGACAGGGGACTCGTTCTTGGTAGCGGAGAGCTCAGGCGTTACGCTGATCTTCTCGCTGCCCAGCTTGGACATATCAATCCAGCCCAGGTAATCATACTTCAGAGTGCCGTCCTGCTTCACAACCGCGATCTTACCGAAGACAGTGCTGCCTTCCACATTCACGGCATTCACGGTAACCTCATCATTGAGCTTAATGGTGCCGATATCCTCACTGCCGGCGCTGGCGGAAGCGAACACCGTCAGGGTGCTGGACTGGACGAAGCCCTTAATCTCGTAATTCACATAGGCCAGGTTGATCCAGCCGGGAGTACCATAGTCGTTAATCTTGCCCCAGATCTCGTTGGCGTTATCCTTGCCGGCCTTCAGGGCCAGGATGTTCACGGTGGTGCCGGCGTTCAGGGTTCCTGCCTGATCACTGGTGGCAATGGCATCCTTGCGGACATTCAGCGTCTCCTTCACGGAGCCGGTGAACGTATAGGTCACGGCAGCTTTGGGGTTGACCTTCTCGGACTCAACATCGGACCCGTTGGTGGGTTTGGTGGTGGGTTCCGTAGCCTCGGGCAGCTCCGCATCCAGGAGCACATACTGCATGCAGATCCAGCCCTGAGCCACGCGGCCCCAGTACACGCCGTTGTAAAGCTTCTTCTCGTAGACTTCCACGCGGGTGCCCACAGGAATGGTGCCCACCAGAGCGTTGCCCACGCCGGGCGCGCTGCGGACGTTCACGTGGCTGAAGCAGCGGGCAATGGTGCCCATGACGCCGGTGCCGGAAGCAGAGTTGGACTGGATGGTAATATAGCTCATGCAGATCCAACCGGTGGAGCCGTTGTAGCTGATCTTGCCCCAGGTCATGCCGTCGGCCACCTTCTGTTCGGTGACGGTGACGGTGGTCCCCTTCTTCAGGGAGCCGATCTTGGTATTGCCCAGGCCGGCGGCCACACGGACGTTCAGGTCGATGTTGCTGTTCACGGTGCCGGTAACAGGACCGGAAATCGTGCCGGAGTTGCTGCCGCTGGACCCGCTTCCGGAACCGGCGCCGGGTACAGTGCCAGTGATCTGCACATAGTCCATGCACACCCAGCCGTCCTTGATGCGGCACCAGGACTTATTGTTCACTACGGTCTGCTCGTACACGGTCACCTGCGTGCCGTTGGGCAGCGTCTTGACCAGCGTATTGCTGACGCCGGCAGCAGATCTGACGTTCACATTGACGCAGTTCACGATCTTGCCGTAGACACCGGTTGCGGGGTTCACAGGCTGGTCGGGAATGGTTTCGGTAACGTCCTTAACATCCACGTAGGCGAGGTTGATCCATCCGGTGACGCCGTCCACGGTAACCTTGCCCCACAGCTTGGTGCCGGTAGAGGTTGCCTCTTCCTTCTGCTCCACGATGGTCACAACATCACCCTTGGCAAGGGTCTTCAGAGCCTCGGAGTTGTTGGTGGCATCCTTACGCAGGGTCAGAGCGGAGGCGGTAATGGTGCCGACCTTCTTCACAACCACATGCTCCGCGCCGTTGCTGGGCTTATTCCCGGTGGCGGTGAGGGTCACGTACTGCAGGCAAACCCAGCCCTTGTCCGTGCGGCCCCACTTCACACCCTTGGTGGTGGTCTCCTCATAGATGTTGATCTTGGTGCCCTTGGGCAGGGAGCCGACCTGGGTAGAGGAAACGCTGGGGTTGCGGCGGATGTTCAGGTTTGTGTTGCTGCTGACCACGCCGGTGTAGATGGCAACCTCGGAGCTGCTGCCGCCGCTGGTGCTGCCATTGCTCTGGCCGTCCACCTGGACGTAGTACATGTAGACCCAGCCCTCGTTCAGATTGTTGTTCCACTTGATGCGGCCCCAGGTGGTGCCGCCGGCGACCTGCTGGGTTTCGTAGATGGTAACCTTGGTATTCTTGGCGATGGTGCCCTTCAGGTTGGTGCTGGTCACGCCCGCAGAGGAGCGGACATTGACCGTATCGGCATTGACAATCTTACCGGTTTTGCCTGCCAAGGAGGTATTATCCTCCGCCGTGGCGTCCCGCAGATCCACATAGGCCAGGTTGACCCAGCCGTAGCCGCCGTTGAAGGCAATCTTGCCCCAGCTGCTGGTGCCGGTAGCGGTGTACTCATTCTTGTAGGCCAGAATCTTGACCACGTCGCCCTTCTTCAGGGAACCGCCGGCCACAACCTCGCTGGCGGTAGTGGCAGCCTCCCGAACATTCAGGGTGGTGGCGGTCACGGTGCCGGTGGCAAGAACCTTGTCAGAGGTCAGATCCTCGTTCTTGATGTTCTTGTAGGCCACCCAACCGATAATGGACTTGCCCTTGGTATTGGTGCCTTTTCCGTAGACCCACTTGACATCTCCAACAACCTTCTCAAAGGAGACCTCGAACTTGCTGTTGGCCTTCAGGGTGCCGATATTGGTGGATTCCAGATCCGCCTCTCCATACACGGTCTTGGAAGCGGCCTCAGAGGAGTTGATGGTATACTTGGCAGTAACCTCATCGGAACCGTTCTGCCACTTGGCAACCAGGGTTTTCTTGGAAGTGGTCTTGTCCAGAACCGTAATAGGGGTCTCGGTGCCCTTCTTTTCGTCCTTCAGATACCAGCCCAGGAAGGTATCCCCGGTCTTGGTGGGCTTCAGGGTCAGCACGGGAGAGGAGGACACGATGTAAGCGTACGCCTTGCTCACGCCGGTGCCGCCGTTGCTGTCGAGAATGACGTAAGAATAGCCGGAGGGCGCTGCGCTGGAGTAGATGTTGTTCAGGTACAGATTGGCCTCGGCAAGACGCCGGTTCATCAGTCCCCGGAAGTAGTCAGAATCAACGGTGGAGCCGGACCAGGAGGCAAAGGCATTGATCAGCTCATTGCCTTTCTTGCTGTTCCGAATCGCCTGGCACAGGGAGTCGGTAGAGTTGGTCCAGCCGCTGCCGCAGTTGTAGGTCAGAGATGCCAGAGCGTCATGCTGATACTGGGTGAATGCAATGTTATTATTCTTGGCGAAGTTATTGATTGCCTTATCCACCACATCCCGGATATGGTTTTTCAGCAGCTCCGTGGCTTCGGTCTTGGTAATCCCGTCCACATACGCATTGGGATCGGAAATGCTTGTCCCGTAGCCTATGTACCACTGGGAACTACCCACATCCTGATAGGCTTTTTCAGAGAAGCCCTCGAACTGCTTGATCATTTCGATAGCCTGGTCGCTGGTCTTCAGCGAGGAGGCTGCCGAAGCAGTGAGCACAGTGGCGGGCACTAAGCTCACGATCATGAGGAACGTCAACAGGAAACATACAAATCTTTTCATGACTCACTTACTCCTTTTCTGGTGTTGTCTTTTGGTAAGTAACGGTATTATAACAAACTAATTTACAAATTGCAACCCCTTTTTTAATTTTTATTACATTTTTGTTACTCTTTTTTCTTATCCCGTAATCTTTTGATTTTTACCATTGATTATTGTATCTTTTATCCCATATTTCGGAAGTATTGAAACATTTTCCCATCAGTCAACGACTCAGTCAGCCCGCTTGACATCGGAATCGGCTGTTGCTATACTCGTTCGCGTAACAATCTGCCCGGTTTTTGAGATAGGAGGCGTGTCAAATGATGACAAATCCAAAGGCGCTCATCGGCATGAGCGGAGGCGTGGACAGCTCCGTGGCGGCCCTGCTGATGCTTCGTGCCGGCTGCAGCTGCATCGGCGCCACTATGCGTTTATATAATAATGAAGACATCGGAATGGAAGATACGAAAACCTGCTGCACCCTGGAGGACGTGGAGGATGCCCGAAGTGTGGCACGTAGACTTGGGATTCCCCACTATGTTTTTAACTTCCGGGATGATTTTGAGCAGAACGTGATCTGCCGCTTTGTGAAAGCCTACGAGCGGGGCCTGACCCCCAACCCCTGTATCGACTGCAACCGGTATCTGAAATTTGACCATCTTCTGCGCCGGGCATTGGAGCTGGAATGCGACTATGTGGTTACCGGCCATTATGCCCGGATCCGAAGGGACCCGGAAACCGGCCGGTATCTGATGCTCACGGCGGCGGATGCCGATAAGGATCAGACCTATTTCCTGTATACCATGACCCAGCATCAGCTCTCCCATACCCAGTTCCCCCTGGGGGAGCTCACCAAGACCCAAGTGCGGGAAATCGCCCGGGAAAACGGCTTTGTCAACGCCCGCAAGCGGGACAGCCAGGACATCTGCTTCGTTCCGGAGGGAGATTATGTGGCATTTCTGGAACGCTACACCGGAAAGCACTATCCCGAAGGCCCCTTCCTGGATTCCCAGGGCAATCGGGTGGGCACCCATCGGGGCGCGGTAGCCTATACCATCGGCCAGCGGCGGGGGCTGGGCCTTGCCATGGGAGAGCCGGTGTACGTCTGCGGGAAGGATATGGAAGCCAACACGGTCACGGTTGGCCCCTCGGAAATGCTCTTTCACAGCAGCCTGATCGCCGGTAACTGCAACTGGATTCCCTTCCCTGCCCTGACCCAACCCATAGCGGTCACCGCGAAAACCCGCCACACCCGCACAGGCAGTCCCGCCACGGTTTCTCCTCTCGCCGACGGACGGATTCGGGTGGATTTTGAAGCCCCTCAGCGCGCCATCACCCCCGGTCAGGCCGTGGTCCTCTACCAGGACAACCTGGTCCTCGGCGGAGGCACCATCGAATTCTCCATGTAACCACGGGAGCGTACTCGCTTAACAATAAATTGTTGTTTACAGTTTTCAAACGCACTTCGTCCTTACTGTAGGGGAG
>CALYTB010000037.1 GCA_945486035.1 uncultured Clostridia bacterium
CCTATTTCATCACCTTTGCCATCATGGCTATGACCTCTGTTATCACCAGCGCCCTTACCTCTAAGGCGAAAAAGATGACAGCGGAGGCTGTCCGCAACGAGCAGGAAGCCAGTGCGCTGTACCACCTGACCAGCCATTTGACAGACGCGGAAAGTGTGGAGGATATTGCCCGGATCGCGGTGCAGACCATCAGCAGCACTATGGACTGCAAGGCCGCCTGCCTGTGCTTTGACGAGCAGGGGCAGCCGGAGCGCACCTTTATTCAGCAGAAAACCCAAACGGAGCAGGTGCGGCGCAGCGTTTCCGACCCCGACGGAATCCGGCACCGCATCGAGAATCTGCGGACGGACTTTGATTCAGGGGAGGAATTCTGCGATTGGCCCATCTACGGAAGCGAATCCGTCCTCGGCATTCTGCGCATTCCCAAAGACCGGGCAGAAGGACTGACGGAGCAGCAAAAGAAGCTTCTTCATTCCATGCTGGAAAGCACGGCTCTGGCGATGGATCGCCTGCGGGTGATGAAAGAGCGCATTCGCACCCGGGAGGAAGCCAATCAGGAGCGCTACCGGGGAAATCTCCTCCGGGCCATTTCCCATGACCTGCGGACACCGCTGGCGGGCATCATGGGCACCAGTGAAATGATTATGGACATGACGGACAAAACCGATGCCCGGTTTTCTCTGGCGGAGGGTATCTACAGGGACGCGGACTGGCTGCACTCCCTAGTGGAAAACATTCTCAGCCTGACCCGGCTTCAGGACGGCCGCCTGACACTGAACAAGCAGCCGGAGGCCGTAGAGGAAGTCATCGGCGCGGCGGTGTTGGCTATCAGCAAGCGCGCGCCGGAGCGGGAAATTGCTGTGGAGATTCCTGACGATCTTCTGATGGTGCCCATGGATGCAAGGCTTATTGGACAGGTGCTGGTGAATCTTCTGGACAATGCGATAAAGCACACCCAGCCCGGGGAGGAAATCTCCGTGACGGTCTTTAAGGACAACGATTTTGCTGTTTTTACAGTTGCCGACCGGGGCACCGGCATTTCCGAGCGGGACCTGCCCCATGTGTTCCAGATGTTTTACACCACTCAGGGAAAAGGCCCGGATGCCAAACGGGGCATCGGTCTGGGGCTTGCCATCTGCGAGTCCATCGTCACCGCCCACGGCGGCAGCATCCACGCCCAAAATCGAACCGATGGAAAAGGGGCGGAATTTACCTTTACCCTGCCACTGAAGGAGGGAGAAGCCGTTGAGAAGTGAATGGATTCTGGTTGTGGAGGACGATGCCCAAATCCGCAACTTTATCACCTACACCCTGAAACAGGAGGGCTTTCCCTGTCTCACTGCCGGAAATGCCCAGGGAGCCCTGTCCCAGTTGGTGTCCAACCAGGTTGACCTGATGCTGCTGGATTTGGGGCTGCCGGATTTTGACGGCATGGAGGTCATCAAAAAGGTGCGGGAGTGGTCGGAGGTGCCCATCATCGTGGTCTCCGCCCGGGATCAGGACAACGAAAAAGCCGCCGCGCTGGATAATGGGGCGGACGACTACCTGACCAAGCCCTTCTCCGCCACGGAGCTGATGGCCCGGATCCGGGTGGCTCTGCGGCATTCCCGCCGAACCACCGGGGCGACCCAACAGACGGTTTATTCCGTGGGCGGGCTGTCCATTGACCTCGAACGGCATCTGGTATTTCTGGATGGGACGGAGCTTCATGTGACCCCCATGGAGTATAGCCTTTTGTCCCTGCTGTTCCGAAATATGGGCAAGGTACTGACCACCCAGTACATCATCCGGGAACTCTACGGCCCGGGCTACGGAAACGACACCCAGGCTCTCCGAGCGCTGATGGCAGGGCTGCGGCGAAAAATTGAGAAGTCCCCGGCAAGGCCCCGGTACATCCTCACCGAAATCGGCGTGGGATACCGGCTGGTGGATGAATAACCCCATACGAAACGCCCTGGAAGTTCATTCCAGGGCGTTTCCGTTTACCAGTACCGCTTTTTCTTGAAGTAGAAAATGCAGCCGCCAACGATCAATGCACTCAATACAATTACTGCCGGATACCCATAGACCCAATGAAGTTCCGGCATATTGACAAAGTTCATTCCATACCATCCTGCAATCAAAGACAGCGGCATGAAAATTGTGGTTACGATTGTTAAAAGCTTCATGATCCGGTTCTGTCCCAAATCCACCTGGGCCTGGTATTCGCTGCTGACCTGGCTTGCATATTCCCGCAGCATCTGGGTTTCTTCCTGCAAGCGGTTCAGTCTGCGAAGAATGTACTGCAGCCTGCCGGAACTGCATTCATCCAGCAGATCGGTGGCGTTTTCCTGCAAAGTTGACACCATATCATTCATCTGAGCGTAGTACCTGTTATGCTGATTCAGCTCCTTCCTGAGCTGGCTCATTTGCCTGATGAACTTTTCCGTCCGGTTATCCAGTACCATTTGCTCCAGCCCGGAAATGCGCTCCTCCATGTTCTGAATATGGGAGAGGTCATCCGTGATCAGGGCAAGATAGAAATCCATCAGCAAATCGTCCGCTCCATCCGCATGGTGCGGACGCATTTTTCTGACCCGTTCCATACATTTGGCAGCTTCTCCGTCCGGGTCAACAAAAAGAAGATTGCTGTTCCACCAGGTGAAAACAATATGTTTATCCTGTTGGTGTGGTTTTGCCGGAATATGAAGCTCACCAAGAATACGATTCTGCTCAACCGTCAGTCTGCAGCCTGTGTTTTTTCCGGGGGAAAGCATGGAATCCGGCGGGAGCAGCGCAGACGGCAGATTGCTGTGTACGATATCTTCCGATTTCAGAATGACAGCAATTTTCTCCCAGCGTGAAATCTCTTCAGGCTGTATGGGCTTGAGCGTTTCAGCAATGCAATAGTACATGACAGGTTCCTCCTTATAGCATATCATCCGGGATTTTCTGGATTTCATGGTGTTCTCCTTTTCTGATGGATGTGACCTTATCACGAATTTGTGATGTTGTCAACACGCATCCGAGGATCCTGATCTTCCTGGGATTGGACCGGCAAGCAGCTTTTGACGGGATAATCGAGGCAAAACAGAAGGAACACCCAAAAATGTCCGGGATCGAAAATAATTCCCGGTCAATTCATCTCGGCCCAACGAAAAAGCTTGTGTGTTTGCCGGTTCCATTCCGTGCCAAGCTCCTTCGACTACGCTGCGCTTCGCTCAGGATGACAAGATTTTTCGTTTTTTGTGGCTGCTCGACAAACACCAATTTAGGTTATCGGCTTTAATAAGCAGATCGTGGAATTAGTGTTTTCCAATCTGTTTTGAAAATGTTGGGATAACACTGTAGGGGAGCCATTTATGGCTCCCGGCGGCAAAATATTCCGATATTCCCAGCATTTCGGCGAAAACGTACTGCTCTACGGGAGCCATGAATGGCTCCCCTACAGTAAGAACGCAGTGCGTACGAAATCTCCAAACACCAATTTACCGTGCCCCTGCGGAAAACCGGCAGGCGTGTTTTCTCACAGAATTCTCACAGAAATGCGCAATCTCTCACACCGTACTCACGGCTTCCGCGCTAGAATCACAGCGTAAGATCAATCCGGAGGCAAAAGGAGGATTTTAGGATGATGACACAGGAACTGACCGGCTGCGCCATGCAGCTGCAGGCCCTTTGCGACGGGGTGCGGAAATATGCCAAGGCCCGGGATTTTCAAAAATGCGTGGCCATGATTTGCCAGGCCATGGGGGAATTTCCCAATGCGCCGGAGCCCCACAATCTGCTGGGAATCGTTATGGAAAAAGAGGGCGACCACCCCGGTGCCATGAAGCACTTCCGGGCAGCCTACGCGCTGGACCCTACCTACTTACCGGCAAGGCAAAATCTGGATCACTACGGCACATTTTATTCCCGGGGCGGCTGTGCCTATGACGAGAGCGATTGCCCGCAGGAAGCCCCCTTGCCCTATGAAATCGAATACGACGAAAAAGGCATTGGTCACGCGGTCAGGAGGAATGCAAAATGAGTATCTTGAAAAGCAAAAAGCAGGAAAACTTCACCATTATTGTGGGCTGCGGACGGCTGGGCGCCAATCTGGCGAACACCCTGTCCGAGGAGGGTGAAAACGTCCTGATCCTGGACAAGGAGAAGGAAGCCTTCCGCAAGCTGTCTCCCTCCTTTGGCGGGCTGACGGTGGAAGGCGACGGAACAGATTTGGATGTGCTGAAGAAAGCGGACATCTCCCGGGCCAATGCCGTCATTGCCGTTACCAACAACGACAACACCAATATTCTCATTGCCCAGCTGGCAAAGGAATGCTACTGCGTAGGGCGGGTAATCTCCCGGCTGTATGACCCGGAGCGGGAATGTGTCTACCGGGAGTTGGGCATTGACACCATCTGCCCGGCAGTGCTGTCTGCCAACGAAATCGACAAGCTGCTGGATAAGGAGGTAAGCGCATGAAAGGGAATGTACTTTTGGTAGGCGGCAGGAGCAAGGCAAAGTCCCTTGCTCAGTCTCTGCTGAAAAAGGGCTATCGGGTCACGGTCATCAACAAGGAATTGTCCGACTGTGAGAAACTGGCGGAGAATGAAAAGCTCACCGTCATCCACGGTGATGGAACCAAGCCTTATGTGCTGGAGGATGCAGGGGCCGGGAATATGGAGCTTGTCATTGCCCTGACCCCCCGGGACGAGGACAATCTGGTGATTTGCGAGCTGTGCAAGAAGAAGTTCCGGGTTCCAAAAACTTTATCCCTGCTGTCCGATCCCCAAAAAACGGACTTCTTCTACAAAATGGGGGTGGACAGCGTGGTCTGCGCCATTTCCGCCGTCACCAGCATCATTGAGCAGCAGGCTTTCATGGAGGAAATGGCAAAGGCCATCCCCATCGGAGAGGGCCGGGTACAGCTGCTGGGAGTGCCCATCACCGAAACAGATCCGGCAGCCCAGAAGCAGGTCTGGGAAATCAATCTTCCCAAGGAGGTCATCATCGGCTGCATCCTCCGCCGGGATCAGACCCTGATCCCCAGAGGCGACACCCGGATTCTGGCGGGAGACATTCTTGTCCTGATCTCGGGAAACGAGCAGGAGGAAATCGCGATTCTGGAATTAAAGGGCGGTGAGGCCAAATGGCAAAAATGAAAGACTGCTCCAACCGCGGCAAGCTGATGGTCATGATCGGTCTGCTGGTCATCGCCCCGGTGGCAATTCTCCCGTTCTATCCGCAGGACATTGGCTATGCAATCTACTTTCTGCTGACCGGGCTGCTCTCTATCCTGGCAGGGGGTCTTGTATGCGCCTTTGGGAAGCGGGAAGCCTATTTCAGCTCTGACCGTCTGACTGCTCAGCGGCACAGCAACAACACCGTGCTTTTTACCTGGTTCTGGGGAATTGCAGTCGGTGCCATGCCCTTCTTCCTTTCGGGGCAGCTGAGATTCGTGCAATCTCTCTTTGAATCCGTCAGTGGCTGGACAACCACCGGGCTTTCCGCGATGGATGTGACAAAGACTTCCCACATCTTCCTGTTCTACAGAAGCTTCATGCAATACTGCGGCGGCCTGGGCTTTGTGATGATGATGGTCATGCTGGTATCCGGCAAACGCTCCATGGATTTGTTCAACGCGGAGGGACACCCGGACAAACTGATGCCGAACCTCAAGCAGACGGCCCAGACCATTTTTGAAATGTACATTATTTTCCTGGTTGTGGGTACGACGGCATATATGGTTTGCGGGATGCCGTTGTTTGACAGCCTTTGCCACGCCATGTGCAGCCTGTCCACCGGCGGCTTTTCCACGAAGCTCAGCAGCATCGGCGAGTATTACAGCCTTTCCATTGAGATTGTCACCATCGTGCTGATGCTCATTGGCACGACAAATTTCGCGGTGCTGCTGCTTTTGCTCCGGGGAAAGTGGCGGCAGGCGGCAAAGGTCAGCGAGGTGCGGTTCCTGTTTCTTCTGCTGTTGCTTTTTGTGCCGCTGATGGCCCTGTCCCTTTCCGACAGCATGGGTTTGGGGGCGGGGCTGCGCCATGCCCTTTTCAATGCCGCTTCCGCCCTGTCCACCACCGGCTACGCAACGACATCCTACGAAAGCTGGCCATCTTTTGCAATCGGACTGATGATTCTGCTGATGCTGATTGGCGGCGGCATCGGTTCTACAGCAGGCGGCCTGAAGCTGACCCGGGTCTATCTGATTCTGCGCCTGATCGGGCAGAACATGAAACGCAAGCTGCTTCCCCAGCGGTGTGTGGATGTGCCCACCTATGTGAAAGCACAGGGAAGAACCAAAATTGACGAGGAACTCTGCTCCGATACTGTGGGCTTCGTGGGCTGCTATCTTCTCCTGTTTCTTGCTGGAGCGCTGCTTCTCACAGTGACTTCCGGGTGCAGTCTGGAAAAGGCCATGTTTGAATTTGCCTCCGCCCTGGGCACGGTGGGCCTGTCCATTGGGCTGACAGGACCGGCGACCAACAATGCCACCCTGGTTGTGGAAATGATCGGCATGATCCTGGGCCGGCTGGAGATCTTTATCGTACTGACCGGAGCATACTATGGGCTTCACGAAACGAGGTCCCTGGCCCGAAAGCTGCTCCGCGCGCGCCGGTAAAGCCCCTAGAATAGGCTCTTTCCTTCTTTCCATAGCGCTTCTTCTGTCGTTGCTCCCTGCTGCCGGCACAGCTGTAGAGCAGGATGACTACACGGAAGAAGCTGCGGAGGTTTCTGGCGAATCTGATCTGCAACTGGAAGAGAAGCCGTCTGTTGAGCCGGCAGTTTCCGTACCTGTTGAATCGATTCATATTTCCTTGACGAATACAATCGTGGCCGTCTGGGCAATGCTGTAGAACGCGGGGAACTGGTGTTTGTAGGGATGCGCCCCAAATTACCTGTCATTGCCATGAAAAACGCTGTCATTGCGCACTGGTTCGCAATGACAGCATTTTTTCAAACTCCCAATTTATGGTGCTGTGTTTTAGAAGGATGTTTTGACAATTCGAAAGGAAGAACGCCGTGACGGAGGAAGGCTATCGGGAGATTCCGTGAAAGAAAAATCGCGTCTGTCATACTTGTGACAGACGCGGTTTTTAATTTGACGGGTCCAGCGGAATGGATTCTCCCATGGTGATGCACAGCTCCGTGATATCTGTGCGAACGTGCAGGATGGCATACTCCAAGGGCCCCCGATCGCATTGGGCGATGCGGCGGGTTTTCAGCAAGGGGGTGCCGGGATCTACATGGAGGATCTGCGAATCAACCAGATCCGCTGCGGTTGCGGAGATGAATTCCACACAGCCCTTGTACTGAATGCCGAATTTTTTAACCAGGAAAGGGTACAGATCCCAGAATTCATTGGTGTATTGATCCAGCTCCGGAAAGAAATCCTTCCGAAGGTAATTAAAGAGGTACATCAGGGGGATGTCCCTGCTGTAAAAAATCCGCTGAAGACGAAATACCGGTGTGCCCACTTCAATTTCCAGAGCCTCTGCGATTTTGGCATCCGCCTCCGGGGTATCTACATACATACCCCGGGCGGTCATATGCTGTGGATCCGGGATGGAGGTGTGGCGCACAGAAAGAATGTTTTCAAAATGATGTAATCTGGAGTAGGCAAAGGAATCGTCCGGGTAAACGTTCTTCAGGACGACGGTTCCGTGCCCCTGCCTGACATTTACATACCCTTCGTCCGCCAACTGGGCAATGGCTCGCCGTACAGTTGTCCGGCTCACTCCGTAGATTCTCTCCAATTTGGGTTCCGGCGGGAGCAGAGAATTCACAGGATATACGCCACTGCGCAAATCCTGCAGGATTTGGTTATAGGTTTTCTGGTAGGCCAGCATGGAAACATCTCCCAAACATCTTATATTATATTTATAATAACATAGGTTTATTTTTCCGTCAAGCAAGCCGAGGGGAAAAAAGCTGCGGTCAATGTGTACAATTCTGAGCTTTCACATTTGGCGGAAATGCGAATTGATTATTAAGGGCATCTTGTAGATAATGTTTATATAATGTTTTAGATACTAATAAAGGAGGAAATCATATGTTTCTGGTTGGCGAGTATACACGGCTGCCTGCATGGGTGCCTGCCAGAGCAGGGGACGGGATCGCTGCCCTGTACCCCACAGAGGACGGAGGATGGGCAGAAAAATGTGTCTGTTCCATAGAAAACCCCTCTTATGTGATCCCGGATGGAGAAGACGGCCTCTATGCGGTTTCAGAGGCGGAGCAGGGCGCGATTGCGCACCTGATCAGAACAGAGGACGGCACATACCGTGAGGATGCTTTCCTGCGGTTTCCCGGAAGCGGAAGCTGCCATCTGTGCCTGGAGCAGGAAACGCGAAGGGTATTTGTTTCGAATTACAATTCCGGCTCCCTGGTGGTCGTGGACGGACACCCCGGAGCAATGAAGGTTTTGCAGGAATTGCGTTATTCCGGCTGTGGCCCCGATCCGAAACGTCAGGAGGCGCCTCATATCCACAGCAGCTGGCTCTCGCCGAACGGGAAGGAGCTGTTTGTCGCAGACCTGGGAACGGACCGTATCTACCGGTATCTGCTGGGGAAAGAAATCCCACTGACCCCCAACGCCAGGCAGCCGTGGATTACCTGTCCTCCGGGCAGCGGCCCCAGGCATATGGTTTTTCATGACACTATGCCCCTGGCGTATGTCACTACGGAAATGGGGAACCAGGTGCTTCTGATCCGGTTTGATCAGGAGAACATTGGTACGGTCTGTGAGGGGTGGAGTACGGCGGAGGAGAAGAACGGGTTGATTCTCACAGCCCATCTTCAGCTCTCTCTGAAGTACGGGATGCTCTATGTCAGTGTCAGGGGTACGGATGAAATATGTTGGTTCCGCGTGGAACCTTCCACTGGGCGTCTGACGCCAGGGGGAAAATGTCCGGCAGGCGGGCGATTCCCCAGACATTTTCTGCTGGATGAGGAATCGGGGCTTCTTCTGGTTGCCAATCAGCTTTCCGGCAGCGTGTGCGTGTTTTCCCTGGGAGCGGATGGAACGGTGTCTGCGCAGCCCCTTCAGAGCATTCCGGCTCCCGGTGCGGCAGTTATTGTAAAGACAGAAGATAAGGGCAACACCAGAAAGTAGTTTTTAGAGATCGCAATAAGGAGTGATGCGAAAATGGCCAATCGGGTCGCGGTAGTAACAGGAGCCAGTCGAGGAATCGGCAAGGGGATCGCCATGGCACTGGCAAAGAGCGGATATGATATTGGATTTTCATACCGTTCTGCCCGGGAGGAAGCCTTGAAGCTGAAGGAACGGATTCAGGAGCAAACGGGGAGACGATGTGAAATATGGTATGCGGAGCTGGAGAAGCCGGGAACGGGCCCGGAATTCGTGGAGAAGGCCGCCCAGGAACTTGGCGGGTTGGATGTATTTGTGAACAATGCCGGGATGACGCGCTTTGAAAGCATTCTGGATCTGACGGAGGATGGGGTAAACAACCTGATTGCCCTGGACATGAAGAATTATATCTTCTGCACTCAGGCTGCCGCACGGATTATGGTCAGGAACCATACGAGAGGATCCATTATCCAGATCACCTCCACCCGGGCGGAGCGGGCTTATCCTATGGACGGAATCTACGGGGGAGTAAAAGCTGCGATTACCCGAATGTCGGAGTCTGCGGCGCTGGATCTGGCTCCCTATGGCATCCGTGTCAACTGTGTAGCTCCGGGAGCTGTTGCGGTACGCAGCAAGGAAGAACTGATGGAGATGGCAAAGCATAAGCCCATCCCGCTGGATTTCTGGGACAGGCTGGGATGCAGAATCCCCCTGGAACGGGTGGGTACGCCGGAGGATGTGGGAAATGCGGTGGTATTCCTGGCTTCAAAGCAGGCGGAGTATATCACGGGAGCTACCATCCGTGTGGACGGAGGATTGATCCTGCCGGGAATGCCCGAGGTAGGTTCGGAAGGATGGGGCGGAAAGAGAAAGGAGAATACGGAAAGTGGGAATTGAGATTCGGAATGTGAGAGTGATCTGCACTGCCCCGGAGGGCGTGAACCTGGTAACGGTGAAAATCGAAACCAATGAGCCGGAGCTGTACGGTGTCGGATGCGCCACCTTTACACATCGGTATCTGGCGGTGGTATCCGTTATTGAGGAGTACCTGCGGCCGTTTCTGATCGGAAAGGATCCTGCCAATATTGAGGACCTGTGGCAGTCCATAATGGGAATGAGCTACTGGCGTAACGGTCCGGTGCTGAATAACGCGCTGGCCGGCGTAGATATGGCACTGTGGGATATCAAGGGCAAAATGGCCGGGATGCCGTTATATCAGCTCTTCGGCGGAAAGTGCCGCTCCGGAATTCCCTGCTACACCCATGCGGAGGGAGCCACTGTGGAGCAAACCCTGGAGCGGGTGGAAGCACTCCGGGAACGGGGCTATCGGAAGATCCGGGTACAGGTAGGCGGCTACGGAGGGAAGAACCCTAATCTCCACAAGCCGGAAAACCCTTTCCCTGGTGCCTACTTTGACCCGAAGGCGTATATGAAGAATGTACTGAAGCTGATGGAGAAGCTCCGGATGACCTACGGGGATACCCTGGATTTCTGCCACGATTCTCACGAGCGCCTGTCCCCCATCGATGCGGTGAACTTTGCGAAAGAGCTGGAGCAGTACAACCTGCTGTTCCTGGAGGACGCGCTTCCTCCGGAGCAGGTGGAATGGTTCCGCGTGATCCGTCAGCAGACTGCCACACCGTTGGCAATGGGAGAGCTGTTCAACAATCCCCACGAGTGGAGAACCATTGTCAGCGAGCGGCTGATCGATTATATCCGGGTTCATGTCAGCCAGATTGGCGGCATCACGCCCGCGAGAAAGCTGGTGGCCTTCTGCGACGCTTACGGTGTGCGTACCGCCTGGCACGGACCTGTGGACATGACGCCCATTGGCCATGCCGTAAATGCCCATCTGGACATTTCCAGCCCGAACTTGGGTGTTCAGGAGTGGGCCGACAGCTTTACGGGTCTGTATCCCACCCTGAACGGTCCGCTGATGCAGGAGATGTTCCCGGGGATGCCGGAGAGCAGGGACGGATACCTGTATCTCAACGACAGACCCGGCATCGGTGTGGATATTGATGAGGAGCTGGCGAAGAAATATCCGTGCACGGAAAGCCTGGTATCCTGGGACTGGATGCTGGCGCGTCTTCCCGACGGAACCGCCGTTCGCCCATAATTCATGGCAGGAGGGAGTTATGCTGAAATTCAATCCAAATCCGGTTTTTCCGGCACAGCCGCTGTTTGAGATCTCCTCTCTGGAGGAAATTCCCCGGTCCCCCCGGTACACACTTTACTGCGACGGAGTGAAGCAGACGGTTTTTCATACGGATTCCTTTGATTACGCGGTGGTGGTTCGGAAAAACCGGGAGGCTTTTCCGGTGGAGGTGCAGGTCGCGGAGCCTGTGCGTCAGGTGACCATCCGTCCCCAGTCGCTGAAACTGGAGGCGGAGCTGAAGCAGCAGTGCCTTCGGTTTACGGCCCCTGCTGGGAAAAAGCTCAGCATTGAGTTCGACGGCGATCTGAAACGGCCTCTTTTTCTTCTCCAGTCCGAGTATGTTCCCTGCCCCGCACAGGAGCCCACCTATTTCTTCCGCAAAGGACAGGTGTACAACGTGGGAACCCTGGAGCTTCACACGGGGGAAACTGCATATCTGGAGGAAGGCAGTGTTGTCTGCGGCAGAATCAAAGCCTATATGGCGGATCATGTTTCCGTGGTGGGAAATGGCATTCTGTACGGTGCGGTATGGCACAAGCCGGATGAAAATGGCGGACGTCTCATGATGGAATTCTGTCTGGGAGAAGACATTCTGGTGCAGGGCATTACCGTTGTGGACAATGGAGTGTGGAACATCTGTCCGGGAGCCTGCAGCCATGTGGTAATCCGGGACGTGAATATCATGTCCCGGCTGGTGACCGGTGACGGCATTGATATCGTAGGCTGCCGGGATGTGCTGGTAGAGCACTGCTTTATCCGGGCGGCAGACGACTGCATTGCCATTAAGGCCTGCCCGCTGCCCAGCCCCGCGGCCTGCTGCGACGTGAAGGATGTCATGGTTCGTGACTGCGTGTTCTGGAACGCGGAGCCGGGGAATGCCCTGGAAATCGGTTATGAGCTGCGCTGCAGGGAGGTATCGAACATCATATTCTCCGACTGCGACATTATCCACTGCGAATACGAGGGCAACCAGTCCGGCGGTGTACTCACCATCCATAACGCGGACAAGGCCCGTGTTCACAATGTGGTATACGAGAACATCCGGATCGAGGATGCCCAGGAGAAGTTTGTGGATATCAAGATCCTGGATTCCAAATATTCCCTTGATCGGGTGCGCGGAGAGGTGGAGGATATCTACTTCCGGGATATATGCCTGGACGGACCGATTTTCCCGGTTTCCATCATTCGGGGCTTTGAGATGCATCACGAGATTCATTGGCCGAAACGGATCCACTTCTCCAACGTAAGGGTAAACGGTGAGGTGATAACCAGTGCAAATCAGCTTCGCATGGTGGTAGAGCTTGCGCATGAACTGGAATTTGAAGGATCAATGGAGCATGTGAAGCGGGATTATTAGGGAGGTCGCCATGAAAAGAGTTAATAGACTGGGGCGGAAGATCTGGAAAAACCGGGCCATCTACGGACTGATGCTTCCCGGACTGGTTTGGCTTGTGATATTTGCCTACGGACCTATGTCGGGGCTGCTGTTGGCCTTCAAGACGTACAGCGCCAAGGGCGGGATTTGGGGGAGCCCCTGGTGTGGCCTGGAGAATTTTCGATACGTGTTCCGGGATGCGGCCTTTTTCCGATCGGTATTCACGACTCTGAAGATCAACATTGGCAGACTCCTGATCCAATTCCCCGCGCCGATTCTGTTGGCGCTGCTGCTCAACGAGTGTGTTCTGAAGCGGTATAAAAAGCTGGCTCAGACCATTTTTACATTTCCCCATTTCCTCTCCTGGGTGATTGTGGCGAGCCTGGTTACCAACACCCTCTCCATGGACGGCCTGATAAACAACCTGTTGGCTGCCCTGGGTCTGGAAAAGGTGAATTTTCTTGGGAGCAGCAGGTTGTTTGTACCGATACTGTACATCACGGAAAACTGGAAGTCCGCCGGATGGAGTGCCATCATCTATCTGGCCGCGCTGTCCGGGATCGATGTGGATCAGTATGAGGCAGCTAAGCTGGACGGAGCCAACCGCTGGCAGACCATGCTCCATGTTACATTGCCCAATCTGAAGCCTACCATTATTGTGATGTTGGTGCTTTCCATCGGCAATCTGATGACGGGCGGGTTTGACCAGATCTTCAACCTGTCCAACCCGGCTGTGGAGGAAGTCAGCGAGATCCTTGATATGTATATTTACAGGGTTACCTTTGGATCGGTGCCGGATTTCGGATTCTCTATGGCGATCAGCTTGTTCCGGTCCCTGGTAAACTGTATGTTCCTGATAGTTGCTGACAAGGGCTCCAAGAAACTGGGCGGCAGCGGTTTGTTTGGTTAACGCGCGGGCGCGTGAAAGGAGAGCTGCGATATGAAGAAAATAACCTTTGTGGATGTGCTGGTGTTCGTGATAATCGGGTGCCTGATCCTGCTGATCGTTGTCCCGTTTCTCAACGCCATTGCCATTTCCTTCGCTACTCAGCGAGAATACCTGAACAACCTTCTGATGCTGGCTCCCAAGGAGCCAACCCTGGATAATTACCGGAATCTGCTGGGGGATCAGCGGATCATAACCGGTTTTAAGACCTCGGCGCTGATTGTATTTCTGGGGGTGCCTCTGAACCTGTTTCTGACACTGTCACTGGCCTTCGGAACCAGCAGAGCCTGCTTCCCTGGAAAGAAGCTTATCCTGGGCGCGATCCTGTTTACCATGCTGTTCAACGGCGGGATTCTCCCTCTGTATATGCAGATGCGGGAATTGAAGCTGACCAACACCATCTGGTCCGTAATTCTGGCTTCCGGCGTAAACGTATTCTACTTCGTAATTGCCCGCAACTTCTTTTGCTCGATTCCCCAATCCCTGACGGAATCGGCCCAGCTGGACGGTGCGGGCGAATGGAGGATCCTTTTTTCCATCATTCTGCCTCTGGCCAAGCCGATTGTTGCCACCGTGGCGCTGTTCTGTATTGTGGACCGGTGGAATGAATGGTATAACGCTCTGATTTTCATTCGGGACAACAGCATTATTCCCCTTCAGGTGGTGCTGCGTTCCATTGTAATGGAGTCCAATATTTCCAGCAATACCAGCTCTATGGAAGCGGCAGCACGGAATTTCGACATGGGAATCAAGATGGCGGCAGTGATTGTGACAACCCTGCCCATCATGTGCGTGTTCCCCTTCCTGCAGAAGCATTTCACAAAGGGCATCATGGTTGGAGCCATCAAGGCGTGACCCTGGAAAGCTCCGGGAAGTAACCTGTGCGGATCGGGTGATTGCGGATGATCCCCGTTCACGAATAAGAAGAAAGGAAAATCAACATGAAAGAAATGAAACGCGTTCTATGTATGCTGCTGAGTGTTCTGATGCTGCTTGGTCTGGTGGCCTGCGGACAGACCCCTCAGGGCACCCAGAGCAATGAAGCATCCTCAGCGCCCGCTTCCGCGGGTGACGGCCCCGAAACACCCCAGGCCACAGGGGAAAAGACCTATGATGAGCATCTGACCCTGTCTTGGTTGATGGCGGGCATCAAGTCCGGCGGCGACTATACCGCGGATGACTGGGGCCGCTTCTGGCTGGAGAAATTCAACATCGACTTCGATATTATTGCGACCACCATGGACGTCTCAGATTGGGATGAGCGTCTGCGTGTGTGGATCAACTCCGGAGATATGCCGGATGTGGCGCACGCTGAGTACGGTTTCGGCGAAATCCAGACCTATGCGGCTCAGGACGCGATTTACCGGTTGCCTGACAATTGGAAGGAGCGCTGGCCCAATCTGGCCAAAACACAGCAGGATGTCCCCATTGCGGCCATCGCTGAGGAGAAGCTGGGAGGCACCTACTGCCTGTGGCGGCCCGTGTTCTCTACCAACCGTCCCAGCGAGCGGCTGAGCTACCATGCGCTGGTTTACCTCCGCAAGGATTGGCTGGAGGCCTGCGACCTGGAGGTCAAGGATACCTATACCCCCTCTGAGCTGGAGGAAATTGCCCGCACCTTCCTGGAGAAGGATCCCGGAAACGTGGGAAGCAATCTGGTTGGAATGAGCATCCGCCCCTACGATCTGGCCAAGCTGTGGCCCACCACGGACTTTTCTCCGGCCTGCAACATCGGTGATGGATACTATCGGGACGAAAACGGACAGTTCCAGTGGGCACCTGCGGATCAGAGAACACTGGAGGCTCTGAAGAAATATCAACAGGCTTACCGGGACGGCCTTATTGACCCTGAGTTCTATACCTACAACCGCTATCAGGGCTCTCAGAAGTTCTATGTGCAGGGGACCTCCGGCATAGCTCTGGAGGATGGCCATGCCATTATGATCACTTACATCCGCAGTGGTCTGGCCGCCCAGGGTCTGAACCCGGACGAGGTGCTTCAGCTTGCTCAGCTGGTGGGTGAGGATGGAAAGTATCATTACCGGGAGGATGCAAACTATTGGGGTCAGGTTATCTTCAACCCCAATATCAGCCAGGAGAAGTTTGAGCGGGCTATGGATTTGCTGGACTTCTGCGCTACCCAGGAAGGTCAGAATATAATCAACATGGGCTTTGAGGGCATTGACTGGGAACGGGATGCGGATGGCCACTATGTATCCCTGCTGGATCCCTCCATTCAGGGGGAACACGTGTCCGTTATGGCAGGCAAGTATCCTTCCAAGGATTCTTACTTTGGCAGTGTGGTGCTGACGGATGACTTTGCCCTGGTCAGCCCCAACTACAGCCCCGAGATTCAGGATACCGTGCGCTATTTCTACAAGCTCCGGGACGAGCTCAGCGATGAAACAACGCTACTGCCCCGGGAGTACGACTATGAAACTCTGAGCAGCCGGGAAAAGTCCCAGGCATCCATGGATCTTGGCGATGAATATGCCAAGCTGATCCTCAAGGAAGGCGACCTGGAGGAAAACTGGAAGGCTTGGGTTGCGGAGAAAA
>CALYTB010000038.1 GCA_945486035.1 uncultured Clostridia bacterium
AACGGGGGGATTGCCACGCCAGTTTGCGAACTGGCTCGCAATGACAGCATAACTTAATAAACAACAATTTATCTTCCTTCCGCTTCTGTTTGACTGCGCCTATTATATTCCTCCGGGAGCAGTTTTGCAAGAGAGCAGCGGCAATTCGGTACGATTTGGGCGGTTTTTCCTGCCGCTGGGGCGGAAAACGGAATTCTACCGGCGGTAGAGTTCAACACCGGGTAGAATTTCCCGCTTCCGGAGGGACGAATCAGGCGGATTGGAGCGTTTCCCGGGTTTTTTTCTTTACGAATCCGGATGCAAACGGTATAATAGAAACAGTACATTGCCCCGGCCAAAAAGCTCATCGATTGTCCCGGCAGAGCGATCAATTGGTGTTTGGCGAGATGTTTTGGAAATCCTGGAATTACTCTGTAGGGGAGCCATTCATGGCTCCCGGCGGTGAAATATACTGATTATATGAGCATTTCGGCGAAAACGTACTGCGTCACGGGAGCCATGAATGGCTCCCCTACAGCAAAAACGCAATGCGTACAAAATCGACAAACACCAATTTTCCGCTTTGCTGAGCGAACCGATATTCAAAAAAGAAAGGCCCCGCCGGGCGGGGAACGGGAGGAACAAACATGACATACGCGGTTTTTACGGAGGGCGCTTCCAATCTGCCCGGCAGGATTCTAAAGGAGTATGGCATCCGGGTGCTGCCCTGCAGCTACACCATGGACGGAGTGCATCTGCAGTACGAGGGGGATATCGATGCCTTCGACAGCCACGCCTACTATGACCGGCTCCGCGCCGGGGCGCAGATGAAAACCACGCTCCTAAATTCCCACCTGTTCGAGACCGCCTTTCGCGGCGCGCTGGAGCAGGGGCTGGATGCGGTGTATGTGGGCATGTCCTCGGGCATCAGCGGCACTGTCCATGCCGCCCGCATCGCGGCGGAGGAGCTGATGGAGGAGTTCCCAGGGCGAACCGTCCGGGTGGTGGACTCCCTGGGCGCGGGCTTCGGCACGGGACTGCTGGCCATCCGGGCCGCTCAGCTTGGGGCGGAGGGCAAAACTGCCGCCCAGGCCGGGGAGATTCTGGACGGGGAGGTCATGCACACCCTCCAGTTCTTTACGGTGGACGACCTGAACTTCCTGAAGCGTACCGGCCGGGTCAGCGGGGCCACCGCGGCCATCGGCACGGTGCTGAACATCAAGCCCATCCTCTGGGGAGACCCCACCGGGCATATCACCGCCCTGAGCAAGGTCCGGGGCCGGAAGAAGGCCATCGCCGCCCTGGCCGAGCAGTACGAAAAGCATCTGCCCCAGGGAGAGGTGGAGCTTCTGGCCATCTCCCACGGAGACTGCCCCGCCGATGCCCAGGCCCTGGCCGAAGCTCTGACCGCCATCCGCAAACCCCGGGAGCTGATCATCTGCCCCCACGAGCCCTTCACCGGCTCCCACGTGGGCCCGGGAATGCTGGCCGTGTTCTTCCAGGGAACCCACCGATAAGCGGCTCCGCCGAATTGACAATTGACACGGTCTCGCGCAGAAAACAGATAAATTGGTGTTTGGCGATTTTGTACGCATTGCGTTTTTGCTGTAGGGGAGCCATTCATGGCTCCCGTGACGCAGTACGTTTTCGCCGAAACGCTCAAATTATCGATACATTTCACCGCCGGGAGCCATGAATGGCTCCCCTACAGAGTAATTCCAGGATTTCCAAAACATCTCGGCAAACACCAATTTGTCGTGCAGAAAGTGTTTAAAGGCAGCGCAAATGTTTCCCGAAGGGATACCCAAGCTGTCAATTTTCAATTGCCAATTCCTCCCTCTACGCTGAAAAACCCGCCTGCACCGGTTGGTACAGGCGGGTTTCTTAGCTTAGAATCAGGCTTCCAGGTTGATGCCGGTTTCCTTGTTGAAGACATGGCAGACATGGCCAGCGAAGTTGAACTTCACATTGGCACCGCCGGTGAGGGCGGCAACCTCGGCGCCGGTCATGTTCATGGTGGAAACCACCAGCACCACGTCCCGGCCCATGGCGGTGACGTGCAGGTGCACGGAGGAGCCCATCATCTCGGACACGTCGACCTTGGCATCCACGCCTTCGGCGGCCAGCTCGATGTGCTCGGGACGGACACCCAGAACGATGTCCTGAGGCTCCACGTTGTTGGCGGCCAGCTTCGCCTGCTTCTCGTCAGACAGCTCCACGGTGACGTTGGCCAGTTCCACGGCGTACTTGCCGTTGTTCTTCACCAGCTTGGCGTCGAACAGGTTCATCTGAGGCGTGCCGATAAAGCCGGCGACGAACAGGTTGTAGGGGTGGTTGAACACTTCCTGAGGAGTGCCGATCTGCTGGATGAAGCCGTCCTTCATGATGACGATCCGGTCGCCCAGGGTCATGGCCTCGGTCTGGTCGTGGGTAACGTAAATAAAGGTGGTGTTGATCCGCTCGCGCAGCTTGATGATCTCAGCACGCATCTGGTTACGCAGCTTGGCATCCAGGTTGGAAAGGGGCTCGTCCATCAGCATGACCTGAGGAGCACGCACGATGGCACGGCCGATGGCAACACGCTGGCGCTGACCGCCGGACAGAGCCTTGGGCTTACGGCCCAGGTACTGGGTGATGTCCAGGATCTCAGCGGCTTCCTTAACCTTCTTGTCGATTTCGTCCTTGGGGGTGTGGCGCAGCTTCAGAGCGAAGGCCATGTTGTCGTACACGGTCATGTGGGGGTACAGCGCGTAGTTCTGGAAGACCATGGCGATATCCCGGTCCTTGGGGGCCACGTCGTTGACCAGACGGTCGCCGATGTACAGCTCACCGCCGGAAATCTCTTCCAGGCCGGCGATCATACGCAGAGTGGTGGACTTGCCGCAGCCGGAAGGTCCGACCAGAACGATGAATTCCTTGTCGGCGATCTCCAGGTTGAACTCCTGAACCGCCACAACGCCCTCATCGGTGATCTGAAGGTTGGTCTTCTTCTCGGACTCGCCCTTCTTCTTTTTCTTCTTCTTGGCGTCGTCGCCGTTGAACGGGTACACTTTCTTGATGTTCTTCAGGGTTAAGCTTGCCATACTTTCTTGACTCCGGACATACTGAATCCTCAATATATGCCCTCACGAACGCCGGGTAATAACGGCGAACGCATTACGACAGGTCTCCACACTGCCGCACCGTGAGTCCGACGGTTGTTTATCCTCCTTCATTTTAGCGGACGGCGCCTATTTCGTGGAGTAGACACAATCCACCTGGATATGTACATGTTATCATACTTTCAAGCCTGGGGCAATTGGGGATTTCGTACAATAATATTCAGGATGATTGGTGATTCTGCCAAGGGCCCTTCGGGGTCTACACCGGCGTATCGTTCCGGGCCTCCCGGCGGATCAGCCGGAACACCGCCAGATACAGCACCGCAACCACCGCCGCGAACACCAGGGTGGACCGGGCGGTGCCTGTCATGCAGCAGGTGTCGTACATCCCGTGGAGGAACACGGCGGCCAGATACCCCAGCGCCAGATTGACCCGGGCTCCCAGGCCGTCGCCCAGGTCGGAGCGGAGCTTGGCACGGCCATAGAACCAGCCCATGAACACCGCGAAGCCCATATGCCCGGGGATGGCGAGAATCGCCCGGGGCAGGGCCACGGACAGTCCGTAGCTGAACACATATTTCACATTCTCAAAGGCGGCAAAGCCCAGGGATACAAACACCGCGTAGACAATGGCATCGAAGCGGTAATTGAAATTGGGGTCGCGCCAGGTCCTGCGGTACAGGAAGAAGAACTTGGTGCCCTCCTCCACCACGGCCACCACCAGGAAGGCCGTCAGCACCACATGCCGGGGATTGTCCTGGCTCACCAGGGCGTTCAGTACCGACTGCCCCAGCGTCTCCAGCACAATGGCCGCCAGAGCGGCATACACCCCCCGCAGGGCAAGTCCCCCCAACAGCCGGGGCGGCTCCCGATCAACCCGGTCCTGCCTATAGACATACCGCATCAGCACCACCGCAGGCACCACCGCCGCCAGCACATAGATCACCAGATATAAAACAGGCACAGCAATCAAAGGCGCAAAAAAGAACATACCACATTCTCCCTTCCGAATAGCTACCCCTACTATAGCCCAAAGGCGGAGGTATTTCAACCCGCAGACGGCGAAGACAGAGCATTTTCTCAACACGCATACAGCGCCCCCCGGGTTAGCGGGGGGCGCTGCTGGGATGGTGGGTCAGTGCTCAATGGCGCCCCATTCGAAATGCTCTACCTTCCCCGCCGCGGCGATGGCTTCCTGCGCCGCTTTGGTGTAGAGGCCGTACTGGTGCTCCTCGGCACATTCGGTATAGCTGATATCGGTGTGGGCGTTTCTGGGAAGGGGCACATCCTGCTCGCCCGCAAGAATATCCTGAACCTTGCGGATGTTCACGTCCCGCAGGGTGGTTCCCTCAGCAATGGCAACCGCCGCGGCAACCCCTGCGGCCTGGCCGGTTCCCACGCACTGGGGAATCAGGTTCAGGCTGTCGATGGCCATTTTGTCCGCGGACATATGGCGGCCCGGGGCGCTGATGTTGTTGATTCCCTTCTGAAGCAGGGCCCGCAGCGGAATTTCCACGGGAGCCCGGTCATTCAGAGCGCACATGGTGGAGTGCCACGCGATCACGTCGTCATGCTGCCGTTTGAACAGGAAATCGTCATAGGTCATGGTGTAGTCTCCCACCAGCCGGTGGGAGCCCCGGACACCCATCTGGGGAGCCACATCCACCAGATACGCGTCGGAGAACACATAGGGGCAGGCCTCTCTCAGGTAGGCGATGCCCTCTCTGAGGTGGAGTCTTCCCTCGATCTCGGTCTTTGTGCAGCCCTCGATGGTGGAGCAGTCCCGGTTGGCGTGCCAGTTGTTTGCCCAGGAGATGTTGTCGTAGGGCGTGGGGAAGAACAGAGCTTTGATCCCGGTGATGCGGCCGTAATTCGCCTTCAGGGATGCCGCGGCAGCCGGATGGGCATCGTTCCACTCGCAGTATTTCTGGAAGGAGAAGCCACCGATCCGGTATACCAGCGCGGTATGGGCGCTTCTGGCGTTGCTGCTTGCCAGGGAGGAGGTGGGGCCTCCGGTCTGGCGGCACAGATCCAGGTCACCGGTGGCATCGATCACCTGCTTTGCCAGAATGGCCTTTCGGCCCTCCTTGGACTCGAAGATGACACCGGTGCAGGTATCCCCCTCCATAATGGGCTTGGTGCCCCAGCTGTGGTACAGAATCCGAATGGAATCGCTGTGCTCCAGCAGCATTCTGTCCATTTCGATTTTCAGCTGCTGGGGCTCCACCTGGGCAGCCCGGTTCACACGTTCCTTTGTATAGCCGTAAACGGTTCCGGGGAACCGCTTCCAGTGCTGGATCAGAGCCGCGTCATCCTCCCGGCCCATGTCCTCCAGGGAGGAGGCGATGACACCGTTGGGAACCTTGCTGAGCCGTTCAATCCACTCGTGCTGCAGACCCCGGACATAATTTTTGTTATACCAGGACAGGCAGGGCAGCATCAGGACATAGCTGCCGGTTACATCGCCGCCGCAGTAGCCGTAGCGCTCCATGAGGATGATGTTCCGGCAGCCTGCTCTGGCCGCCGCCACCGCCGCGGAGTGCCCGGCCGCGCCGCCGCCCACAACCAGAAGATCACACTCGTCGTACACCGTCAGGGTTGTTTGCGGTTCGATATATGTTTTCGCGCTCATAGTTCTCCTTTCTTGTTATCCTTCCGGAATATAGGGCAACACCGTACAATTGCGTCTGCGGCCGGATGGCGGGTCTTTCCCCCCATCCGCACAGTTTGGAAAACAGGAAATACACCAAGTATTCCTCTGTTTTCCAAACTTTCGGCTGAGGAAAAATCCCTCGCCACCGGCTCTTGCCGAATTGTGCGGTGTTGCCATAGATATCCGCGTCAGAAAGTTTGCGCCTTTATTATCGCACATTCTGTTCCGACTGTTTATTCCAAAACGCGATAACGGTATGCTTTTCCGGGCATATAATCCATCATAAGGTTATTCCAGATCGGAATCAATACGGTTTGTGAAATATGATAAAATATGGGCAGATAAGCGTCGGGAAGTTTGCAGAATTCACAAAGCTTATCCAACCCACCCATACTATTGGAAGGAGTTTAAGAGAAAGACATGTCAGAAAAGAAAGTGATTTCCCGGACAGAAGCGACCCTTCGCTTCATCGTATGCTCCCTCATCGGTGTCTGTGTTTTCTTCATCAAATTCCCCATCGGCGGAAAGCCCACCCTGCCCATTGACGCGATCAACAATTTCGCTACCACCATTCTGGCCGGTCACAAGTACCTGGAGGTCAGCATCGTCGCCGGTGCCGTCTTCACATACTTTGCCGTATTCAGAAAGAAGTTCTGGACGAAGGCAAAAAACAACTTCGCGGCCTTCTTCTTTGATCTGCTGGGCGTGATCGGGTTTGTGCTGGTGGCGCTGCACGCCGTCGGCCTGTGCCCCGCCTTCTTCGACAGCGCCAACACCCTGACCGGCGCTTATTCCCTGATGGGCAAGATGTTCATTCAGATTATGATCATCATGTTCTTCATCCCGTTCCTCACGGACTACGGCCTGCCCGAGGCCATCGGTGTGTTTGTCCGGCCCATCTGCCGGGCGATCTGGTGTGTTCCCGGACGGGTGGCGGTGATCATCGTCAGCGCCTTCCTGGGCAACTTCACCGTCGGCCACATGCAGGCCAATATGTACTATACCCAGGGCAAGGTTTCCCACAAGGAGGCCCTGATTATGTGCACCGGCTTTGCCACGCCCTCCATCGGTCTGATTCTCTCGCTGACCAGCGCCGCCGGAGCCATGGACTACTTCACCCTGATTACCGGCCTGATTCTGTTCAGCGTTCTGGTGGTCACCTCCATCACGGCCCACATTCCTCCCCTGTCCAGGTATCCCGACGAGGGCTACGAAGGCATGGAGGTGGAAGTCGAGGAGTATGAGAAGGGCAATATCTTCAAAGCCGCGTGGAATACCGGCGTGGAGACCTGCATCAAGAACTCCGCCAAGCCCCCCATTGTAACCAACGCGAAAACCTTCCTCAAGTCCATCCCCACCGTTGCCAATATCAGCATCATCGGTATCGGCTCCATTGTCTTCTTCGGTCTGATCAATGTGTATACCCCGCTGTTCCGGCTGCTGGGCTATGTCTACTGGCCTGTTCTGAAGCTGATGGGCATGCAGGCGGATATCATCGCCCCCATGATGGGCCTGGGCACGGTTTCCACCATTGCCTCCCAGACGGCCATCATCACCGCCGAGGGTGCCACCCTGGCCACCAAGGTCTTCGGCGTGGGCTATGTGATGGTTATTCTGGTGTTCTTCGGCAGCTTCCTGTCCTCCCTGTTCTCCACCAAGATCACCATGAAGCTGAGAGACTTCTTCATCGTCTATTTTGAAAGAGCATACCTGACCATCCTGATCTGGGGCGGTCTTTGCATGCTGCTGTTCCGCTGACACCATTCGGAGGGATCGAACACACCATGAAGAATCCGCAATCAGATAAATCCCGCCCCACCCATACCGGCGGGAAGGACCCCGGGAAGCGCAAATCCCTGAAGGAAAAAATCCGGACGGGGCTGGAGGAAACCGGCCAGTTTCAGGAGCCCGATGCCGCCTCCGGCATCAGCGGGGTTTCCACCACGGCATTTCTCAGCTCCGCTCTGCTCACGGCCATCGGCTTCGGCATCCGGGACGGTTTTTTCCGGGAGTACAGCCTGGAATCCCTGGCAAAGGGTCTGTTCCTGTTCTTTTTGAACTTCCTGCTGGCGCTGCTGCTCATTGTTTCGGGCGTGGTCATCTTTCAGACCATCCACGACAGCAAGGCCCCCGGAAGGAATCTGAAAATTTATTGGATTGTGCTGATTCTTTCCGTAATCGGTCTGATCGCCCTGGGATAGACGGCTATCCTCCGAACCGGTAATTGTTCCACAAAGCGTGGGGCTGTTCCCAAGTCCATGTCCTCCCGGCCCCGCGCCGGAAGCACCGGGCTTACGAACAGCCCCTTTTTGCGCCCTCACCGCAGCAAAAGAATGCACCCAATGCTTACTGTAGGGGAGCCATTCATGGCTCCCCTACAGTAAAAACATACATTTCCCAACAAGCGCCGGTTTCTCTCCCATGCGCCTGCACCAAACGGGGCTATTTGCGCTTTCGGTCCAGGTACTTTTCCAATTCCCCCCGGAACAGGATTGTGGATTCATTGGAGGGGGCGCATTTGAAAATCATATCCGTTCCCACCTCACTGACCCCATTCACCAAAACGCTTTTCACCTTGGTGGAGTTGATGATGCTGTAGGATTCTCCCAGCACCGTAACCCCCTGATTTGCCTCCACATACAGCTTCATGGCTTGGAGGGAATCCACATAAATCACGTTGCGGAACACAATTCCGACACTTTTCAGCATGGGGAGCGTTTTGCTGAACCGGTTTCTCAGCGCGATGTAGGTATCGTTGCAGAAGTCCTCCGCCGTTACATGATCCTTACCCGCGTTCTTGTGGTCGCAGGAATAGTACAGCCGGGGGGTGGCCCGGTTGATGAGAACGGAGCCCAGCCCGTCCTGGCACTGCCCGGCCACCGATCTGCAGGGCCCGAAGGCCACATCCAGGCTTCCGCCCAGAATCAGATTGTCCAGCTCCTTGTAGCTGTGGATGGAAATGCTGATTTCGATTTCCGGGAAGTTTCGGGAAAAGGAGCTGAGAAAGCCGGGAAGCAGGCCGTTGAGGTCCAGCTCGTCACTGACCCCGATTTTCAGAAATCCCATTTTCCCGGAGGCGATCTGCTTGGCGTGCTCCGCGGCGCCCGACATCTCGCCCACAATCCGCTGGGCTTCCCTGGCCAGATACACCCCGGCCTTGGTGGGGGAGACCCTGTGGCGGGTACGCTCCAGCAGAGAAATCCCCAGCTCCTGCTCAAGGGCGGCGATGTTCTTGCTGATGGAAGACTGGGAAAGAAAGAGGGCGTTTGCCGCGCGGGTAAAGCTATTGTACTTGCATACTTCGATCAGGCATTCCAGCTGCTGAAAATCCATGTCACAGGCCTCCCATCAGATTCGTCTATCTCAGGCAACACCGCACAATGGGAGCTGCGGGCTTCGGCGGATCTTTTGCCCCAATCGTGCAGTATGAAAAATGGGGAATACATCCAGTATTCCCGCATTTTCCATACTTTCGCTTGGGTCAAAAACTCTCGCCGAATCTCCTTGCCCCATTATGCGGTGTTGCCCTCAAATACAATTATAAAGGAAATGTCGAAAAAATGCAATGCACCTCATGCCGGGATTTTCCTCCGGAAGAATTTGGATTGCAAATCCCTGACGGATATGGTAGGATTTCAGTGAAAAACGCGCACTACGCGGAAGAGAGAAATTGGTGTTTACAGTTTTCGAACGCGCCACTGCAGGGCGGGGTCATGACCCCGCCCTGCAGAAGCGGAACGTCAAACACCAATTCGCCTTCCCGGTTTGGTATGCGTTGAAACAATCCCGGCGCTGGTGCGCCGGAGGAAAAGGAGAAATGAAGCAATGGCAGCAACTTGGCTCAAAGACGCGGTATTTTATGAAATCTATCCTCAGTCCTTCTGCGATACCAACGGCGACGGCATCGGCGACATTCCCGGCATTACGTCGAAGCTGGACTACATCAAAAGCCTGGGGTGCAACGCCCTGTGGATCAACCCCTGGTATGACTCTCCCTTCAAGGACGCGGGCTACGATGTCCGGGATTACAAGGCCGTCGCCCCCCGCTACGGCACCCTGGAGGATGCCAAGGAGCTGTTCCGGGCCGCCCACGGCAAGGGCATCCATGTCCTTCTGGATCTGGTAGCGGGCCACACCAGCGAGGAGCATAAGTGGTTCCTGGAAAGCGGCCTGGAGGAGAAAAACGAGTATACCGACCGGTTCATCTGGACCGACAGTGCCTTCACTCCCGCGGACGGGCTGCGCTTCGTGGGTGGGGAAAAGCCCCGGGATGCCACCTATGTCATCAATTTCTTCATGTGCCAGCCGGCGCTGAACTACGGTTTCCGGGAGGTCACCCAGAGCTGGCAGCAGGGCATCAACGATCCCGGCCCCCTGGCTACCCGGGAGGCCATGAAGGATGTGATGCGGTTCTGGCTGGACTTGGGCTGCGACGGCTTCCGGGTGGATATGGCCGAAAGTCTGGTAAAGCACGACACCCCCAACAGGGATGCCACCCAGGAGGTCTGGCGGGACTTGAACGGCATGGTGCATTCCGAGTACCCCGAGGCTGCCATGGTTTCCGAGTGGAACGGGCCCACCATGTCCCTAAACTGCGGATTTGACATGGACTTCTACCTGGACTGGTTCGGCAACGGCTGCAACTCCCTGCTGCGCCACTACCGGATGGACAATCAGGCGAACATCCTCTCCGACGACAGCTATTTCAAGGCGGATTCCCAGGCGGATGTGTCCGTGTTCCTGGCCGACTATCTGCCCAAATACTACGCCTCCCGGGGCAAGGGGCTCTGGTGCTTCATCACCGGCAACCACGACACCAAGCGCTTAACCTACAACCTCACCGACCGGGAGCGGCGGCTGGCCTACTGCTTCCTGCTGACCATGCCCGGCGCGCCCTACATCTACTACGGCGACGAGATCGGTCTGCGCTATCAGATCCTCCCCACCAAGGAGGGCGGCTACCACCGCACCGGCTCCCGGACCCCCATGCAGTGGCGGGAAGGCAGGAACCTGGGCTTCTCCGAAGGAAAGCCGGAGGATCTGTACCTGCCGGTGGACCCGGCGGAGGATGCCCCCACCGTGGAGGCCCAGGAAAAGGACCCGGATTCCATGCTGAATCACGTCCGCTCCCTGACGGCGCTGCGCCACAGCCGGGAGGAGCTGCAAAGCTACAGCCCCTTCACGGTCTACAGCGCCGAGGCGGGCAGCCGCCTGTTCGCCTACATGCGCGGAAGGCTCCTGCTGGCAGTAAACCCCGCCCTGTCCTGCGCGGAGCTTGCGCTGGACAAGGGCTATCGGGTGATCTATACCCTGGGCGATGCCAAGGTGGACGGGGACAAGCTGCGCCTGGGCGCCCAGTCCTTTGCCGTGCTGGAGCCTGTAAAGTAAGCGCCGGCCCCCGCGCTTACTTCGCGGGGCTGCCATACAGGAAGGAAAATTGGTGTTTGTACGATTTTGCTGTCATTGCGAGCCAGTGCGCAGGACTTCCGTGGCAATCCCCCCGATGAATGGAACCAGGTAGCGATTACCACCAAGAATCGCAGTATTTCCCGTCCTGTAGGGCAATTGTCGATACATTTCCTCTCTAACCGGGGGATTGCCACGCCAGTTTGCGAACTGGCTCGCAATGACAGGAAACTTGAAGGCGAAGCCCTACAAACACCAATTTGGTGTTCCGGCGTGATGGGCTTTTGAATTGGGAGGTGAACTTCATGGCGCGGCTGGCGCGGTATATCCGCCCCTATTGGGGCTACATTTTGCTCACGGTGTTCATCAAGTTGCTGGGCGCGGTGATGGAGCTGCTGATTCCCTATATGATGGAGAACATGCTGGACGTGAAGGTCCCCGCCGGGGATGTACGGGCCATCTTCTTGCTGGGGGCCGCCATGCTGCTGGCCGCCGGGGGATGCCTGGGCTTCAACATCCTGGCAAACCGCATGAGCGCCAAAAGCTCCGGCAAAATCACCCTGGTGCTGCGCCACGACCTGTTCCATAAGCTGCAGAGCCTCTCCCAGCGGCAGATGGATACCCTCACGGTATCCTCCGCCGAGTCCCGGCTCACCAGCGACACCTACAATGTAAACCAGCTGCTGGCCCGGGTCCAGCGGCTGGGCATCCGGGCACCCATTCTGCTGCTGGGGGGCATCGGCATGATGCTGAGCATGGATACGGTGCTGGCCCTGGTGCTGCTGGCGCTGCTGCCCTTCATCGCGGTGGTGGTGTACTTCGTCACCAAAGCCAGCGTTCGGCTCTACGCCAGACAGCAGGGGATTCTGGACGATGTGGTGCGCACCGCGCAGCAGAACATCACCGGCATCCGGGTCATCAAGGCCCTGAGCAAAACCGAATACGAAAAGGGCCGCTTCCGCCAGGTAAACGATGAGCTCAGCCGGGTGGATACCCAATCCGGCATCGTCACCGGCATCACGAACCCGGTTTCCACCCTGATCCTCAACCTGGGGCTGACCCTGGTGGTGGTCATCGGGGCTTTCCGGGTCAACGCCGGGGCCGTCCGGGGCGGTGTGATTGTGGCCTTTCTGCAATACTTCACCATGATCCTCAACGCCATGCTGGGGGTCACCCGAATCTTCATCATGTGGTCCAAGGGCGAGGCCAGCGCGGGCCGGGTGGCGGATGTGCTGGAGCTTGCGGAGGACCTGGCGGTGCTCCCCGGGGAAGGCCCGGAGGAAAACGCCCCCCACATCGAGTTCCGGGACGTGTGCTTTTCCTACACCGGGGTGGGGCAGAATCTGGAGCACCTGAGCTTCCGCCTGGAAAGGGGCCAGACCCTGGGCATCCTGGGCCCCACCGGCTCCGGCAAATCCACCCTGGTAAAGCTCCTGCTTCGGATGTACGACCCCCAGAGCGGTCAGGTGCTGCTGGATGGCCGGGACATCCGCACCATCCCCCCGGAACAGCTGCGGGAAAAATTCGGCGTGGTGTTCCAGAACGATTTTCTGGCGGAGGGCGACCTGGGCGGCAACATCCGCTTCTTCCGGGACCTGCCGGAGGAGGCGCTGCGAAAAGCGGCGGACTGCGCCCAGGCGGATTTCCTGGAGGAAAAAGGCGGGCTTACCGCTCCGGTTCAGGTCCGGGGCAACAACCTGTCCGGTGGGCAGAAGCAGCGGCTGCTGATCGCCCGGGCCCTGGCAGGCAGGCCGGAAATCCTGATTCTGGACGATGCCTCCTCCGCCCTGGACTACGGCACCGATGCCCGGCTGCGGCGGGCCCTGCGCCGGGAATACCGGGACACCACCACGGTGCTCATTGCCCAGCGGATCAGCAGCCTGCGCCACGCGGATCTGATCCTGGTGCTGTCCGAGGGGGCCGTCATCGGCATGGGCACCCACGCCGAACTTCTGCGCTCCTGTGAGGAGTACCGCACTCTGGCGAGAATCCAGATGGGCGACGGAAGGGAGGCGCTGTGATGGCGACAAATCCCAACCTCATCAGCGGAAACAACCGGCTGTACCGGGGGGAGACCAGCGGCGACAAGCGGCGCTTCGAGGGTACCAAGCTGAATATGGGCAGCCTCCTCAAACGGCTCTGGCGCTACATGGGGGCAAACCGGGTTCTGGTGGTGCTGGCCCTGGTGCTCTCCGCCTCCTCCAGCCTGCTGGCCCTCTACGGGCCCAAGCTCTCCGGCCGGGCCATCAACGCCATCGAGCCGGGGGCAGGGAAGGTGGATTTTGACACGGTATGGCGCTGCGCTGCGCTGATGGTTGTGTGCTACCTGGGCTCCGCGGCGCTGTCGCTGCTGCTGAACACCGTCATGGTCCGGCTGTCCCGCCGGATTTCCCGGCAGATGCGCCGGGACATCTTCGACAACCTCACGGCCCTGCCCGTGGGCTACTTTGACCGGTACCAGACCGGCGACATCATCAGCATCATCACCTACGACGTGGACACCGTGAACCAGTCGCTGTCGGCAGACCTGTTACAGGTTTTGCAGAGCGTGATTACCGTGGGCGTGTCCTTTTGCATGATGCTCTCCATCGCCCCCAGGCTGGTGCTGATCTTCCTGGTGACCATCCCCCTTACCGCCCTGTTCACCCGGGCCCTGGCAGCCAGGGTGCGGCCCCTGTTCCGGCGGCGCAGCGCCCGGCTGGGGGAGCTGAACGGCTTTGTGGAGGAGATGCTCTCCGGCCGGAAGACCATCCGGGCCTACGGCCGGGAGCAGCAGGTTTTAGACCGGTTTGATGAAAAGAACCGCTCCGCCGTGGATGCCTACACCGTGGCAGAGGCCAATGGTACGGTCACCGGCCCCTCGGTGAATTTCATCAACAATGTGACCCTGGCCATGCTGTGCGTATTCGGCTCGGTGCTGTTCCTCCGGGGCAAGCTCCGGCTGGGGGATCTGAGCAGCTTCGTCCAGTATTCCCGGAAGTTCTCCGGCCCCATCAACGAGCTGGCCAACATCTTCTCCGAGCTGCAGAGTGCCTTCGCCGCCGCCGAGCGGGTCTTCGCCCTCATCGACGCGGAGCCGGAAAAACCGGACCCGGAGGATGCGGAAACTCTGGCGGATGTAAAGGGCGATGTGCGGATGGAGCACGTGGACTTCTCCTACATTCCCGGGGAGCCCATCATCCGGGATCTGAACCTCCACGCGCCCCCGGGAAGCCTCATCGCCATTGTGGGCCCCACCGGCGCGGGGAAGACCACCATCATGAACCTGCTGATGCGCTTTTACGATGTAGATGCCGGTACCATCACCATCGACGGCAAGGACATAAGAAGCCTCACCCGCGCTTCCCTCCGGGGGGCCTTTTCCATGGTGCTCCAGGACAGCTGGCTGTTCCACGGCACGGTGTTCGACAACATCGCCTACGGAAAGCCCGGCGCCACCCGGGAGGAGGTGGAGGCCGCCGCGAAAGCCGCCCGGATTCACGGCTTCATCACCCGGCTGCCCCAGGGCTACGATACGGTGCTCACGGATAACGGCACCGCCATTTCCAAGGGCCAGAAGCAGATGCTGACCATCGCCCGGGCCATGCTGCTCCCTTCCAAAATGCTGATTCTGGACGAGGCCACCTCCAACGTGGACACCCGCACCGAGCAGCGGATTCAGGCCGCCATGCGGGAGCTGATGAAGGGGAAAACCTGCTTCGTCATCGCCCACCGGCTCTCCACCATCCGCTCCGCCGACCATATTCTGGTGCTGGAGGGAGGAAGGGTCGTGGAGCAGGGCACCCACGAAACCCTCATGGCCCAAAACGGCACCTACCGCCGCCTCTACGAGGCACAATTTGACAGCGCAACCTGACCCCCGGAACGCCGATGGTCAGCCTCTGTAAGCCCTCCTGCAAATTGGTGTTTGCCGAGTATACGCTGTCATTGCGAGCCAGTTCGCAAACTGGCGTGGCAATCCCCCGGCCCCATGGAACCAGGGAACGATTACCCCCAAAAATCGCAAGGCTTCCCCAGTCAGCAGAGCGCTTGTCGATACATTTCCCTTCTAACGGGGGGATTGCCACACCAGTGTGCGCACTGGTTCGCAATGACAGGTAATCGGGGCAACAGCCCTACAAACACCAATTTGTCGGGCTGCTGATTTTGCCTGATATCTGCGTGTTCCTTGCCTGTTAAGTCCAAAAAAGCAGCGCCAACCCGGGATGACGTGGGATGGCGCTGCTTTTCTTATCTTCATTTTCCCAGCCGGCGCTCCAGGGCGCGGCTTCCGAGGGCGGTGAGGTGGACACGGGGAAAGCCGTATTCGCTGGTCAGGACGAAGGATTTGGGCAGCTCGTCGCAGGGGACCACCTGGCCTTCCCGCTCCGCCCGGTCCAGAAATTCCCGGGTCCGGCGGGAGGTGGAGGTGTTGTCCAGGTCGAAGATGCCGATGATGGAGCTATCCCGGACAGCCATGTCATTGCCGATGGAAAGATACATACTCACACCACCAGGAAATAGACCAGCACAATGACACCCAGCACGATCCGGTACACGCCGAAGGCGGCGAAGGAGTGCTTGCGGACATACTCCATCAGGCCCCGGATGACGAGTAAGCTCACCAGGAAGCTGACGAGGCAGCCCACAATCAGCACCCCCACCTCGGTGCCGGTGATGGCCGCGCCGGAGAGGATGAATTTGAGGGCCTTGATGGCGCTGGCCCCCACCATGGTGGGAATGGCCATGAAGAAGCTGAACTCCGCGCCTGCGCCGCGGCTGACCCCCAGCAAAATCGCCCCCAATATGGTGCTTCCCGACCGGGAGGTGCCGGGAATCAGGCTCAGGCACTGGAACGCGCCGATGAGCAGGGCGGTTTTCAGGTCGATGT
>CALYTB010000039.1 GCA_945486035.1 uncultured Clostridia bacterium
TCGAAGAAAGAAAGTCATTTACGAAAAGGTTTTCTGTATTTAAAGAAAAATACCTTGGTAAGATTGGCGTCTTTTGTTCCAATGCAATTGCTATTGCTTCGCTTGTTGTAGGTATAAAAGGTTTAAAGGCATCTCAGGAGTTGTCTTGGCGAGTTGTTCTGGGTATTGTTATCTTCAATTCTATCCTTTGGATCCTTGTATCTGTTTATGAAACAATTCTATTTTATAAAGGTTCATCTTTAGAAAAAAAACTTATGAAGGAAAAACAGGATTTAGAAAAGAGCCTGAATGAACTGGAGCGTGTATCTGAGGAGGCTCTAAAAGTTCAGGAGAAGGTACTCGATGGTGCGCATCAACAAGTTTACAAAGATCTTCAGAATAGTCTTTGTCAAGTCACCTCACGTTTGGAAGGGCGAAAGGCACTGGATAAGAAAGTTCAGTATTACAATAACTATATCATCAATTCTTTAATTAGATTCACAGGTTCGGCGCTTGCGATTGCGGGTGCAATGAATAAAGAAATAGATGAGATTGAAGAGTTTAAAAAACAAGCACTTTCAAGTGGGAGTAGTGAGGAGTTTGTAGAAAATGAAGCAAAGTTGCGTATTGGACGTGCACTTGAAAGATATAAAAAATCTATCCTTGATGAGTTCAATCACTTTCTTGGAAATATTGTAAGCAAGGTAAAATGGGTTCTTGACGAATATCTTGAAGAAAAAGAAATCAAACTTCAAACTTCAATTTCTGTTAAACAGTTCAACCGCATTATTACAAATTCTGCAGACGAGAATTTGAGCGATGTAGGCGTGATTACCACATATCGAGATAATCAGACTTATCGGTCGGGGAAAAGAGAAGTTGGAGGAATTCGATACACAATAGACGGCAATTCTGATTTTCGCTTTTGCTTAACTCATAACTCTTTCCTTAAGAATAATATAAAGGAAGGTGATCAAACATACGCAAATGAGCATGAAGGTCACCTTTCTATGTACAATTGTACCATCGTTGTTCCAATAAAATACGACTATCCTGAGTTTTCGCGCTATTTTGGTTATTTGACCTGTGATGTGCTTAACCAGGATTTTGGAAATGAAGATATCCTTGACGAGGATATGGTAGAGATAATGCATGTTGCAGCGAGCATAATTGGGATATATTTGGATAATATGGATTTCCAATGGGATTATATTCTCGACTCGGATCTTCTTGACATGGTTTATAGAATGAAGTATGATAGCAGAAGGCAAAGCACTGCCAAATCTTAAAGGAGTATCGTATGCCTACAGTCGTGAAAGAAATTAAAACATCCCGTCCATATTGTTTAAAAGCAATGAGACGTACAGTAGTTCCCACTACACAGAAAGGAAAAAAGGAGATTGAAGTTGTTCTGTCTGTGAGAAAAGTTCTGCCTAAGCATACTGTTGCTGATGGGAATCTGTTCCTATCAGCCGTAAAGTAAGCATTTCTATTCTTTTTTTCGGAGCATCCGTCAGAAATGGCAGGTGCTCTTTTTATGCCATCCGGGAAGCTAAACAGCTATAGCGAGCAGAATTCAAGCATTACCATAAGTGTAAATGTAAGCTCTTAATAACCGTGCGTACGGTTCCGCACACGGCGGTTCAATCGCATAAGTTCAGGGACTCGTAGTTGTCCTGATTTTCTTCTCGTTTACAATCATGGCGGCACTACTCTACACTAACCGATGCCCGGACAAGCCTGTATTGTTAAGGCTTTCCGGGCATTAATTTCAGGGTATAATTCAGCGCTTTACCTACTATTTCTTGGCCTCTGCAGGACATCCTTCCCCACCAGCCAGAGCCCGACGCCGCCCTTTTGATTGGCAACGGCAATGACCTTTGTTTTTGCCATAGGGATTTCCTCCTTACATAGATTTAGCCGCCTGCGGTGAAGCAGACGGCTATGTATGCGGCAAGTATTGTGAATTCTTCCATGTATATCTTGTTTTATCTGTTTCAAAGTCATATAATATTTGTACGCATTTTGCTGATAGGTTGGGGTAACTGTTTACAATGTCCAATCGGTTTGGTAAAATATCATCAGTGCTAAGAAGGAGGCGTACTTTCTATGTGGGACACCATTCAAAAGCTGGAATATCGTGTGCGAGCCAATATCGAAGGTGCACAGCAGGAACTGAATATGAGATTGACTGACCGCATGGAACTGCCTCTTTTGGGCCTGAATGGAGAGAAGTTGTACCTGACCGGGTTGGCAGCACTACGGAAAAAGGCAATGGAGCTGGATGCGCTGTATGAGCAGCTCCCAGCACACCGGGGTGTGAAAGATACCATCCTTCTGGATGCCTGGTCCTCTGCCACTATTGAGGGTGCGAGAACCACGGTACAGCGGGTACGGGATCATTTTGAGAATCCCAAAACTAAGGATGACCGCATGGTTGTCAACACCATCATGGGCAGCAACTACGCATACAACCATCCCATTACCGAAAACAACATCCGCAGGCTGTGGGAGAAGATCGTGGACGGTGTCTGCGAGAATGAGGAGCATCGCGGAAAACTGTATCGGGATGGTATGGTCTATGTCGGTTCCGGGGAGCGTGTGATTCATGTTCCGGCCCAGGCTGAGCAGTTGCCAGAGCTGATGACGCAGTGGTTTGCTTATCGGGAAGTAGGTGGCTCTGACTTGCTGATTCGTTCCTTTGTGGCACACTTCTATTTTGTGTACCTGCATCCTTTCTGTGATGGCAACGGCAGAGCGGCTAGAATTTTGAATGCTTCCCAGCTATATCATAGCGGATATCGGAAGATGAAGAATCTGCCGCTGTCCAGTGCTATCAACAATCAGCTCAGCGGATACTACGGAAGTCTTGCGGACTCGGAGACGGTTCTGAACGGAATCGATGACAGATGGC
This sequence comes from uncultured Clostridia bacterium, assembly GCA_945486035.1. GTDB lineage: Bacteria > Bacillota > Clostridia > Oscillospirales > Oscillospiraceae > Faecousia. The sequence goes on from CALYTB010000039.1 coordinate 2,894, forward strand.
TGGACTTGTCCCCCTTTGTGTCCTATATGCTGGATGCCTTTGAGCGCTGCCTGATCGATGCGGCCCTTTCTGTAAATGCGCTTACAGAAGCAGAATCAAAGCTTCTGGAACAGATGAACAAAGCTGGCATCCATGCTGAAATCACAACGAAAAAAGCCGCTGGCATTTTGCAGCGGTCTGAGAATGGTGCGAGAACGGTTTTGAATTCCCTTGTTAAGAAAGGGTATCTGACCGTAGAGACAAACAAGGCGCCTTATATCTACCGTCTTCACCAGCATATTCCCCACAAATAACCACAAGAACGTACTGCCCATTAACAAGGCAGTGCGTTCTTCGTGCTATATGCGGTATTTTCACTCTGTCCGACTATCTGCTATCGTTCAGGAATGCTCCATCCACAATGTGGAATACTAGCGCAGAGGTGATGATTATGGCAAAGAAAGGTATGAAGCATCCCGATGTGACCCGTGGGCCGAGAAATGAGACTTCCCCTGTCCCCCAGATTCAGGGCAAGGCCAAAAGCGGTAAGGAAAAAGCAAATCCTATCATCGCGGGAACCACCGGCGCAAATCAGAAAGTGTGGCACGAAAAGCCGATTTCCAAGGCTCACGGAATCATCGATACAGACCTTGCAAGGGATAATCTGGAGAATGACATTCCTTTCGCGGATTTGCAGGATCTGTAATTCCCCTTCTGCCACTTAAAATGCAGGGCACGACAAGCGTGCCCTGCTCATAGTCTAATCCTGTAGTGGAGAAAATGGCTATGCACTGAAAACAGACAAACCGCCTACTTGAAGAAACAAATACACGGTTTTGGATGGTATGTATTTGATTCTTTTTGCAGGGGTGAGCGAGACTTTCATAATAGATTCATCCGACCTCTTTGTTCACTTATGGTAAAATACTTATTATGAGAAATGTCAACTGCAACTTCGTATTGTCATTGACCGCCAACTTGTATCGTGCGATGTCATCTGATTGTGATGTGTTGATCACAAAAACTGTACTATTTTGGTGACCAGTAGCATTCTGGGGAGGGTTGTGATATAATGTAAAAAAGGAGGGATGATTTTATGCCGTTGACGCGTTTGATTATTAAAAATTATAAATCAATTAAGGATTGTGATATCTCCTTGTCAGATTTGAATGTCCTTATTGGCGGAAACGGCACAGGTAAAACTAACCTGCTTGATGCAATAAGTTATTTTTATCGGAATTTAACGGAAACAAACCCCAGCAACATGGTGTTCGATGAGAACAATCATTATAGCAATGAGCTGAGAATCACATTGGTGTACGATTTATCTGAGTTCGTTAAAATATCAAAATCCAATTCAGAAGATACTCTCGATATCTTCGAAGATCAGCCAGAAAAGAAAACGAAGTATGGAGGGTATTATAAGGCAATTATTGCAATGGCCTCCCAATCTAAAGATAAGAAAATCCGCGTTGAATTGTCACAGATTAAAGGTCGCACAATACATTGGAATTGTTCCTACGAGGATCGATTGATTTTTAAGAGCTTGTTTCCGATGTTCTATGTTGATACGCGGAATCTTGACATAACAGAGTGGGGCTATGTTTGGGATGTATTAGGTGAGTTAGCAAAGGTGTCCAACTCGGAAAGAAAGATTATTGAGGACAACCTCAGTGATATACTATTGGATGAGAGTAAAGCTGTTTCTCGCAAACTGAAGGTAATAACCGAGATATTTTCTGCAGCTGATGTGAGTGTAAAACCGGCAATATCGAGAGAGTTTGCCAAGAATCTGACGAAGCTTTACTTTTCGGGAGATATCATACGCCAAAAAGGAAAGCAACTTGGGTATTACTCTACAGGAACCAACTCTGTCAAATATATTGAGTTGCTTTTGAAATCAATTGATGCTATCTCCAAAGCAAAAATGAAAGAGCCAATCGTGCTTTTTGATGAACCAGAAGTAAGCTTGCACGCAAACTATTTGGATGAGCTGGCTGATGCGATGATGGATGTAGGGAGCAAGCTAAGCATCTTAGCATCAACACATTCTGCTCGCTTGGCAAAAAATATTATCACGGAATCAGAAACGGTTGCCTTATTTAATGTAAAACTTATCAACCAATACACCCACGTTCAGAAAATGAAAAAGTTTTTGCAATATAGCCCTTCCTCAAAATACCGAGTATTGGATGATCATATCAATTCTTATTTTTCCAGAGCAATTCTGTTTGTTGAGGGAGAAACAGAGTTAGAACTATTTGCAAATCCTTACTTGCGAATCCTATTCCCGGCATTAAAAAAGGTAGATGTTTTCAAGGCACTTAGCGACAAACCGATACTGAACATAATGAATCCGAGTCTGGCAAATATACAGACACCATATTTGTGTTTAATAGATATGGATAAGGCAATTAATTATAACAGAGGGAGTAAAAAGTTTTCGCTCAAAGGAGAATACTTTCAGTCTGACTTGAAAGAGTGCTTTCAGTATCGGAGTAAGCACCAAACAGAAACATATCTCTATCATCAGCGTGAGCGCATCAACGCTATGGCTGAAAAGTTACATGTGCATTATTATTTACCATTTTTAAGCTGTGAAGATACAAATTATAGGGCATTCATTTCTGTAATTCAGGAATATTTATTGGCATATAATGTATTTGTATTGTCTACTACGGTGGAAGGAATGCTGATAAATACACAGACACTGGATTTTGCCCTTTTGTTTTTGAAACAAAAGAAAAAAGAGCCTGATTACAATGCATTTAAAGTATACTGGGAGGGTCTACCAAAGACCGATAGACTCAATGCAATGCGAATAGTTTATAACGGCAAAACGGATCTTCTTATTGCATGGAAGACATTGTCTAAGAGCTTGCTGCCTGACAGCGACAGAGCTGTCGTAGAAAAAGCAATGATCGGGGATAAGACGTCTGGCTGGGTTTCTGAGTATCTGGATGCATTTTTTCAACAGACAATTAAATGTGAAGGAAAGATTACAGAAAAGTTATTTCGTAAGTATTTAGACGATGAAGATCACAAAAAAGCAGTGTTAAAGGAATTTGAAAAAAATTTCTCAGAATTGCACTCGCTTATTTCCAGAATCTGTGCTATGATTTACGAGTAAACAGCAGAGTAGTATATAAGTAGCAATGCTTGAGAAATCAAGGCCTTGATGTCAGCGTAGCAAACTGAAGCCCAAGGAACTATAGTCACTAATTGGCTACACCCCCGTCTGCGCGCCCGTGTCTCATTGCTCAATGTGCAGCGGATAGCACGCGCTTCGCGATTTATTAGGAAGGTACTTGTATACTACTCTCTGTTTCAATTTTAAGGAGGTTTCCATGTCTACGCTTGAATCATTTTGTAATTTAGTTTGGGGAACTTCCTATTTCAAAGTTACACAAAAAATTTCCAAAAACGACTACAAGGAGTTCCAAATTCCTAAGAAAGGCGGCATGCGTACAATAAATTATCTGGATAAAAATTCTCCGTTAGGTGAACTCCAGCATCAGTTGCTCTTAAACTATCTTTGGAAACACGATCTTCCGGTTTGTGTAAAGGGGTTCCGGAAGGGTGAAAGTTATAGATCATTTCTGTCAGATCATATAGGTTCTGAGTTCTTTTTGAGGATAGATATATCCTCGTTTTTTCCTTCAATCAGCGATACTTTAATAAAAACTGAATTCTCTAATTTGGTCACATGCAGCATAGCAGAGGAGAAAGCAAAAATACTTGATCTAATATGCGACATTGTTACATTGGATAACAAGTTGCCTCAGGGTGCTTGTACATCACCTATGGTATCGAATATTGTTATGGCAAGAATTGACCAGCGAATAACTAAGTATTGTCAGGTATTTAACATCCGCTATACACGGTATGCAGATGATTTGCTGTTTTCAAGTAAAGAATTTAACTTTTCTGAAAAGAAGTGGTTTATTAAGAAGATCAAGTACATACTGGCCGCCCAAAAGCTGAAATTGAATTATGGCAAACAAAAGATGGGACGAAAAGAGTTTGCTTTGAATGGATATATAATATCTGATACTGGCATACGCCTGTCTAGGAATCGTCTTTCTGACATCCGACACAGTGTGTCTTTTTCTAAAAACAATTATTCACTTTTGGAAACGCAAGGTGTTATTGTGTTTCTAAATGAGGCAAATAACTTGCCTTTAAAGTATCGGGATCTGAAAAAATATCCGTTTTCAACAGTATTCCAATTCGTTCAGTATTTGTGCGGTTACCGATCTTTTTTGATTTCTTTGACAGACGAGAACTACGCATCATCTACATTTCAAAAAGAATTGCAAAGGTTGATTCGGAGAATTGAAAAAGAAATTATTAGACTCTCAAAAGCAAATTCTGTGGCAATTCGCAAGAGTTGCTAGAATAAAGCCAATAGCTTAGGCGTGAACAATCTAAGATTGTTCACGCCTAAGCTATTATTGCGCATCCTGTCAGACATTTTCATCAACAGCATCTGATGCTCCTGCCGGTATTACACTGGGTAGTCCCACAAATAAAGATTGATGATTCGATTGAGGCCAGCGCCCCTGCTCATAGTCCAATCCAGTAGTGAGGCAGTTAACCCGGCACTGAAAGCAGAAAACCGTCTACTTGAAGAAACATGTTAGCGGTCCCGGTATGTATTAGATTCTTTTCACTGGGGCAGAAAGGACTTTCAGAATCAACTCGTCCACACAGTCTGTAAAGCGTCCCTCGTGGATCAGTCGATTTTTCATCTGAACAAGGCTTCTAATCAGAACTCTGTATTCAATCTCATCCAGGTACAGGTAATGCCTTTTCTTCAGCATGGGGGATTCCTCCTTTATGTCGTTTCTCTAATTCCATTATAGACAGTTACCATTCCCTTTCAAATGTGCAACACCCTTCGGGAGTATGTGTTGCTATCTTCTATTTCTTGGCCCCTGCAGAACATCCTTTCCCACCAGCCAAAGCTGACCGATTGGATTTTTCACGATCACCTGGCACAGCGGCAGCTTCCGGAGGTTGGTCTGCTCAATCCCCTCCTCCAGGTTGCTGCTGGGATCGGATTCATCCGCAATGTGCCCCCACGCCTCCAGAATCGGCAGCGGTTCGGCTCCACCACTCTTTCTTATACGAACTTTTTGGAATTCCAGTCATTATGATTGGCGATTTGTTTGTATTTGAGAAGAAGTTTTGAGAAAACGGCACCGATTTCCCGGTGCCGTTTTCTTTTACCAATTTCCCTGTATCTGATTCAGAACCTCTTGGGAAAAGGAATCGTCTCCACTTGACGTTGTCGTGCTTGTTCCAGAATTACCCCTTTCTTTTTCCGCCTCCCTTGCGTCGATCACCTGCTGACCCACTTTCCCGTCATACGGATTTCTCCGTGCGCTTGTGGATCCCGTTGCCAGCTGCCACAAAGCAGCCCTCTGTTTCGTTGTCAGCCCGCTCATGCTGTTGATAGCCGCCTTGATTTCATTGTTGGAAAGATACTCATTTCCGTCTGCATCGAATCCGTACTTGATCTCCTGCAGCCGCACATATGCCTCCGGCTCCACGCTGAACGAATACGCGATCTTTACCTTTACAAATTGCTTGTCATGTATATCTTGTTTTATCTGTTTCAAAGTCATATAATATTTCTACGCATTTTGATGATAGGTTGGGGTAACTGTTTACAATGTCCAATCGTTTTGGTAAAATATCATCAGCCCTAAGAAGGAGGCGTACTTTCTATGTGGGACACCATTCAAAAGCTGGAATATCGTGTGCGAGCCAATATCGAAGGTGCACAGCAGGAACTGAATATGAGATTGACTGACCGCATGGAACTGCCTCTTTTGGGCCTGAATGGAGAGAAGTTGTACCTGACCGGGTTGGCAGCACTACGGAAAAAGGCAATGGAGCTGGATGCGCTGTATGAGCAGCTCCCAGCACACCGGGGTGTGAAAGATACCATCCTTCTGGATGCCTGGTCCTCTGCCACTATTGAGGGTGCGAGAACCACGGTACAGCGGGTACGGGATCATTTTGAGAATCCCAAAACTAAGGATGACCGCATGGTTGTCAACACCATCATGGGCAGCAACTACGCATACAACCATCCCATTACCGAAAACAACATCCGCAGGCTGTGGGAGAAGATCGTGGACGGTGTCTGCGAGAATGAGGAGCATCGCGGAAAACTGTATCGGGATGGTATGGTCTATGTCGGTTCCGGGGAGCGTGTGATTCATGTTCCGGCCCAGGCTGAGCAGTTGCCAGAGCTGATGACGCAGTGGTTTGCTTATCGGGAAGTAGGTGGCTCTGACTTGCTGATTCGTTCCTTTGTGGCACACTTCTATTTTGTGTACCTGCATCCTTTCTGTGATGGCAACGGCAGAGCGGCTAGAATTTTGAATGCTTCCCAGCTATATCATAGCGGATATCGGAAGATGAAGAATCTGCCGCTGTCCAGTGCTATCAACAATCAGCTCAGCGGATACTACGGAAGTCTTGCGGACTCGGAGACGGTTCTGAACGGAATCGATGACAGATGGCTGGACTTGTCCCCCTTTGTGTCCTATATGCTGGATGCCTTTGAGCGCTGCCTGATCGATGCGGCCCTTTCTGTAAATGCGCTTACAGAAGCAGAATCAAAGCTTCTGGAACAGATGAACAAAGCTGGCATCCATGCTGAAATCACAACGAAAAAAGCCGCTGGCATTTTGCAGCGGTCTGAGAATGGTGCGAGAACGGTTTTGAATTCCCTTGTTAAGAAAGGGTATCTGACCGTAGAGACAAACAAGGCGCCTTATATCTACCGTCTTCACCAGCATATTCCCCACAAATAACCACAAGAACGTACTGCCCATTAACAAGGCAGTGCGTTCTTCGTGCTATATGCGGTATTTTCACTCTGTCCGACTATCTGCTATCGTTCAGGAATGCTCCATCCACAATGTGGAATACTAGCGCAGAGGTGATGATTATGGCAAAGAAAGGTATGAAGCATCCCGATGTGACCCGTGGGCCGAAAAATGAGACTTCCCCTGTCCCCCAGATTCAGGGCAAGGCAAAGAGCGGCAAAGAGAAAGCAAATCCTATCATCGCGGGAACCACCGGCGCAAATCAGAAGGTGTGGCACGTTAAGCCCATTTCCAAGGCCCATGGAAACCTGGACACTGACCTGGCAAGGGACAACCTGGAAAACAATATCCCTTTTGCGGATTTGCAGGATCTGTAATCTCTCAAAATTGGTTCAAAAAAACTTGTTTGTTTTGATTTTAGTGGAAATGGGAGGGAAATAACGCGCTGTCTGTAGGGTGCGGTCATGACCGCACCGCAAAGGTTATGGGCTAGAGCAGTAGCGTTTTCCAGAAAAGCCTGCCATTTTTCAGTCGCAACCTGGGCGGTGCGGTCATGACCGCACCCTACAGAGGGCACTGGCAAACAACCCGGGTGTTTGTGGATCCTGCGCCCCGTGGGGATGCAGGCATGGCAATGGTGTGCCCCAACACACATACTTTTTCATTGAGGTTAATTCTAAAAAACCGGGCCTCACATTCCTGTGAAGTCCAGCTTTCCTTAAGGCAACACCGCACAATTGCGTCTGCGGATCTCAGCGGATCTTCTGCGCCATTTCTGCAGTTCCAAAAACGGGAAATACATACAGTATTCCCCCGTTTTTGAAACTTTGAACTGGCACAAAATCTCTCGCTGAGCTTCCTTGCCGAATTATGCGGTGTTGCCTTAACTTCATGACATAGCTCACTACCGGGTGGGTTCGGAACCTTCACCCTTTGGTTTTTGCCCAAGCCGGGTGCACGATAAGTAACCACCGACCCGGATTCCAGGTCGGTGGTTAAGGACGGTATTTACTTCAGACCGGCCTGGGACAGCAGGGCGGGAATCTTGGACTCCCAGCCCAGGCTCATGATGTGCACGCCCTGGCAGTAGGGCTTGCACTCCCGGATGATCCGGGCGGCGATTTCCACGCCGGTGATACCGGCCTTGGTCTTTTCCTTGTCGGCCTGGAGCTCCGCGATCAGCTCGTCGGGGATATGGACACCGGCCACATTGTTGTTCATGAACTTGCACATACCGGCAGACTTGGGAATGATGATGCCCACCTGGACAGGCTTGCCGAACTGCTTGGCCTGCTCCATGAACTTGATGAACTTCTCGGGCTCAAACACAGCCTGGGTCTGGAAGTATTCGGCGCCGGCCTTCACCTTGCGCTCCATCTTCACCAGCTGCGCGTCCACGGAGTCGGAGCAGGGGGACACCACCGCGCCCTTGGCAAACTTGGGGGGCTCGCCCACCAGCGCATTGCCGCCCAGATCCACACCGGTTTCCAGGGTTCTGGCGGTGTGCAGCAGGGAAACGGAATCCAGGTCGAACACGGGCTTGGCCTGGGGATGGTCGCCCAGCTTGGTGTGGTCGCCGGTGAGGCAGAGGATGTTGTCAATGCCCAGCATGGCGGCGCTGAGCAGGTCAGACTGGAGGGCAATGCGGTTCCGGTCCCGGCAGGTCAGCTGGAAGATGGGGTTCAGACCGGCATCCTTCAGCACCTTGCAGGTGGCAAGAGACCCCAGGCGCATGACGGAGGACTGGTTATCGGTAACGTTGACGAAGTGGACATCGGAGAGGTATTTCTTCGCCTCTTCCACCATGCCGTCAATATGAATTCCTTTGGGAGGGCCGACCTCGGCAGTAACTACAAATTCACCGTTATCAAACAGTTCCGTAATTCTCATAATTCTATTCGCTCCTAATTTATTCAGATTCTTTGGCGGCCTTGGTAGCCTCATCGGTGTTAAAGTCATGCATTTGGGTGGGGCAGCGCAGCACGTCCAGACGGCCCTGGGCCTTCAGGCGCTGAATAATGCGCTCCCAGCCGCATTCCATATCGGGGCAGACCTCGCATTTGCCCTCCTTGGTGCCGCCGCAGGGGCCGTTGACCAGGCTCTTGGAGCAGGCTGTGATGGGGCAGATTCCGCCGGTCAGATTCAGGAAGCACTCGCCGCACTGGCCGCAGTCGTACTCCAGCGGGGTCACGCCCTGGAAGCCGGGCAGCTCCACGGTATCGCAGCAGGCGTAAACCGGCTTGTCCTCCAGCATTTCGGAGACGGTCTGCACGCCCACGCCGCAGGAGAACACCAGCACGGCATCCGCCTCGGCGATTTTCGCCATGGGCGCGCGCAGCCGCAGCGCCAGCTCCGTGGGGTTGCAGATGTAGTCGGTGGTAAGGGCTCCCACAACCTTGCCTTCCTCCGCCAGCTTCTTCTGCAGCGCCTTTGCCTCTTCCTCGGGGAAGCCGACTTCCTTACAGCCGTGACAGTTGATGATGAAAACCTTGCCGGAAGCCAAGGAAGCAATCGCTTCTTCAGATTTCAATTTTGTGATTAACATATGTTTGCTTCCTCCCCTTATTTCTTCTTCAGCAGAGGCGCGATCATACCCTTGGCGGCGTTGATCTTGGACACCAGAGGAATCTTGGACGAGCAGATGTATTCGCAGCACTTGCAGGAGAAGCAGTCCATCACGTTCAGCTTCAGCAGGGTATCCGTGTCCCCCAGCTGGGCGTACTTGTAGATATCCAGGGGAGCCAGCTCCATGGGGCAGACATCCACGCAGCGGCCGCACTTGATGCATTCTTTCTCCTCGGTGTGGTCGGCGGCAATGGCAATGATGCCGTTGGAGCCCTTGATAATGGGCACATTGGTGTCCGCAATGGGAGCGCCCATCATGGGGCCGCCCATTTTCAGCACCACATCGTCGCCGGTGATCCCGCCGCAGTGATCGATGATCTCCTGCACGTTGGTGCCCAGCTTGACCATGTAGTTGCCGGGATTGCGGATGAATTCGCCGGTGACCGTGACTACCCGCTCCACCAGGGGCATACCCTTCCGGAGAGCATCGGAGATGGCCTTGGCGGTGGAGGTGTTGCTCACCACGCAGCCCACATCGGCAGGCAGCTTGCCGCTGGGCACCTGACGGCCCATGACCTTCTTGATGAGCATCTTCTCAGCGCCCTCGGGGTACTGGGTTTTGGCGGCGCAGATGCGGATATTGTCGTAGGGAGCCACCTTTTCTTCCATCAGCGCGATGGCATCGGGCTTGTTGTCCTCAATGAGGATCACGCCCTCGGGGGCGCTGACGGCCTTCATCATGGCCCGCAGACCGTACACAATGTCGTCGGCGTACTCCAGCATCACCCGATGGTCGGCGGTCAGATAGGGCTCGCACTCGGAGCCGTTGATCAGCACCGCGTCAATGGGCTTGCCGGGCTTCAGCTTCACATAGGTGGGGAAGGTAGCGCCGCCCATGCCCACGATGCCCTTTTCCTTGACGATCTCGATGATCTCGTCCGGGGTCAGCTCTTCCAGAGGCTTATTCGGCACCACGGATTCGTGGAGGGTGTTCTTCCCGTCATTTTTGATCACCACGCTCATCACGCCGGGGCCCTTGTTGGGATGGGTATGGGGCTCCACGGCAACCACCGTGCCGCTGACGCTGGAATGCACGGGCGCGCTGATAAAGCCCGCCTGCTCGCCGATGAGCTGGCCCACCTTCACACTGTCGCCGGGCTGAACCACGGGGTTCGCCGGAGCGCCGATGTGCATGGCCAGGGGGATAATCACGGTGTCCGGCTCGGGGAACTTCTGCAGCGCCAGATGCTCGGTGTACTCCTTGTTCTCCGTGGGATGGACACCGCCGTAAAAGCCCTCATACCGCTTATTACGGACCTGGGCCACATAAGCCCTGATCTCATCCGCATTGGTCACGGAGTAGTCCCGCAGCTGAACGGGCTGATCCAAAAATTCCCTGGTTCTTCCCTGCTTTTCCAGGCGCTGGTAAATCTTTTCCCAGGCGCAGTCCTTCTTGGGGTCAATTTCGCATTTGCCGTCCTTGGCGCCGCCGCACTGGCCGTTGACCAGGCTCTTGGTGCAGTCCACAATGGGGCAGATGCCGCCGGTGACGTTCAGATAGCACTGGGCGCAGGCGCCGCAGGTCTTCTGGGTCAGGGCCATGCCGTGGTGACCGATGTAGTTCAGAGAATTGGTTGCCGTAAAGACGGGAACGGATTCCAGATCCGCCACGGTCTGCACGCCCAGACCGCAGGAAATGACCACCACGTTCTCGGTGCCCTCCGGCACGATGCCCGCCAGCTTCTTTTCGGTCTGAACCTTGTTGCAGAGAAAATCCACCTTGACGGTTCCGGTGATGTGCTTGCCCTGAGCCTCCGCAATGGCGGTAAAGCTTTCGCACTCCGGCTCTTCGGTTGTGTCAAACTCCTTGAAGCACTTGTTGCAGCAAACCACGAAGAAGTTGTCCTTCCCCGCCAGCAAGCCTTCCAGCTCTTCCTTGCCCTTTAACACATACTTGGTATAATCCACCAAATATCACCTTCTTATTTTTTTGTTCTTCGTTTGCACGCAAACGATTACAGGATAAATTATATCACACACGCCATACAGATGTCCAGCGTTTTCCATACATTTGCGGCATTTTTCTTTGGGCCTGCCGGCCCAAGTCAGCAAGCCGGCAAATTGTTGTTTGAAAGTGTGCGTTCCAAATTACCTGTCATTGCGAACCAGCGCGCACGCTGGTGTGGCAATCCCCCGGTTAGAGGTAAAATGTTTCGACGATTGCCCTACAGAGTAGGATAATGTGGCGATTTGGTGGTAATCGTTACCTGATTCCATTCAACGGGGGGATTGCCACGCCAGTGTGCGCACTGGCTCGCAATGACAGCGTATATTTGGTGCGCACTTTCAAACACCAATTTATCAATGTGGGGAAGCTCCGTGAAGGCAAGGAAAAGCGAAAAAACTATTGACATTTATTCTTTATTGATATATAATATCAATATGAAACAATTGAGGATGATTCATATGAAGAGCCGCAATACGATTCAGCGTTCCCTGGTTCTGGAGGCAGTGAACAGGCTCAAATGCCATGCCACGGCCGATCAGATTTACGCGGAAATCGCCAAGGACCACCCCACCATCAGCAAAGCCACCGTATACAGGAATCTTGCGTTGCTTGCCAACTGGGGAGAAATCCGCAGACTGGAAATCCCCGGCGGGGCGGACTGCTTTGACCACCGGTGCCATGACCACTGCCATGTCCGGTGCGCCAAATGTGGCCGGGTCTTTGACGTGGATATGGAATTCGTCACCGGGCTGGAGAAGGGAATCCATGATTCCCACGGCTTCTTCTTCACCGGCTATGACATCCTGTTCCATGGAATCTGCCCGGACTGCCAGCGCTCCGGCCAGCACTGACCCCCTGCTTTAAGCGCATACGGGCGCCAGACCCGTAAATATAGCTGAAAAGGAGTACATTTATGAGAAGCATTACAACCTTAGACCTGCAATACGCCCACCGATTCTACGGCTTCAAGGGTGAGGCCCAGTACCTCCACGGCCACACCGGCGTTCTGACCATCGAGGTTGAGGATACTGTGGAGCCCGGCGTGAATATGGTTTTCCCCTGTAACGAGATTCAGAAGACCGCTTGGGAAGTACTGAAGAACTTCGACCACGCCCTGATCCTGCGGGAGGACGATCCCCTGCTGCCCGCCATCCTCAGTGTCTATGAGGCTCAGGGCATCCGCAACGGAGCCCCCAGCAACAAGATGAAGGGCCCCGCCTTCCAGACCGAGCTGGCCACCGCCTATCCGGAGTGTCGTCTGGTGGTTACCAAGGAAACCATGACCGTGGAAGGCATGATCAAGATCGTATACGATCTGCTGAAGGATAAGCTGAACATCGCGAAGCTCACCTTCACCAGCGGTGTTAACGCCGCCTCCCAGGAGTACACCCCCGGTGTGCCCAAGGACCGCTGCCCCCTGTGCGGCATTGCCCTGAACGAAAAAGGCGTCTGCCCCAAGTGCGGCTATAAAAAGCCGTAAAACCGCTTTCCCATCGCAGCACAATCCCCTCCCGGCACCGGGAGGGGATTTTCGGCGCTTTCCCCTCTCCGCATTCCCCTAAGCTCATAACCCTCAGCGATAAATTGGTGTTTGTATGTTCTTGCTGTCATTGCGAACCAGTCCGCAGACTGGTGTGGCAATCCCCCGGTTAGAGGGG
>CALYTB010000040.1 GCA_945486035.1 uncultured Clostridia bacterium
GCCCCACGGGAGCCATGAATGGCTCCCCTACAGCAAGGACGAAGTGCGTTTAAAACTGTAAGCAACAATTTCTCTTCCTGCCGCGCTTAGCGGGCCCGCTTGATGAGGCGGGTGGACTTGGCATCGTAGATGTTGATCTTCTCCGGCGGGATCTGAACGAACACCTTCTGGTTGATCTCGTAGTGGGCCAGGCCGATCTGCTTGGACAGGAAATCGCTCTTGCCGGCCTGGAGGGAGACCAGGGTTTCGGAACCGGCGGGCTGGTTGGCGTAGACGGTGACGGGAAGCCGGCCGGGGCCGTCCTCTTCGAAAATCTGGACCTGTTCGGGACGGATGGCCACCACGCAGGGGAATTCTCCCTCGGGGATGGGCTCGTCGGTCATGTCGGCGGCATCGAAGATGTGCTCGCCCAATTCGCTCTTCACATGGAGCTTGCCGTCCGCCAGACGGGCGGTGCCCTCCAGGAAGTTGATCCGGGGGTTGCCGATGAAGTCCGCGGCTTCCAGGTCAATGGGGTTCATGTAAAGGTCCATGGGGGTGGCCACCTGGCTCAGCTCGCCCTTCTTGAACAGGGCGATCTTGGTGGACATGGTCAGGGCTTCCACCTGGTCGTGGGTGACGTAGATAATGGTGGTGCCCAGCTCCCGGTGGATGCGCTGCAGCTCGGAACGCATGTCGATTCTCAGACGGGCATCCAGGTTACTCAAGGGCTCGTCCAGGAGCAGCAGCTTGGGGTTGGAGGCCACGGCACGGGCGATGGCCACACGCTGCTGCTGGCCGCCGGACAGCTCGTTGGGATAGCGGTCGATGTACTCCTCGATGCGCATCATCCGCAGGGAATCCTGAAGCCGCTTCTCGATCTCCGCCTTGGGCAGCTTCTGAATTTTCAGTCCGAAAGCGATGTTCTCCCGGACGGTCATGTGGGGCCACAGGGCGTAGGACTGGAACACCAGGTTGAGGCCCCGCTTGCTGGGCTCGGCATAGTAGGCCAGGTCCGCGTTGATCATTTCCTGACCGTCGATGGTCATGACACCGTTCTGGGGCTTCTCCAGGCCGGAGACCACACGGAGCGTGGTGGTCTTGCCGCAGCCGGAGGGGCCAAGGAGGGTCATGAAGTCCCCGTCCTCGATGACCAGGTTGATGTCCTTCAGAACGTGGTTGTCACCGTAGAATTTATCAATATGCTTTAATTCGATTCTGCTCATATTTCTTTTCCTTTCCCGCGCAGCGCGTCACGTTACCAGGCCTTGCCGATATCGGCACCGAACCGGTTGGCAATGATGTAGCATACCAGGATGAACAGCAGCACGCACACGGAGATTGCGTCCGCCATCTGGTTCAGGCCCTCCTGAGAGTAGGTAAAGGCCAGATACGACATGGTCTGGGTGTGCTTGTCCATCATGATGATGATCAGGTCCAGCTCCTTGGCAATGCTGATGAAGGTGAGCATAAAGCCGGAGATAAAGCCGTTCTTGGCCAGGGGCAGGACGATTTTTCCCATTCTCTGCCAGAAGTTGGCGCCGTTGATGTCGGCGGCCTCCTCCAGCTCCACGGCGATCTGCATCATGTTGGCGGTGCCGGAGCGGCTGGCGAAGGGGAAGTGCTTGACAACGGAGGTCAGCACGATCAGGGTGAAGGTGCCGTACAGGGAGGGGATCAGTCCGCCCAGCCGGGGCTGGCTGAACATGGCCACATACATGCTGGAGAAGGCTACGCCGCTCATCAGGTAGGGGATGAATACCAGCTGCTCGGTGGTGGAGCCGTACCACTTGCCCCGGCCGCGGGTGGAGATGTAGCCCAGGAACTGGCCGCACAGAGCGGTGATGATGGAGCCGATGAAGGTCAGGCGGATGGTGTTCCAGACGGCCTTGCCGAACTCGGGGTTGCGGAAGATGCCGGGATAGCTGATGTAGCGGTCGGCTTCCTCAACGGCACCGATCCAGTTGTAGAGGGTCAGGTTGCTTAAGCCGTAGCCGTTGCCGGTGGTGACCTGGAAGGTCTCCATCACCAGCACGAACATGGGAGCGACCATGGCGAAGAACAGGAAGACGACCAGGAAGGCCATCAGAGGCGCCTTGGCCTTGCCCAGGTGCATCTCGTTGGAGCGCCCGCCCTTGCCGCCGATGGTGGCGTAGGACTTGCGCACGCCGATGAGCTTCTGGTTGGAGAAGATAATCAGGGCGGCCAGGGAGATCAGCACCAGGCTCATGGCGAAGCCCACGCCCTGGGGCCCGCCGTTGATGAAGGTCTTCATCTTGGTTGCCAGGGTGAAGTAGCCGATCCGGGAGCCCAGGTTGGCGGCCACGCCGTAGGTGCCGATGGCCTTGCTCAGCGTCATGACCACGGCGGAGAGAATGCTGGGCAGCACCAGGGGCAGCGTGATGGATTTGAGAATCTGCACCTTATTGGCGCCGCAGATTTCGCCCATTTCCTCCAGCTCCGAGTTGATGGAGCGAAGGGCCGAGGATACGTGGATGTAAGAGAAGGCGTAATAGTGCAGCGACATACACAGCACGATGGCCACCGGACCGTAGGCCAGCCAGTCCGGGATCGGGATGCCAAGGCCTGCCAGGAAGCCCAGGGAACCGGAGGTTTTGTTGCGGAACACGGCCAGCCAGGCCAGGGCCTTGCACCAGGAGGGGATCATATAGGGGATGACCACCAGCATGCCGATGAGCTTCTTGCCGGGCAGGTCGGAGCGGACCACCAGCCAGCCCAGCACCGAGCCCAGAGGCACGGATACCAGCACGGTAAACAGACCCACAACCAGAGAGTTCTTGAGAGGACCCCACAGGGTAGCTCCGGAGAGCTTGCCGACCAGAAGATATTTCCAGTAGTACAGGGTAAAGTCTCCGACGTTGCCGCCGATACGCTTGATCTCACCCTTGGCGGCGGTGAAGGTGGAGGCAATCATCTGCAGAAGGGGAATCACGATCAGGCAGAAGAGCACCACCATACTGACCGCGACAATCATATTGAAGGGGTTCTTGACCACATTGAGAACCTGGTTTTTCAGCCTGGTCCCGTTGAAGGGCCGCTTTACTTTCTTCCTTTTCACTTTTTTTCTCCTTTCGTGGGTTTGCAATGCAAGGGGCGGTGAAATTGCGTGGGTAAGCGCTCAGAAATGCTGCTTGAACTTCGGACACGTTTTCGTAACAGCTTCTAGGAAAAGAATATCATGCGTTGTGAAAATAGTCAATTACAATTCGATAAAATAGATATTTTTTGCCATATCTAACAGGAAGAGAAGATGTTTCTTGGTGAATATTCCAGACTGCTTCTCCGAAAAAATGGGCTACGCAAATAATTTTCGAAAGGAATTTACGGAAATTTCCGTGAATCTCCGTAAACAGCAGGAATTGGGGCGAAAAGAAACCGCTGAAAGAGTATAAGGCCTGAACCGGAACCATTATAGCGGCATTATGTAAAATGGGAAAGCGGGGATATGTAAAACTTAAGTCAAATTCTCCGGCGAACAGGAGGGGAAAGCAAGCTCCTGTTCGCCGGAGTTTGGGGAGTGGACAAATTGGTGTTTGGCTGGTAATTATCTGAAATGTATGTTTTTGCTGTAGGGGAGCCATTCATGGCTCCCGGCGGTAAAATGTTCCGTTTTTACTCCGCATTGCGGCGAAAACGTACTGCGTCACGGGAGCCATGAATGGCTCCCCTACAGTAAGAACGCAGTGCGTACGAAATCTCCAAACACCAATTTGTCGCCCGGGTGAGCTTCGGGGAAAGAAAATCCCCGCCCGGGGGTGGGCGGGGATGGGGCCGGAATTACTTGTAAAGCTCCGGCTTTTCCATGGTTTCCACTTTGTAGAACTGGGAGGTGCCCCGGGAGGCGTTGAGGGCATCGCCGGCCACGCAGGCCACATAGCCGTCCCAGGAGGAGGGACCGGTGAGGTGCCCCGCGTGGACGGACTCCACCCACTTGCACAGCTCAATGTCGTAGGCCTCGATGAAGCGCTCCTTCCAGTCGGTCATGATGGGCATACTCTCGGCGGGCTTCACGCTGTCCCAGCCCTGAGGACGGGAGCGGCGCACCACGGCGTAGGGATCGGGGAGCTTCACGGTGCCGTTCTCGCAGACCACCTCGCACTGGATGTCGTAGCCGTAGCCGTCGGCCACCTGGACCTCCACGTCGATGAAGCAGCCCTTCTTGGTGCGCATCAGCATGACCTGGGGGTTGTCATAGCCCTTGTTGGAGTTGGCGGACTGACGGACCTTGACGCACTGCACGTCCTCGTACTCGTCGTCCAGCAGCCAGCGGCAGATGTCCAGCTCGTGGATGGCCACGTTGGTCACGCCGTTTTCGGTCTTGAAGCCCGGGCCCTGGCTGACGTTGCGGTGGCAGGCCTTGATGACCAGCGGCGCGCCCAGCTCGCCGGAGTCAATGATCCGCTTCATCTCGGCATAGCCCCGGTCATAGTGGCGCATGAAGCCCACCTGCACCAGGCGGCGGCCCAGCTGGACTTCCCGGGCGATGATCTCCTCGCAGTCTCTGGCGTTCTGGCTCAGGGGCTTCTCGCAGAAGCACCACTTCTCGGCGGCCAGGGTCTTCATCACGTAGTCGTGATGGGTGGGATCGATGGAGGTGATGACAACGGCCTCCACCTCGGGGTCCAGGATCATGCCGTCACAGTCGTTTCCGTAGGAGCGGATGCCGTATTTCGCGGCGGTGTCGTCGGCAGCGGCGGCCACATAGTCGGACACGGCCACAACGGTGGCCCCGGGGACGGTATTCATAATCCGGCGGCAGTGGTCCCGACCAATGGCTCCGCAGCCGATAATTCCGATTTTCAGAACCTTTTCCATGGTGAATTCCTCCTGAATATTTGAGTTTTAAGCGGTGGGGGGGGTAAGTGGACAGATGACAGTGGAAAGTGGACAGTTGTGGTATCCCTTCGGGATGGAATCACTGAAGCCGCGGGAAAGCGCGGAAAATTGGTGTTTGTCGGGCTGTTGCCCCCGATTACCTGTCATTGCGAACCAGCGCGCCGGCTTCAGTGGCAATCCCCCCGTTAGAACGAAAATATATCGACTATTGCCCTACAGAAAGGGGAAACGTGGCGATTTTTGGTGGTAATCGTTACCTGATTCCATTCATCGGGGGGATTGCCACGCCAGTGTGCGCACTGGCTCGCAATGACAGCATATTTTTACAAACACCAATTTGCCGGCCTGTTTTCATCGACCCGAAGGGACTCCTTAACTGTCAACTGTCCACTGTCAACGGAAACTTAGTACTTCCTGGCATCCTTGACGTGGGCCAGGTGGCTTTCGTAGGCGCGGCGGTTGGCTTCGAATTCGGAGACCTCGGTATCACCCACACGCCACCAGGCGCCGTAACCGTCGGTCATGGTCTTGGGCAGCACCTTGATGTCGATGAGTACCGGGCGGCCCTTTACGGCCTTGGCCTGCGCAACGGCCTCCTTCAGCTCGCCCATGGTTCTTGCCTGGAAAGACACGCAGCCGTAGCTTGCGGCAACCTGGGCATAGTTGATGTCCAGGAACTTGCCCGACAGGGCTCCGTCAGCACCCCGGGCGCGCAGCTCGGTGCACAGCGTTGCGTTGCCGTGGCCCACCTGGAGGTTGTTGATGCAGCCGAAGCTGGCGTTGTCGAACAGGCATACGATGATCTTCTTGCCCTCCTGAACGGCGGTGATCAGCTCGGAGTGGAGCATGTTGAAGCTGCCGTCGCCGCAGAAGGAATAGACCTCATGATCGTCCCCGATGGCCAGCTTCACGCCCAGGGCACCCGCGATTTCGTAGCCCATGGTGGAGTAGCCGTATTCCATGTTGTAGGTGTCGATGCCCGTGGGGCGGAACATCCGCTGCATATCACCGGGCAGGCTTCCTGCCGCGCCGATGGCCACGTCACCCGGCTCCATCATGGCGTTGATGGCCCCCAGGGCGGTGGTCTGGCACAGGTCAGCGTTCAGGTCGTGGGCAAAGCGCCGGGCGGAGGCGTAGTTGGCATCGTTGATGATTGGCCGCCACTCGTCGGTATCCTCAAATTCCACGCCGTCCAGGCGGACAAGCTCCTGAGCCCATTTCCGGCGGGCATCCACGATTTCCGTGGTGTAGGCGGTCTTGTAGCCGTCCAGTTTCGCCAGCAGCCGGGGCAGGGCATCCTTGGCATCGGCCACCACGGGAACGGCATCCAGCTTCAGGGCCTGGAACTCGGAGACATTGATGTTGACAAATCTGGCATCCTCCCGGAAGAGGGACTTGGAGGCGGTGGTGAAATCGGTGTAGCGGGTGCCCACGCCGATGATCAGGTCGGCCGCTTTGGCAATCTCGTTGGCGGCGGAGCAGCCGGTGACACCCAGACCACCCAGATTCAGGGGGTGGGTCCACTCCAGGGCGCTCTTGCCGGCCTGGGTCTCGCCGAAGGGAATACCGGTCTTCTCGGCAAACTCCCGGAACTCCTTATGCGCCTCGGAGTAGCGCACGCCGCCGCCGCAGACCAGCATGGGCTTCTTTGCGGCGCGGATGGCCGCGGCAGCTTCGGCCAGGGCATCCTCCGTAGCCGGACGGCGCTCCAGCCGCCATACCCGCTTACTCAGGAAGGATTCAGGGTAGTCGTAGGCCTCGCCCTCTACGTCCTGGGGCATGGCCAGGCACACCGCGCCGGTGTTGGCGGGGTCGGTCAGGGTGCGGAAGGCGTTCAGGCAGGCGCTCATCAGCTGCTCGGGCCGGACAATCCGGTCAAAATACCGGCACACCGCCTTGAAAGCATCGTTGGTGGTGATGCCCATGGAGTGGGTTTGCTCCACCTGCTGCAGCACCGGGTCGGGCTGGCGGCAGGCATAGGTATCGCCGGGCAGCAACAGCAGAGGGATGTTGTTGGAGGTGGCTGTGCCGCAGGCGGTGACCATGTTGGCCGCGCCGGGGCCGATGGAGGAGGTGGCCACACAGATCTGCTTGCGCTTCTGCTGCTTGGCGAAGGCAACGGCGGCCTGGGCCATGCCCTGCTCGTTCTTGCCCTGGTAGATTTCCAGGCGCTTTGCCTCCTGAATCAGGGCCTGGCCAAGGCCCACCACGTTGCCGTGGCCGGGGATGATGAACACGCCCCGGACAAAGGGCTGCTCGATACCGTCATAGGCGATGTACTGGTTTTCCAGGAAGCGGACCAAGGCCTGGGCCATGGTGAGACGTACGGTTTTCATAATTGCATCCTTCCTTTCTCAGCCCTGGAAAATGTGATCGTTGGCATCCTTTTTCCAGAGCCAGGCGTGTTCGGGATCGTCGATGCGGGTTTTCTTCCAGGGGTCCCCCTCCAGGTGGCGGATGCCCCAGGCGTAGCACATGGCGTATCCGGGCGCGGCGGTCTGGGAGTGGAAGCCCCGGTTGATGATGGCCAGGCCGTTGTGACCGGTGCGGTAGATTTCGTCATTGGCAAAGCCTGCGCCGAAGCCGTCGGGATGGTCGAACCGGTAGAAGTACACCTCCGGCTGGGGATGGTGGTGGGGAGGATAGGAGGACCATTTCCCCGGGAAGTTCAGCACCTCGCCCAGCACCATGTTGGAGTAGGGGGCGTTGTCGTAGTCGAAGAAGGTCTTGATCTCCCGGCGCATACAGCCGAGCAATTCCCCATTTGCTCCCGCGTGCTGGGTCTGCACGGTTTCCGGGGTGTAGAACACGGCGGGGAAGGGGGTTTCGTTGACGGTTTTTTGAATATAAAGCTCACTGCGCTCCCGGGCGGTGAGGGTAATCTCCTCGCCGCGGCCGGCGTGGAGACAGTAGGCTTCATAGTGGAAGCAGTCGGGACGGACGGCTTCCTCGCTGCGGCCGCCCCAGGCGTAGGTGACGCTGCCCGACCAGAGGAGAATAGCGATTTCCTTATCTTCCTCGTGGAAACGGAAGCTGTCCCCCGGCTCCAGAATCAGCAGGCCCACGTCCATCTGGGTACCGTAGTCGTTTTTCGCGGTGTCGATATAGGCGTTGTAGCCCGGGCGAAGGAAGCTGCCCGGATTCAGATAGGTCATAGGGGTTCCTCCTTGCGCGAAAAGTTGATAGAATGCAGGGAAAGGATGGCTAATTGACAATTTACAATTGACAATTATGGAATCCCCTTCGGGGATGAAAAAAACAGTCAGCTGAGCGGCAGCCCGGAAAATTGGTGTTTGCAGATCTGTTTTGATAATGTCGGAATAACACTGTAGGGGAGCCATTCATGGCTCCCGTAGGGCAGTACGTTTTCGCCGAAATGCAATGGATTACGGAACATTTCACCGCCGGGAGCCATGAATGGCTCCCCTACAGTAAGAACGAAGTGCGTTTGAAATCTTCAAACACCAATTTAACGCTTACTATTTTATTCGTCCCGAAGGGACTCCTTAATTGTCAACTGTCAATTCGGCGCAGCCGGGCTTACAGTCCGGTATGCTCCCGGATATAGTGTCTTGCTTTGATGGCGTATTCCAGGGGGTCGGCTTTGGCGGGGTCCTGCTCGGCTTCCACCAGGAGCCAGCCCTGATAGCCGGCATCGGAGAGCACCCGGAACACGGGGTCAAAGTCCACATTGCCGTCGCCGGGGACGGTGAAGGCTCCCTCCCGGACGGCCCGGAGGAAGCTCCAGTTCTCCTGGCGTACCTTCTTCACCACGTCCAGGCGCATATCCTTCAGGTGGACATGGCCCACCCGATCCACGTATTTCTGAAGCATGGCAAGGGGGTCCTCCCCGGCGAAGGTAAAGTGGCCGGTGTCGTAGCAGAGGAACACGCATTTGGGGTCGGTGTTTGCCATCATCCGGTCGGTTTCGGCGCTGGTCTGCACCACGGTACCCATGTGGTGGTGGTAGCACAGCTTGAAGCCCCGGCTGACGGCGATTTTGCCCAGCCGGTTGAGCCCCGCGCAGAACCGATCCCACTCGGCATCATCCATGACATGCTTATGGCCGCCGGTGAGAACGGGAACATCGGTTTTTCCCTGAATGGAGTAGCTCTGCTCGCTGACGTTGATGCGACTCGCGCCCACCGCCTCCAGGAAGTCCAGATTCCGGATGAAATCCTGCTCCTCTTCCTCCATGGGGCGGGTGAGGATGAAGGAGGAGTACCACCGGCTGGCAATCCGCATCCCCCGCAGGTCCAGCTGGCGCTTCAGCTCCGCCGGGTCGGAGGGGTACTTGTTGCCGATTTCACAGCCGGTAAAGCCCGCCAGGGCCATTTCGCTGACGGTCTGGCGGAAGGTGTTCTCCGCGCCCAGTTCGGGCATATCGTCGTTGCACCAGCCGATGGGGGCGATTCCTAAGTTTACATAACGTGAATCCAGCATATTCGGTTTCCTTTCCTAATCCGGCGCCATGGGCAGGGTCGCCCCGCCGAAGGGCATGGCGATCACTGTGGCATCCGGTCCGTATTTTTGGAATGCTTCGTCCAGGGCCTTCTGGGCCGAGGGCTGGGGATTCAGGAAGATGCTCCGGACGAAGTCCGGCTCCATTTCCGACACCAGATCAATGGCCGCGTTTTCCAGCACCATGCCGATGGCCGCGGCCTTATGGCCCCCCAGCTGGAAGTCCCGGCCGATCCGCTCCACCATGGCGTGGGCGGAGGGGGACTGGGTGAGCCACTGCTGAAATACCGCGCTGCCTAACCCCTCGGGGCAGGCCCCGATGAGGATGATGGTGCCGCCCTTTTTCACCGCGTGCTTGGCGTTGTCCAGGGCCTTCTGGGTCTGGTACAGGTTCGCATCCTTGGGCGCGCCGCCCTGGGACACCAGCACGATGTCCGCACGCTCGCGGATGGGCTTGCGGTACATCCGGTCAAGGTACTTGCAGCCCTCCCGGTGGGCTTTTGTCACGTCACCGGCCACCGCGTGGACGATGTGCTTGTGCTCGTCCAGCACCGCGTTCACAATGTAGTGGATGCCGCAGATGGCCCCTGCTTCCTCGATGTCCTGCCGGAGGGGGTTGCCCTCCAGCTTCCCGGCGCAGGCATCGGGGGATACCATCATCCGGTGGTTACACTGGATGGCTTCCGGCGTGGACACTCCCGGCATGATGGCCTTGGCTCCGCCGGAGTATCCGGCGAAGTAGTGAAATTCGATATTTCCCAGGCAGATTCGGAAATCCGCCTCCGCCACCCGGCGGGTGATGTCCACGGGAGTGCCCCGGGAGGTCACGCCCATGCGGACACAGTCGCCGGGGTCGGAATCCTCGCAGCGCACTTTTCCGTAGCAGCTTCCCATCAGCTTCCGCTGCTCCGCCTCGGTATGGCGCCGGTGGGAGCCCAGGGCGAAGACCAGGGTGATGTCCTCCCGGGGAATTCCCGCCGCGTCCAGCTCCTCCAGCACAGGCGGCAGCACATCATAGGTGGGCAAAGGCCGGGAGATGTCACTGGTGACGATGACGATTTTCTGACCGGGCCTGGGGAGCTCCCGCAACTTTTGCGCGCCGATGGGATGCGCCAGAGCGTGCCGCACGGCGGCCTCCCCCCGGAGGGGGTGCTCCATGGGGTTGGACAGAAGGACATCCGTCACATTCCGGTCGGGCACCGTGACCCGCTGGACCCCGGTGCCATAGCCAAATTCCAATTCCATGGTTACTTCTTTCTTTCGAGAACGGCGCAGGTCTGCTGCGCGATGTGCTCGGCGGTGAGGCCGAAGCGCTTCTGCAGATAGCCCTGGGGGCCAACCTCGCCGAATTCATCCTCCACGGCTACGCAGCGGCAGGGCACGGGGCACTCCTCGCTGAGCACCTGGGTCACGGCATCGTAGAGGCCGCCGTTGCGGTTGTGGTTCTCGGCCACCACCACGGCTCCGGTTTTCTGCGCCCAGGAGACCACGGCTTCGGCATCCAGGGGCTTGATGGTGAACAGGTCCACCACGGCGGCGGAGATGCCCTCGGCTTCCAGAGCCTGGGCCGCCTGCATGGCCTCGTGGACCATGATGCCCGCGGCGAAGATGACGGCATCGCTGCCCTCCCGCAAGGTGACGGCCTTGCCGATGGGGGTTTCGCTGCCGGGGGCGTAGACGGTGGCGTACTGCTTCCGGCCCACCCGGATGTACTTGACACCGGGACGGTCCACGCACTGGCGAAGCACGCTTTCCAGCATATTGGGGTCGGTGGCGTCAATCACCGTGGAGCCGGGGATGGCCCGGTACAGCGCCACATCCTCAAAGGGCATGTGGGTGCCGCCGTTCATGGTGGCGGTGACACCGGGATCCGTGCCGATGACGGTGATGCTGTTTCTGGCGTAGCCGCCGGACAGGAACAGCTGGTCATAGCACCGCCGGGAGGCGAAGGGGCCGAAGGTATGGACAATGGGCTTGAAGCCCGCGCTTGCCAGACCGCAGGCCACGCCCACCATATTGGCCTCAGCGATGCCGCAGTTGATGGCCCGGTCGGGGTGGGCCGCCGCCCACTTGGCGGTGCCGATGCAGTTCATCAGGTCCGCATCCAGATAGATCACGTCCGGATCGGCTTCCGCCAGCTTGGGAATGGTCTCCCCCAGCACGGCCTTGCACAGCCGGGGGTCCATGGCTCCGGTATACTCAATTTTCATCATGGCTCAGCCCTCCAATTCCTGCAGCTGGGCTTCCAGGCCCGCCATATACCGGCGGAACCGGTCGTCGTCCACGGTATAGCTGTGGTTCATGACGGTCTCGGCCACCTCGGGAATGCCCGCGCCCTTCACGGTGTCGAGAATGATGGCGTAGGGCTTGTCGCCGCCCTGACGGGTGCGCTCCAGCGCCTTGGCCAGCTCCTCCACGTTGTTGCCGTCCACCTTCACGGTGTCAAAGCCGAAGGCGTTGAACTTGGCAACGTAATCGCCCATGGGCAGCACATCATCGGTGTAGCCGTCCAGCTGGCGCTTGTTCCAGTCCAGAAGCACCACCAGATTGCTGAGCTTCTTGGCGGCCGCAAAGCTGAAAGCCTCCCAGACCTGACCCTCGTTGCTCTCTCCGTCGCCCACGATGAGGAAGGTGCGGCTGCTGTAGCCCCGGAGCCGGTCGCCCAGGGCCATGCCTGCGGCGAGGGAAGTACCCTGGCCCAGAGAGCCCGTGGTCATGTCCACGCCGGGGGTCTTGTTCCGGTCACAGTGGCTGGGGAGCCGGGTGCCGGGCCTGTTCAGGGTTTTCAGTTCCTCGTAGGGAATAAAGCCCAGGTTTGCCAGGGTGCTGTACACCGCGGGGCCCGCGTGACCCTTGGAGCAGACCAGCTTGTCCCGCTCCGGCCAGCCGGGATTTTTGGGGTCCACCTTCATTTCCCGGCCGTAGAGCACGGCCAGCACATCCGCGATGCTTAAGCTTCCGCCCAGATGGCCGGAGCCCAGGCTGTGGATGGCCTCCAGGGTGCCCATGCGGATGCGCACGGCAAAGGAGCGAAGCTTTTTGACATTGATTTCATCCATGTTTGTTACCTCACCTTGGATTCTGGGATATTCGCCCCGTGGCGCAGCGCCTTTACAACGGGCAGCTCCTCGCCGCTGAGGAAGCGGATCAGCGCGCCGCCGCCGGTGCAGATATATCCCATTTTTTCGGTCAGATCGTATTTTTCCGTGGCGGTGATGCTGTCGCCGCCGCCCAGAACCGTGAAGCCCGGGGTATCGGCCAGGGCCTGCCAGACGGTTTTGGTTCCCTTTTCCGTTTCCGCCTTCTCAAATACGCCCATGGGGCCGTTGACAAAGACGGTTTTCGCGCTCCGGATCACCTCGGCGTAGCTTTCGGCGGTGGCGGAGCCGATGTCCAGGGCGGTGATGTCCCCGGGGAGCTCCCCGAGGGCTGCTTCCTGCCGGTGCTCCTCCACCCAGGCAAGGTCTGTGGGAAGCTGGATTTTTTCGCCGAAGCGGGCGTAAAGCGCGGCGGCTTTTTCGATGTACTCGGAGTAGTTGGAGCGGGCGATGAAGTCCAGGCTGCCCTGGCCCACGGGTTTTCCCTGGGAGGCCAGGAAGATGTTGGCCACAAGACCGCCGGTGAGTACCCGGTCGGCCACGCCCCGCTCCAGCACGGTGTTCATCATTTCGAAGGCATCGGCAATCTTCGCTCCGCCCAGCACAAAGACACAGGGCCGCTCCGGGGCCTCCATCACCTGGGACACGGTGCAGTATTCCTTCTCAAAGAGCCGGCCCATGTAAGACGGAAGCACCTGCTCAAAGCCGCAGAGACTGGGCTGATCCCGGTGGGCCGCCGCGAAGGCATCGCAGACGTAGAGGTCCGCCAGAGGGGCCAGCTTCTCCACCAGCAGGGTTTTCGCCTGCTGCTCGTGGGTCAAACGCAGCTTCTTTTCGAAGAGGGTCTGCTCCTCGGAGACGAAGCGGACGTTGTCCAGCAGAAGAATCTCTCCGTCCTTCAGGGCTTTGATTTTCTCCCGGGCGGCGGGGCCGCACACGTCGTCGATCCACTGCACCTGTCTTTCCAGCAGCCGCTCCAGCACCGCCGCGTGGGGTTTGGTTGTGTAGAAGTTTTTATACTCGATGTCGCTGCCCTGGTGGGCAAGCAGCACCACCTTCGCGCCCTTGTCGGAAAGCTCACGGATGGTGGGGACGCAGGCGGCGATCCGGTTGATGCTTTTTAAGGTGCCGGTCTGCCGGTCCACCGGCTGGTTGATGTCCACCCGGCACAGGACCGTTTTGCCTCGGAAATCTGCCTCGTCCAGGGTGCGGATGCCAAAGCGCATGGGGGATTCCTCCTTGATGTAGGGTTTGGGGATGGCTGCGTTTTGTCTACTGAGTGTTTGAACATTCCAGACACGCTTCGTTTTTGCTGTAGGGGAGCCATTCATGGCTCCCGTGACGCAGTACGTTTTCGCCGAAACGCTCAAATAATCGGAGCATTTCACCGCCGGGAGCCATGAATGGCTCCCCTACAGTGTTTTTTAACATTTCCAAAACAGACTTACAAACAACAATTTGCCGTCCCGCTTATTTGAATCTTCCGATCTTCAGGTACTTATTGGTCTCGGCGGTGGCGGTTTCGCGGGTGGGCTGCATCTTCATGGCGGCGCGGATGCCGTCGATGGTTTCGGGGATGGTGACGGACTCCTGGGGGATGTTGATGGCGTACATGATGTCGTTGCCGCTTTCCACGATGGAGTCTTCCCACAGGCCGATCTCGTACATATCGCCCCGGCGGTTGCCTAGATCCCGGGCGTACTTGAAGAGGCTGGCGTTGCCCTTGAAGCCCTCGTCAATGGAGACCACCCGGATCCGGGGATGGGCCTGGAAGGCTTCCAGCGCCATTTCCTTGGTGATCTTCTTGCCGTCCTTCGCGGTAGCCAGCACGGTGATGATGTGGCCGTGGGTCACGGGGGTATGGACCAGAATGCCGGTGGCATTCACATGGGGCATGATGGTCATGAGGTCCACCGCCTGGTGGGTGGGGGCCTTCTCCATCTGCAGGGCGTTGGTCAGGCCCCGATGGTAATCGCCGGGGTCAGCCACACGGCGGATGATGGTGATGGCTACCTTCTCGATGCCGATGGCTCTGTCCAGGCAGTCCACGGTACGGATCAGGCCCGTGGTATTGCAGGAGGTCAGCTTCAGGTAGTCCGCGCCCAGGCCCTTTTCGTAGTTGGCGTAGCCGTGGAAGAACACATCGGCAACGCTGTTCTTTTCGCCGCCCTGGAAGATGGCCTTCACGCCATACTTCTCATAATAGTTGGCCTTGTTCTTGGCGCCTACGCCGCCGGGGGCGGAGTCGAGCATGATGTCCACGTTTTTGCACAGGTCCTCGAAGGTGCCCGCGACGGGAATGTCCTTGGCCGCGAAGGCGGCGGGATCCGCGCCGTCCACCAGGTACAGGTTGTAGCGCACGCCATTCGCGCCGATCATATCATTCTCCCGCAGGGCCTGCAGGCTCAGGGTGGGGGCCAGGTCCGCGATGCCGACCAGCTCCATATCCTCCTGCATGGCCACGCCGTCGGCCAGTCGCTGTCCGATGGTGCCGTATCCGGCGACACCAACTCTGATTTTTGCCATAATCTGATTCCTCCGTTTTTCGTGATTTTATGGTCTTGAATTTACGCAAACGTATCCTATATGGAATTGTAGCACCGGTGCACATCTATGTCAATCTTCAATTAAAATTTTGAAAAAATGTATGCAAAACAGACAAAAAAAGAAGAGCATTTCTTTAAGGATTGACAAAGCGAGCCCCTACGTGTATAGTAATAGCGAAAAAATTTGCGTTATATTTGCGAAAAAAGCGCCGGTTTTCTTCCACCGGGATGGTCGCAGGAGGGAAATCAAAAGACAGTCTGACCGGGGAAGCGGGAGATTGACAAATTGGTGTTTGGCGATTTTGTACGCATTGCGTTTTTGCTGTAGGGGAGCCATTCATGGCTCCCGTGACACAGTACGTTTTCGCCGAAATGCTCATATAATCGGTACATTTCACCGCCGGGAGCCATGAATGGCTCCCCTACAGAGTAATTCCAGGATTTCCAAAACATCTCGACAAACACCAATTTATCAGTGTGCTTACGAAAGCCGATAACCTGA
>CALYTB010000041.1 GCA_945486035.1 uncultured Clostridia bacterium
TGTATACCATGTCATTGCACAACTTGTATACCATGTTACTACTCTGTACATATTAGCCGCCCCTATGCTTAAGGTTTTTGAGTGTTCCCGTTGGAACTGAGCGCTTTCGATGATGAAAGGTTGCAGGCAGATAATGTCCGCCCCTACGGTGATATCGCTGTAAACAACAATTCTCCATCCCAATCCCATTTTACAGGAGGCAACCATGGCAAAGGCAGAATATCGCAGCGCGATCCGCTCCCGGACACTGATCAAGGGGGCATTGGCGGACCTGCTGCAGGAAAAGCCCCTGGAAAAAATCACCGTCACCGATGTGGTGAACCGTGCCGGCATCAACCGGGGAACCTTTTACGCCCACTATTCCGACGTGCCCGATGTGATCAACCGGGTAATCCAGCAAACCTTCGCCGGAATCCGGGAGGCCCTCTCTCCCCGGATTCTGCCCCTGGAGGACGTTCCCGGGGCGATTATGAACAGCATCCAGAGTATCCTGGAATCCGATCTGGATTTCTACAAAAAAATCATGAATTCCACTGCGGCCCCCATGCTTCAGGAGCAGATGATAAACCTGGTACTGGAATATCTGATGGCGCGGGAAACGGCCTACCACGTTGCCAACCAGGACCCCTGTTTTCTCACCATCCGGTTCTGCGCGGGGGGCTTAAGCAACCTCTATCGGGACTGGTTCACCGGCAAAATTCCCATCCCTTTGTCCGAGCTTACCGCCCAGTCAGAGGCATTCCTTCGCAAAACCCTTGCCGGCCTTCCGTCAGCCTGAGAAAAAACGACACCGCAGGAAGCTTTTGAAACCTCCTGCGGTGTATTTGTGTATACCGTCTTCCCGGCAAATCGGAAAATTGGTGTTTGTAGATGTGCGCTCAGAAAAACGCTGTCATTGCGAGCCAGTTCGCAAACTGGCGTGGCAATCCCCCTGTTAAATGCAACCAGGTAACGATTACCACCAAAAATCGTAGTGTTTCCCCGTTCTGTAGGGCAATTATCGATACATTTTCCCTCTAACCGGGGGATTGCCACACCAGTCTGAGGACTGGTTCGCAATGACAGATAATCGGAGCACAGCCCGACAAACACCAATTTGCCATGCTGCCGCGTTATCCTGTCAATACAGCCTTATTCTTCCCGTCCCAGGCAGCTGCGGACAATGGCATCCATCCGGTCCATTTTGCGCAGCATATCCTTGGCCAGGGCAATCTGGCAGCGGGTTCTGACCAGGTTATGCTCCGGGTAGAGAATCTTGAAATAGGGATCTCCCTGGATATAGTCGTCCAGGAACCGAACGGCCAGCTCCGCCGTCAGGCAGAAGCAGCTCATGCCCAGTGTCCGGATTTCATTTTCCGTCAGGGTTCCGGCGGTCTGGGACAAAAAGCCCTCCGCGAAAGCCCGGAACACCTCCAGGTCCACCCCGGCCCTGTCATACTCCGGGCAGTCCTCCTCCACAAAGTTGGCCGCGAACCGGATGGCATCGCCAAAGTCGTGGCCAATAAGGCCGGGCATCACCGTATCCAGGTCGATGACCACCAGGGCGGAATTGTCCCTGGAATCAAACAGGACATTGTTAATCTTGGTATCGTTATGGGTCACCCGCAGGGGTAACTCACCCCGGGAGAGCATATCGGACAGAGTGCAGGCCAAATCCTGAACCTCCAGCAGATAGTCCAGTTCCTCCTGAACCTGGCATAGGCGGCCCGCGGCATTGGCCTTCACCGCCTTTGCCAGCCTTTCATAGCGCTGGCGGGTGTTGTGGAAGCCGGGAATGGTTTCGTGGAGCTGCTGGATATCAAAATCCGCCAGCTGCATTTGGAATTCGCCGAAGGCCTTGCCCGCATTGCGCAGAACACACGGGTCCTTCACGGCGTTATAGGTGACGGAGTCAATATAATTGGTCATCCGCCAGAAATTTTCCCCGTCAATGATGTAGGTCTTTCGGTCGTAAGTATGGTGGAAATGGAGCGCGGTTTTGCCGGGGCTCTTGGCCCGAATGTGCTCCGTGACCTTGTCGATATTCTCCATCAGGCCTACCGGGTCCCGGAAGGCATAGGTATTGACGTTCTGTACCAGGAAGGATTTGGGGCTGCCGTCCTTCAGCCGGAAATTCACTTTATAGGTCCGGTTCACATTGCCCATCTGAACCGTTTCATAGCCCACATATTCGTCCTCAATTTTGAAGTGTCTGCAAACTTCCTGTAGTTTCTCGTTTAAGTCCACGAAAACCGATCCTTCCATATCCGTTTCTCCGCCGGAGCGGACACAATTGCAGATTATACCCTATCAACCGTCATCTGTCAAGAAACCCGAAAACGGGCTTTCCGGTTTATTTCAGCGTTCCGGGGAAGAGGGCATCAATGGCCGCCCTAGCCGCGTCCTGTTCCGCCCGTTTCTTGCTGGTGCCGAAGCCGGTACCCACCACCCTGCCGTTGAGGCTGACCTCCACGTCAAAACGCTTGTCATGGTCCGGGCCTGTTTCCGCCGTCAGCTCATAGCTGAGCACCTGGTTTTTCTTCTGCTGCACCAGCTCCTGCAGCAGCGTTTTGTAGTCCATGTTGTGCAGCTTCTTCACCGGCACCTTCACCAGGATGAATCTGCGCACAATTCCCAGCGCCGCGGAAAGTCCTCCATCCAGAAAGCTGGCGGCAATGATGGACTCCACGGCATCGGCCAGAATGGAATCCCGGGTTCTTCCGCCCAGGCGGTCCTCCCCGTGGCCCAGCAGCAGATGGTCACCCAAACCGATTGCGTTGGCCACATCCGCCAGCGTCTTCTCGCAGACCATGTCCGCCCGCATCCGGGTAAGCTCCCCCTCGGTGCGGTCCGGGAAGCTGCGGTACAGATACTCCGCCACCAGCATTCCCAGCACGCTGTCCCCCAGAAACTCCAGCCGCTCGTTGCTGAGCAGACTGTTATGCCAGCGCTCATTGGCGTAGGAGGAGTGAGTCAGGGCATTCTGGAGCAGGGTGATGTTGGAAAAACGGTAGCCCAGTGCCGTTTCCAGATCCTTAATCATGCCCGTTCTCCTTCTCCGGTGCCATTGCCTGCAGCGCCTTTTCCAGCTCCGAGGTGAAGTCCGCCCGGGCGGCATCCGCGGCCTGCTTCAGAGCATTTTGGAACGCCAGGGCATCGGAGGCCCCATGGGCCTTAATCACCGGCTTGCGGATTCCCAAAAACTGGGTGCCGCCGATGGTGCGGTAATCCAAAAGGGCTTTGATCTTGTTGACCTCACTCCTGCACAGAAGCCCGCCCACCTTGGTAAGCAGGTTCTTGTAGAACATTTTCTTCATCAGGCTGCCCATGAACATAGCGGTGCCCTCGATGGTCTTGAGCAGCACATTTCCGGAGAACCCGTCGCAAACCACCACATCCACCGCGCCCATGGGCACGTCCCGGGCTTCCACATTGCCCACGAAGTGGATAAGCCCCCGGTCGGAGGCAGATTGGAGCAGAGCGTAGGCCTCCTTCTGCAGTGCGGTGCCTTTGCTGTTCTCGGTGCCGATGTTCAGCAGGCCCACCTTTGGCCTGGCAACGCCCAGCTGCTTTTCCGCGTAGGCGGAGCCCACCAGGCCGAACTGGAGCAGAAATTCCGGGGTGCACTCGGCGTTGGCGCCGCAGTCCACGATGACGGTCTTTCCCCCCGCCTTGTTGGGTACGGCGGGGCCCATGGCCGCCCGGCGGATTCCCTTGACCCGCTTCACCAGCAGGGTGGCTCCCGTAAGCAGCGCCCCCGTGGAGCCCGCGGAAACAAAGGCATCCCCCTGGCCCTGGGAGAGCATTTTCAGTCCCACCACCATGGAGGAATTTTTCCGCTTGTGAATCACGGAGCCTGGATCGTCGTGCATATCCACCACATCGTCGGCGTTGGCAATTTCCACGCCCTGGGGAAGGTCCTGGATGCCGTGCTTGCCCAGCACCTCCAGAATTGCTTCACCCCGGCCCACCAGGGTGATTTCCAGCCCAAAGGCCTTGGCCGCCTCCAACGCGCCCAGGACGGGAGCTTCCGGAGCCAGATCTCCGCCCATCGCGTCAAGAATAATTCTCATTGCGCCACCTCTTTCTTTAGATCCCCGCGGAAACCAGCGCGTCGATGATTTCCAGGGAACGGTTGGCAATCGCCAGGTTTTTTTCTGCTTTTTTGCGAACCCGCTTTTCCAGCGGAGAAATAATGCTGAAATTCACATTCATGGGCTGGAAGTTTTCCACCGTCCGGTCGCTGACATACAGCCCCAGCGCGCCGATGGCGGTTTCCCGTGGGAAATCAGGGGCCTCCCGCCCGGAGAGCCTTGCCGCCATAGCCACGGCAGCCAAAAAGCCGGAGGCGGTGGATTCCACATACCCTTCCACTCCGGTCATCTGACCGGCAAAGGCCACCATGGGATCCCGGCGGTCGGCGTAATACCGGTCCAGCAGCTTGGGGCTCTGGAGGAAGGTATTGCGGTGCATCACCCCGTAGCGGACAAACTCCGCCTCCCGCAGGGCGGGAATCATGGAGAAAACCCGCTTTTGCTCTCCGAATTTCAGATGGGTCTGGAAACCCACCATGTTAAAGACCGTCTTTTCCGCGTTATCCTGCCGCAGCTGTACCACGGCATAGGGCTCCGCCCCGGTTCTGGGGTCCCGAAGTCCCACGGGCTTCAGCGGTCCGTAGCGCAGGGTTTCAAAGCCTCTGCGGGCCATGACCTCCACAGGCATACAGCCTTCAAATACATTGGCATCCTCAAAGCCGTGAACCTCCGCCTCCTGGGCGGCGGTCAGCTCCCGGACGAAAGCTTCGTACTCCTCCCGGTTCAGGGCGCAGTTGATGTAGTCCGGCGTTCCCCGGTCATAGCGCGACTGCCACCAGGCCAAATCCATATCAATGGACTCCGCCGTCACCAACGGTGCGGCGGCATCAAAGAAGTGGAGATAGTCCTGCCCAAAATACTCCCCGATGGCCTGGGACATGGGCTCCGAGGTCAGGGGCCCCGTGGCCACAATCACCGGTCCCTGGGGGACGGCGGTTACCTCTTCGGATACCACGGTAATTCCGGGATGGCAGCGGATTTTCTCCGTCACCATTCTGGAAAAGCCGCCCCGATCCACCGCCAGGCACCCGCCCGCTTCCACACGGGTAGCATCGGCGCAGGCGAGGATCAGGCTGCCGCAGCGGCGCAGCTCCTCCTTCAGAAGGCCCACCGCGTTCTCCAGCCGGTCCCCCCGAAGGGAATTGGAGCAGACCAATTCCGCAAAATCCTCCGAATGGTGGGCCGGGGTCATCTTTTTGGGCTTCATTTCATACAGCGTTACGGAAAAGCCCCTCTGGGCCAGCTGCCACGCGGCCTCGGAGCCTGCCAGCCCCGCGCCGATTACCTTTATCTCCATGGCTCAGCCCTCCCCGGACTTTTTCGCGGGTTTCTTCGCGGCTGTCTTTTTCGCCGCCGGTTTCTTCGCGGCAGCCTTTTTCCCGGTGGTTTTCTTTCCGGCATCGGCCTTGGCGGCAGGCTCCCCGGCGGGTTCTCCCTCCGCGCCCTCCTGGCCGGTCTTTTTCTTATAGTAGCCCCTTTTGTCCTCCGGGAGGAACCGGGAGCACTGCTCGTTGACACAGAAGGGCTTCATTCTGCCCTTGCCGGATCGTTTGAACAGCGTCTGGCCGCACTCGGGGCAGTCCTCTGCCGTGGGTACATCCCAGGTCATGAAGCCGCACTCGGCGCCCTTTTCGCAGGCATAGTATGCGTAGCCCCGCTTGGATTTGCGCTTGAGCATACCGCTGCCGCATTTGGGGCACCGGCCGGGCATCCGCTCCACCAGGGGCTTGGCGTTCTTGCACTCCGGGAAACCGGGGCAGGCCAGGAATTTCCCGAACCGTCCCATTTTGATGACCATTTTCCGGCCGCAGAGCTCACAGATTTCATCGGTTTCCTCCTCGGGAACCTTCAGCCGGACACCCTCCAGAGCTTCCTCGGCATCCTGAAGTTCCCGGCTGAAGCCCTTGTAGAAATCGGCAAGCAAATCCTTCCAGTGCTGCTTTCCCTCTTCCACCGCATCCAGGCGGGACTCCATATTCGCGGTGAATTCCACATCGATGATGTCGTTGAACCGCTCCACCATCAGCCCCGTCACAATCTCGCCCAGGGGCGTGGGAGACAGCCGCTTGTCCTGCTTGACCACATATTCCCGATCCTCAATGGTGGAGATCGTCGCGGCATAGGTGGAGGGGCGGCCGACGCCCTTTTCCTCCATAGCCTTGACCAGGGTTGCCTCGGTATACCGGGCGGGGGGCTGGGTGAAATGCTGCTCACTGTCCACCTTCTGCGCCAGGGCCTTCTCCCCCACCTGCAGATCCGGCAGCGGAGAGCCCACCGCCTCCGCCTCATCATCCCGGCCCTCCTCATAGACCGCGATAAACCCGGCAAAGCGCATGCTCTGGTGGCTGGAGCGGAACAGATGCCCGACGCACTGGGTATCGATGGACACGGTGTCAAACACGGCGTTTGCCATCTGGGAGGCCAGGAACCGGCTCCAGATCAGCTTGTAAAGCTTATACTGATCCGGTGTCAGGCTCTGGCGGATGGACTCGGGATCCAGCTCCACATGGGTGGGCCGGATGGCCTCGTGGGCATCCTGAGCCCCTGCCTTGGTCTTGAACACATGGAATTTCCCGTAATAGTATCCCTCACCGTACCGGGCCCGGATGAAAGCCGCCGCGGCTGCCATGGCCTCGTCGGACAGGCGCAGGGAGTCGGTACGCATGTAGGTAATCAGGCCCAGGGTGCCTTCACCCTCCACGTCCACGCCCTCATAGAGCTGCTGGGCCACCATCATGGTTTTCTTGGGGGTCATGTTCAGCTTCCGGGAGGCCTCCTGCTGCAGCGTGGAGGTGGTGAAGGGAGGCGCGGAGGAGCGCTTCTTCTCTGCCTTCTTCACATTGGTCACGGTGAATTCCCTGCCGGCAATGTCATCAATCACCGCCTGGGTTTCCGCCTGACTACCAAGCTCCCGCTTCTTGTCCTCTCCATAATAGTGGGCAACGAAGCTGCCGGGCTTTCCCACCCGGTTTAAGGTCACATCCAGCGACCAGTATTCCCTGGGCTGGAAGGCGCGAATCTCGTTCTCCCGATCCACCACCAGCCGGGTGGCCACACTCTGCACCCGTCCGGCGGACAGGCCTCTGCGCACCTTCTTCCACAGCAGCGGCGAGAGCTCATAGCCCACGATCCGGTCCAGAATCCGCCGGGCCTGCTGGGCATCCACCAGATTATAGTCGATGTCCCGGGGATGGGCGATAGAATCCTGAACCACTTTTTTGGTGATCTCGTTGAAGGTCACCCGGTGGGTTTTCTCATCCGGCAGGTTCAGCAGCTCCTTCAGATGCCAGGAAATGGCCTCTCCCTCCCGGTCAGGGTCGGTGGCGAGATACACGGTATCCGCCTGGGAGGCCGCTTTTTTCAGTTCCTTAATCAGCTCTTCCTTCCCCCGGACCGGCTGATACTGGGGCGTAAAGTCGTGCTCCAGATCCACCCCCATCTTGCTTTTGGGCAGATCCCGCAGATGGCCCATGCTGGCCTTCACCGTATACGCGTTTCCCAGATAGTTTCCAATGGTCTTGGCCTTGGAGGGTGACTCCACGATGACCAAATTGTGTTTTCCCATGCTTTTTCTCCGTTTCGGTTAATTCAGAACAATGCGCTTACCGGGCAGGCGCCTCAGGATTCCCTTCAGCTCCAGCATGGTCATTGCGGCCAGCATCCTCCCGGTGGTCAGACCGGTTTCGGCAATCACATCATCCACAAGCCTCGGCCCATCCTTCAAAGCATCCGCAATTTGCTGTTCATCGGTGCTGAGCTTCGGCTTTTCTCTGTTTACGTCACTATAAAGCCCGGAGGGCTCCTTGTCAATGTCTTTTTTGTCGGATTGGCCGGAGGAAGCCGGAACCGGCGCGGGAGCACAGGGGGTCTGCGCCACCTTCACCCCAGGGCCTTCCCCCTGAGAAAACGGTGCTCCGGCGGGCATTTCCGCCAGGTCCTTCCGAATGCGGTCCGGGAACCGGTGGGCGTATTCACCGACCAGATCCCACCCGCAGCTGACAGGTGCGGCGCCCTCCCGCATCAGCTGGTAGCTGCCCGAAAAA
Organism: uncultured Clostridia bacterium; assembly: GCA_945486035.1. Taxonomy (GTDB): domain Bacteria; phylum Bacillota; class Clostridia; order Oscillospirales; family Oscillospiraceae; genus Faecousia. The sequence continues at coordinate 8,117 of CALYTB010000041.1, forward strand.
CCGGGAACATCCACATTTCCCGGCACCACAAACACATCCCGGCCCTGCTCCGCCGCCAGCCGGGCGGTAATCAGAGAGCCGCTTCGCTCCGGCGCCTCCACCACCAGCACCCCGCAGCTGAGGCCGCTGATAATCCGGTTCCGCCTGGGAAAATTCCACTTGTGCGGGGGTGTCCCCGGCATAAACTCGCTGAGGATGCAGCCGAACCGCTCCACATCCCCAAAAAGTGCCCGGTTGCTCTTGGGATATACCTGTTCCACACCGCAGCCCAGCACACCGATGACCTGACCGTCCCCGGTCAGTGCGCCCCGCATGGCCATGGCATCAATGCCCATGGCCATGCCGGAAACCACCGCCGCGCCGCAGCGGGCGATCTGAAAGCCCATTTTCTGAGCCATGTTCAGGCCATAGGCCGATGGGTGGCGGGTGCCCACAATTCCGATCACCGGCAGCGCATCCATAGGAAACAGCGTACCCTTATAGTAGAGTACCATGGGCGGGTCCGGAATATTCCTGAGCCTGCGGGGATAGGCCTCCTGTCCGAAGGTGAGAATCCCGATTTCCTCCCGGGTGCACCGCTCCAGAACCTTCTCCGCCTGGGTCAGATCCCGATTGCTCAGAGCCTTGCGTACCGGCCCTTCCAGCTCCTCGGGAATATCCTCCCTTCCCTGTGCGAAGAAAATCTCCTCCGGATCCCGAAAATGCTCCATAAGCCTGGCCCGCTCCCCATCATTCAGCTCCGGGTGATGCGCGAACCAAATCCAGTAAAGGCGCATTTTCGTCATCCTCTCTCTATACTCTGTTTTCGTCAAGTATACCAACAGACAAATTGGTGTTTGTAAAGATATTGCTGTCATTGCGAGCCAGTTCGCAAACTGGCGTGGCAATCCCCCGGTTAGAGAGGAAATGTATCGACAACTACCCTACAGAGTAGGATGATGTGGCGTTTTTTGGTGGTAATCGTTACATGTTTCCATTCATCGGGGGGGATTGCCACACCACTTAAGCGCACTGGTTCGCAATGACAGCGTTTTTCATGGCAATGACAGCGTTTTTCGGGGCGCTAAACACCAATTTGCCGCTCTGTGTTTTCTGTCTGCAGTTCCTTGCCCAGATTATCCCCTCGCCATTTCCCACATCACAATGGTGGCCGCCACGGCGGCGTTCAGGGATTCGCAGTGGGGATTCATGGGGATAATCAGCTCCGCATCGGCACTGCCGAGGATTTCCTTCCGGACCCCCTGGCCTTCGCTTCCGATGACCACCGCCATGGTTCTCAACGCCGCGCGCCGGATGTCCCCTGAGCGCTCACTCAGCGCCGTAACGCCGATGGGAATTCCCTTCTCCCGGCAGGCACGGCAGGCCTGCTCCCAGGATACGCGAACCACATCCCGGCGGAAAACCGCACCCATACTGGCCCGGACAACTTTATGACTGAAAAGATCGGCGCACCCTTCCAGCAGGGCCACAGGGATATCCAGAGCATCCGCCGTCCGAAGAATGGTCCCCAGGTTCCCGGGGTCCTGAATCCCGTCCAGCAGCAGCATTCCGCCCCGGAGCTCCAAGGGCCGCTGCGGGGGGATTTCACACACAAACAGCGCCCCCTGGGGGCTTTCCATAGGGGAAACGGACTGCATCACATCGGCGCTCACCCGAACCAGCCGCACCGAATCCGGCACCCGGGCTTCCACGCCCTCGGACAGAATCACGGTTTTCAGGCCCGGGCAGTAGCGCACCGCCTCCTCCAGGAGCTTGGTGCCGTCGCCCACGAAAAGGCCCGCTTCCTCCCGGGCTTTTTTGGAGGACAGCAGCTTTCGGACCTGCTGGATCAGGGGGTTTTTCCGGGAGGTAATGTACTCCCCGGTCACAGCTTCTGCACCGCTTCCAGAGCGTAGTTGTCCCCCAGCACCACCATGATATCCCCTTCCCGGATCTGATAATCCGCCGCGGGGGATACGTTGGTCTTTTTGCCGCTTTCCACGGCGATGATGTTCACGCCCAATTTCGCCCGGACATTCAGATCCCGCAGGGTCTTTCCGATCCAGCTTGCCGGGGCCGGAATGTCCAGAATGCCGTACTCCTCGGAAAGCTCGATGTAATCAAGCACGTTGTGCCGCACCAGGCTTCTGGCGAAGCGCTTGGCGTGCTCCTGCTCAGGAATCAGCACCCGGCTGACCCCCAGCCGCTCCAGAACCCGGCGGTGGGTTTCGTCGTGGGCCTTGCACACGATCTGGGACACTCCCAGCTCCTGCAGGTTCATCACCGTCAGCACAGATGCTGCCAGATTGTTGCCGATAGCCACAATGGCGCAGTCAAAATTCCTGGCCCCCAGTGCCTTCAGTACCTCCTTGTCCTGACCGTCGGCGGTGACGGCGTGAGTCACATCGCCCGCAATCTGCTGCACCAGCTCCTGGCGCACATCCATGGCCAGCACCTCAGCGCCCAGGCTGCACAGCTCCCGTGCCAGGGCTTCTCCGAAAAGGCCCAAACCAATAACCATATAGGATTTCATAATTACCTCCTGTTTATCCGATCAGCAAACTGGTTTCCGCGTAATGATACCGCTCCTGAGCCCGGTCCCCCATGAGGAAGCCCAGACTGATGGTCAGCACGCCCACACGTCCGAAATACATGTAAATGATAATCAAAATCTGAGCCGGAACGCTCAGGATCCCTGTAGCCCCGGCGGAAAGCCCCACGGTTCCCAGGGCGGAAACCGCCTCATACAGCGCATCCGTAAACCCAACGGGAGAGGTTGCGCTGATAAACACCCCTCCGAACACAGCCAGGGCAATCATCAGCATGGCGATGGTCATAGCATCCAGCACCTGACTCTGGGGAACCGTCCGGCTGTAAACGCACACACTGCTTCTGCCCCGGGCCCTGGACCAGGCGAACAGCACCAGCACAAAGAAAGTAACGGTTTTGAGGCCTCCCGCCGTGGAGCCGGAGGAGCCGCCGATGAGCATCAGCACCATGGCAACACCCTTCGAAGCACCGGTCAGCTTACCCTGATCCAGCGCCGCAAACCCCGCGGTACGCAGGGTCACCGACTGGAAGAAACCGTTCAGGAGCTTCTGCCCCACGTCCATGGGTCCCAGGGTGTCCGGATTGTTCCATTCCAGCAGGCAGGTGACCACCCAGCCTGTCAGAATCAGGGTCAGCGTTGCCACCAGCACCATCCGGGCGTACACGCTGAGTTTGCGGAACCGCCGCTTCTCCCAGATTTCCTGCCAGACCAGAAAGCCCAGGCCTCCCACCACAATCAGCGCGGAAAGGGTGAGCAGCACCACCGGGTCGGACTGAAAGGGAATCATACTCTGCCCCGGGGCGATTTTCCCCAGAATATCGAAGCCCGCATTGCAGAAAGCGGAAACGGAGTGGAAAATGCCCCATTTTAACGCGGTTGGTAAGCCATACTCCGGCCAGAACCGCACCGCCAGAATCAGCGCACCCAAAGCCTCCATGGACAGGCTTCCGATGAGCACGGTTTTCTGGATGCGCACCACACCCGCCATATCGTTGAGGCTCAGGGCCTGGGCCATCACCATCCGCTGCTTCAAGCCGATGCGCTTACGCAGAGCAAAGACCACCAGCGTTGCGGCGGACATAAAGCCCAGGCCGCCGATTTCGATGAGACCCAGGATTACCGCCTGTCCGAAGCCGCTCCACTGGGTCCAGGTGTCATACAGCACCAGCCCCGTGACACAGGTAGCGGAGGTGGCGGTAAACAGCGCGGGACGGAATCCACAGGATATTCCGCTGCGGCTCGCCGCGGGAAGCGTCAGCAGCAGCGTTCCCACAAGAATAATCACCGCGAAGGTGACCGCAATGATTTTGGTCGGGCTCAGGGCCTTGGGTCTTTTTCGCTGCCATAGGGAAAGCAGCCTGGAATGTATTCTCAATCTTTTTTCTCCCTCCTCAAAAAGAACGAGGCTGAACATACGTATAGATGATCCCTATTATAACAACTTTCCGTTGTTTTTCAACCCCTAATCCCAGCTTCCCCAGCAGAATGCACAAGAATTCCTTTACATTCAGCCTGTCATGTGCTATCATTGTGAAAACTTTGAGAGGGTGATTGTATGGCTTACACCGAAACCTGGTCCGGGAAAATCAACCGCAAGCTGATGAAAAAGCAGCGCATCATTGATGTAGCCGCCGGGAGAGCCCCCGCCGACCTTGTGCTGAAGAACGCCGTCTACGTCAACGTATTCTCCGGAGAACTGGAAAAGCGGGACATTGCCGTGGCCGAGGGCCTCATTGTGGGCCTGGGCAGCTACTCGGGAACCGAAGAAGTGGACATGACCGGAAAAATCGTCTGTCCCGGCTTCATCGATGCCCACATCCACCTGGAATCCAGTCTGGTTTCCCCGGCGGAATTCGCCCGGGCGGTGATTCCCCACGGCACCACCACGGTGATTACTGATCCCCACGAGATCGCCAACGTCATGGGAGAAGCCGGAATCGAATATATGCTTGCCGCCACCGAGAATCTTCCCGTGGACGTGCGGTTCATGATCCCCTCCTGCGTTCCCGCCTCCCCCATGGACGAGAGCGGCGCCAACCTGGACTATCGGGATATCGACAGCTTTTTTGAGCATCCCCGGGTCCAGGGCCTGGCAGAGATGATGAACTTTCCGGGAATCATTTCCGCCGACTCCGAGACCGTGGCCAAAATCGTTGCCTCCCAGGCCCATCATAAGAAAATTGACGGCCACGCCCCCGGCCTCCGGGGCAATGACCTTAACGCCTATATCTCCGCCGGCGTCTACTCCGACCACGAATGCGCCGATATGGCGGATGCTTTGGAGAAGCTGCGCCTGGGTCAGTTCATCATGATCCGGGAGGGCACCGCGGCGAAGAATCTGGAAGCACTGATGCCCCTGATCCTGACGGAACAGTATTACGGCCGGTGTATGTTCTGCACCGATGACAAGCACCCCAGCGACCTGCTGGAGAAGGGGCATATCGACTATATCTGCCGGGAGGCCGTCCGCATGGGGGCCGACCCCATCCGCACGGTCCAGGTGGCCTGCCTCCACGCTGCCCGGTACTTCCTGCTGAATAACCGGGGCGCCATCGCCCCCGGATACCTGGCGGATTTTGCCATTGTGGAGGATTTGAAGGATTTCCATGTGGTCACCGTGTATAAAAAAGGTCAGCTGGTCTATCAGGACGGCCAGGTCGCGGATTTCCCCCTCCCCGTCATCCCGGAGCATCTGACCCGGCTGGCCCACGACACCTTCCGCCTGCCGGTGCTGACCCCCGCCAGCTTCGCCGAAACCCGTCGCAAGGGCCTCATCGGCATGGTACCGGGACAGATCATTACTCAGGACGCGGGCTACGCCGACGGGGTGGACGTAACCCGGGACATCCTGAAAATGGCCGTCATTGAACGCCATAAGAATACCCGCCACATCGGCATCGGATATCTGACCGGCTACGGCCTGAAAGCGGGAGCCGTGGCCACCAGCGTATCCCACGACAGCCACAACATCATCTGCGTGGGGGAAAATGACGGGGACATGGCCCTGGCCGCCAACCGCATCGCCCGGAACAAGGGCGGCATCGTGGTCGTCCGGGACGGAAAGCTGCTTGCCGAGCTGCCTCTGGAAATCGGGGGCATCATGAGCGAGCGCCCTCTGGAGGAAGTGAACACCCTGCTGGAAAGCGCCAAAGCCGCCGCCCACACCCTGGGCGTGTCCCGGGACATCGATCCCTTTATGACCCTCTCCTTCATGGCCCTGCCCGTGATTCCCACCCTGCGGCTCACCACCCGGGGCGTTATCGATGTGAATACCCAGCAGTATATCTGACAACGAAAAAAGCACGCCGAAGCGTGCTTTTTTCTGGCGACCCGGAACGGACTCGAACCGTCGACCTCCAGCGTGACAGGCTGGCGTGCTAACCGACTGCACCACCGGGCCAACTATCCTTGGAACGGGTCGTATTATAACAGACAAACCCGGATTTGTAAAGCCCCAAAATGCAAACCAATTCATTTTTCTCCAATCCGCTTATTTGGCAGCATCCAAAACGGAAAATTGGTGTTTGTAAAGATATGCTGTCATTGCGAGCCAGCGCGCACGCTGGCGTGGCAATCCCCCGGTTGGAAGGGAAATGTATCGATATTTTCCCTACAGAGTGGAAAATATCGCATTTTTGGCGGAATTCGTTACCTGGTTCCATTCATCGGGGGATTGCCACACCACTTAAGCGGACTGGTTCGCAATGACAGCGTTATTTCGACAAACACCAATTTGTCTCATCCCCGACACATCCCACGAAACACAAGGAGAAATCTTTCATGGAGTATATCACCTGCTACGATTCCCCTCTGGGGCCGCTGACCCTCTCCGCCGACGAGGAGGGGCTCACCGGGATTTCCTTTTCCGCCCCATCCGTGGTTACGGATGACAATGCCGTTCTGGCCCAGACAAAGCATTGGCTGGATACCTATTTCCGGGGAGAAGCGCCTGACCCCGCTTCCATCCCTCTGCACCTGAAGGGAACACCCTTCCAGCTTCTCGTCTGGAACCGGCTGCTGTCCATCCCCTATGGGGAAAGCATCACCTACGGGGAGCTCGCCCGAGAGGCGGCGCGCTGCCTTGGGAAACGCGCTATGTCCGCCCAGGCCATCGGCGGCGCGGTGGGCCGCAACCCCATCCCCATCTTAGTTCCCTGCCATCGGGTGCTTGGCTCCGGGACCCGCCTCACCGGCTACACCGGCGGCCTCCATATCAAAATCTGGCTCCTCACCCACGAAGGCTGCCCTTTCCGCTGAATACGCATCCCATTCAGTTGGCAGTGGACAGTTTCGGTATCCCCTTCGGGGATGATTTGGGAAATAATATTCGATAAACACAGTAGTCCGGTAAATTGTTGTTTACATTTTTCAAACGCACTTCGTCCTTATTGTAGGGGAGCCATTCATGGCTCCCGTGGGGCAGTACGTTTTCGCCGAAATGTG
>CALYTB010000042.1 GCA_945486035.1 uncultured Clostridia bacterium
TAACTGGGAACGCACACCCTTGCCACTATTGGCAATTTAAATTATCTGTCGTGCGGCAATGAGGTGATCAGCAACACGAAGCAGGAGCCTGGTTTATGTATCAGGGCATTGCCGATAGGATTCAGAATAGATAGGACGGCAAGGTGACTGGCAGTGAAATGATACACATTCAAAATCGTGGCAGTAAAAGCAACCGGACCAGTTACACGGACACACAGACTGAACCGGTTTTCAGCTATATCATATATTTTGCCCGGTATTCACCCGGTGTGCAGGAGGTATACTTCTTGAATACTCTTGAAAAATGACTCTGTGATGAGAATCCCAAGTAGTTGCCGATGGCGGTCAAAGATTTATCTGAATAGCGGAGGAGGCGTTTGGCTTCCTCCGTTTTTTCTTTGAGGATGAAATCCGTCAGACTCTCTCCGGTTTCTTCGATGAACTTTCGGGATAGATAAGGGCGGCTGACATACAGCTCCTTTGCAATATTCTCAGCGGTGATAGCTTCCGACAGGTGATGCTGAATGTAGTTGAACACATCCGCAGCCAGTTTCCCACGTTGGCTTCCTTGGCGGATTCTGGCAACCTTTTGGGTGTACTCTAAAACCATATGGTATTGCAGATTCAAAATCTGATCCGGGCGACTGAACAGTTCGCATTTTTGAATATAGGCATCGCTCAGACTGAAGGCATCCTCCACATCCATACCGCCGCGAATGGCCGCCCGGGAAGCAAGTGTAGCCGAGACAATGAAGGTGTTTTTCATCTGCCGCAGCTGCTCCGGGGCAAGGATTCCGCCACGGACAGCGGGAGCGGACTTGATCCACCCCTGTAAGGCGGCAGTATCCCCCTTACGCACCATGGTCATGAGGGTGCGTTCCAATTCAAAGGTATTGTGAACATCCTGCACGGGAATGGCATCCTCAACATACTGCTGTGCCACCTTGTCGGCGACGGATTCTTTGTTGAGAAGCTCTTGCTGACGATCGAACACCACTATATCCTGCAAGGAGAGCTTCTGACCGGTGAGAACATAGTTCATGGCACACAGAATCTGCATAATGCTCTCCAGCGGCATCCGGATTATGCTCTTCATGCCGATGATGAAGTCCTCCATTTCCTCCGGAGCCACATCCAGCCGGAACGCAAGCTCCCGAAGCTCCTGATCGCTGCTGCCGGTCTGGCAGGTGGGGCCGATTACAATTTTCTGATTTTCATAGCTGATCACACCGTAGTAACGGAATCCGTCAGTGACATAGTAGCCAATCGGTGCCCAGAGCTTTTGAATTTCCTCCCAATATAGCATCACAGGGTCCTTGGGCAGGGACACAAAGGAATGGAAGAATACAAGCTGCTCTCCTTCATACCGCCGCACAGGAACGCCGGAAAGGTTTCCGATGATTGTACATAAATAGTTCAAATCCGCATTCTCCATAGGATCACCTCGTTCGGTAACAATTATACAGCAATCGTTTCAAATATGCAAGACAGAAAAGGGGCGAATATGCTATGATTGTTGTGATAATTCCCAAAGAAGGAGGCGCTCGCAGATGAATATTCAGCACATTATATCAACTATGACCTTGGAGGATAAGATTTCTCTGTGTACCGGCGGGGACTTCTGGCACACCAAGGCAATGCCGCAGTATGGAATTCCTGCCATTATGATGTCCGACGGCCCCCACGGACTGCGCTGCCAGACAGCAGAGGCAGATATGATCGGCGTGAACGAGTCCATCCCGGCAACCTGTTTTCCCACAGCTGTAACAGCCGGTGCAACATGGAGCCCGGAACTGTATGCACGGGAAGGAATGGCGATCGGCAGAGAGGGTGCAGCCGCCAATGTGCCGGTGGTGCTTGGCCCCGGCTGCAACATCAAGCGCAATCCCCTTGGCGGCAGAAATTTCGAGTATATTTCCGAAGATCCTTATATTGCAGGTAAAATGGCAGGCGCTTTCATCCGGGGACAGCAAAGCACCGGTGTTGCCTCCAGCCTGAAGCATTTTGCCGTAAACAGCCAGGAGTATAAACGTCAGAACGGAGACAGCCAGCTGGATGAGCGCACACTCCGGGAGATTTATCTGACACCCTTTGAAATTGCTGTCAAGGAGGGTCAGCCTGGCACTGTGATGTGCTCCTATAACAAGATCAACGGCACCCATGCCAGCGACAGTAAGGAGCTGCTCACCGATATTCTCCGTACCGAGTGGGGTTTTGACGGCATGGTCGTCACCGATTGGGGCGCACTCAATGACCGGATTGCAGGCTTCCGGGCAGGCTGTGACCTGAATATGCCCGGCGGCTCCAAATTCATGGAAAAGGCTGCGTTGGAAGCGGTTCGCTCCGGCAGGCTGTCAGAAGCGGATGTGGATGCCTCCGTGGAGCGGGTTCTGTGTCTGGTAGAAAAGTGTCAGCACATTGCTAAGCCGGAAATCGATTGGGATGCTCACCATGAACTGGCAAGAACGATAGCGGAGCAAGGTGCCGTCCTTTTGAAAAACGAGGATCATATACTGCCGCTGCGGGAATCTGACATGGTACTGATTGGCTCCATGGCAGAAAACCTCCGCTATCAGGGCAGCGGCAGCAGCCACATCAACCCCACAAAGGTGGTCAGCATCACGAAGGCCATGCCCGATGCAGCCTATGTTTCCTGCGGCGATGCCCGCGGAATGGTCACTGAGGCGGAGCTGCAAAAAGCCGCAGCCGCCGCAAAGCAGCATAAAATCCCGGTTTGTGTGGTGGGTTTGCCGGACAGCTACGAATCCGAAGCCTTTGACCGGGAGCATATGCGTCTGCCGGAGGGCTATAATGCACTGGTAAATGCCGTGGCAGCCGCCAATCCTAATACGGTTGTGGTGCTGCTGGGCGGCAGCGCCATGGAGCTTCCCTGGGCAGATCAGGTAAAGGCCATTCTGTATATGGGCCTTCCCGGGCAGGCCGGCGGCGAAGCTGCGGCCAATCTGCTCACCGGCAAGGTAAGCCCTTCCGGTAAGCTGACGGAAAGCTGGCCCGTGAACTATGACGATGTGATTTCCAAGGACACTTTCGGAAAGAAAAACACCGAATATCGGGAAGGCATCTATGTTGGCTATCGCTATTATGATAAAGCAGGCAAGGCAGTCCGCTATCCCTTCGGCCATGGCCTGTCCTATACCGAATTTACATACAGCAATCTCACGATTACAAACCGTCATGTGTCCGTTTCGGTGAAGAACACCGGTTTCCGCAGCGGCGCAGAGGTGGTGCAGCTTTACATTGCACCACCCAAGGGGGGATTGTTCCGCCCTGCAAGAGAGCTAAAGGGCTTTGAACGCGTGGAGCTCGCTCCCGGAGAAGAAAAAGCAGTGGAATTTGAATTGACCGACCGCAGCTTCGCGATCTGGAAGGACGGTTGGGTAGTTCCCGGAGGCACCTATATCGTGCAGATCGGTTCCTCCAGCCGGGATATTCGCATGGAACAGTCCATCCAAATCGAAGGAGCTGCCGTCCCTGCCCCCGTGTGGCAGACGGGCAGTTGGTACGAAACCCTGTCCAGTTCCCCCAGCCGGGAAGCATGGGAAAACCTGATGGGGCACCCGGTTCCCATCACCGTCGAGCCGAAAAAGGGACAGTATGATATGGATTCTACCTGCATGGAAATGAAGGAGCATTCTCTTGTAATGAAGATTCAGTATAAGATCACCGAGGGAATTGTGGCCAAGGGTTTTGGCGGCAAGAAGGACATGAACGACCCTGCCTATAAAATGATGATCACCTGTGCAACAGACTGCCCCATGCGCAGTGTGGTAATCAGCAGCGGCGGTGCCATGAACGATTCTCTGGCACAGGGCATGGTTCACCTTGCAAACGGTCATTTCTTCAAAGGCATTCGTGCAATGCTCAAAAAATAGAGAGAGGGAGACACGATTATGAAAAAAGAACTGAGGCTTCCCGCAAGCCGAATCCATTCGGAGGAGGTAACGAAAGCCGAAAAATGGCTGGGTTATCTGGTTGGCCCTGCCGGTGCGGTGCTGCTGAATGCCGTTCTGGCATCCTATCTGAACGTATACTATACCGATGTTTTGGGCCTTGCACCTCTGTGGGGCGGTGCGTTTTTGGTGGTGTTCCCCATCATTTCCAAGGTTGTGGATGCCATCACCAATGTGATTATGGGCTACATCATTGACCGCACCCGCACTTCCGAGGGCAAGGCCCGTCCATGGCTGCTGCTGTCTGCCCCCTTGGTCACCATCACAGCCATCCTGCTTTTTACCGTTCCCAATGCCAGTCAGAATGTGCAGGCAATCTGGGTCATGGTGTCCTACAATCTGTTCTACTCCTTTGCCTACACCATTTTTAATATGAGCCATAATCTGATGGTTCCTCTGTCCACCCGCAATACCACCCAGCGCGGTGGCCTGTCGGTATTTAACCAGATTGCCGCCATCATGATGAGTGGCATCATTGTAGCGCTGATTTTCCCCATGGTCATCATGCCCATGCTGGGAATTGACAAGGGTAAGTGGATACTGACCATGAGCATTCTTGCCATCCTGGCGCTGCCGCTGACCCTGATGGAGTATTTCTTCACCAAGGAGCGCGTCACCCTGGAAAACGCAGAGGAAGCGGAGGATGCGGTCTCCTTCGGAAAGCAGCTCAAGGCAATCTTCACAGATAAATACATGGTTATTATTTATCTGTACTTCCTGATTTACACCATGGGCACCTCCATCAAGAATCTGAGCCTGGTCTATTTCTGCAACTATGTGCTGGGTACTTATAACGATGGTATCACCCAGACCCTTGTTTCCGCACTGGGCGGCATTCCCATGGGCATCGGTATTTTCGCCGTGTGGCCGCTGGCAAAGAAATTCGGCAAGCGGAATGTCACGCTGGTTGGCTTTATCATCTACGCCATCGGCAGCGCCATCTGTTGGCTGTTCCCCACCAACATGATTATGGTGCTGGCCGGTCAGTTCATCAAGAATGTGGGCGGCCTGCCCTGTGCTTATGTGTTCATGGCGCTGTTTGCCGATGTACTGGATCATGTGGAGTGGAAGTCCGGCTTCCGCTGCGACGGACTTGCCATGTCTATTTATAACATCATCGCCGTTGCCATCATCGGTATCTGTACCGGTATTTTCAACGGCCTGCTCTCCGGCAGTGGCTATGTGCAGCCCTATCTGGACGAGGCGGGAAATCTGATTGCAGTCCAGTCCGAGACGGTCAAGAATGTGATCACCTTCGGCTTCGTAGGACTGGAAACCATCACCGGCGTGGTACTGGCGGTGCTGCTGCTGTTCCTGTCCGTGGAAAAGAATATCGACAGGGAACAGGCTGAAATCAAGGCTCGGAAAGAAAGCAAATAACCCCAATTAGGAGGAAGCCAAATGAAAGCGGTGCGCCTTAGAACAGAATACTTGGTGAATCCCATAGGTATTGACATTGTTGCCCCACGGTTATACTGGAATGCAGAGGGCGGAACGAAACAAACCGCTTATCAGATCATTGCAAAAAGCGGCGGCAAAATAATATGGAATACCGGGAAGGTTGCATCTTCCCGGATGACCCACATTCTCTACGAGGGGCAGTCTCTGCACAGCCGGGAAAAAGTCTATTGGAGCGTAAAGCTCTGGGACGAAAACGGCGAGGGAGGTGAAATTTCCACAGGTTCCTTTGAAATGGGTCTGCTGGAAAACACCGACTGGAAAGCAAAATGGATCACCGGAAACTATAAGGTCAAGAAAAGTGAGAGGTATCCCGTAGATTGCTTCCGCAAGCATATTTCTATTACGAGAGAGGTCAAGTCTGCCCGTCTGTACATCACTGCCTGCGGTCTGTATGAAGCGCTGTTGGACGGCGAAAAAATCGGAAACTTCTGCCTGGCTCCCGGCCATACGGATTATAGGAAACGGATTCAGTATCAGACCTATGATGTGACAGAACTTCTGTCGGTCGGCGATCATACCATGACCGTCCAGTTAGCAGACGGCTGGTATCGGGGCTCAACCGGCGCATGGGGGATCCGAAATCAGTACGGTACAGAAACGAAGCTGCTGGCTCAACTGGAGATTTCATACGCAGATGGCAAACGGGATCTGATTGTCACAGACGAAAGCTGGGATTGGAGCAATGACGGTCCCATCCGCTTTGCGGACAATAAGGACGGCGAAGTGGTCAATGCCAACCGGGAACCGAGCTACAGCGGAAAAGCAAAGGCAACAAACTATCAGGTGATTCCCACCGCGTCCAATAATGTTTCCGTGACGGAGCATGAGCAGTTTACACCGACTGTTTCTAAATCTCCCAATGGAAAATGGCTGCTGGACTTTGGACAGAATATCGCGGGCTATATTTCGTTCTGCATTCAGGCAAAAGCAAGTCAGAAACTTACTTTCCGCTTTGGAGAGCTGCTGGATGAGGAAGGGAATCTGACACTGAAGAACATCCAATGCATCAGCAAAGAAAAAGCAAGCCCCTTACAGCAGATCATCTATACCTGCCGCGAGGGGTGGAACGATTACAAAACGACCTTTGCGGTGTTTGGTTTCCAATATGCCGAGGTGGATACGGATATCGAACTACAGCCGGAGGATGTAACCGCAATCGCAGTCTATTCCGACATTGCGCAGACCGGCTTCTTTGAAAGCTCCAACGCTCTTCTGAATCGCTTTGTGGATGCAACTGTCTGGTCTACCAAGGGGAATTCTCTGGATATTCCCACCGACTGTCCCACCCGGGAACGCCACGGCTGGACAGGCGACGCCCAGATCTTCTTTGAAACCGCCAATTATCTGTTTGACTACGCGGCATTCTCGAAGAAGTATCTGAAGGATGTCTACGACTGGCAGAAGAAGGATGGAAGACTACCCCAAATTGCTCCTTACGGCGGTGTGGACTTTTACATGTGGACGCTTAACGGAAGCGTAGGTTGGTCTGATGCAGGTATTCTGATTCCTTACCGCTTCTGGAAGCTGTATGGGGATAAGCAGATTCTGATTGACTATTATGATCGCATGAAATGCTACGCCGCGTTTATGATGAACCGCTGCGGCAAGCTGGGTCTTATGGCGAAGCCTTTGGGAATCAAAGGAGAGGCCAAGAAATACGCGGTCAACGCGGGCCAATCCTACGGCGAATGGGCAGAGCCAAAGGATGTGTACCCCAATGACTGGAAAGATATGGTGGCACCCCATCCGGAGGTCTCTACCGCTTATACTTCCTATGTGCTTGGCTGCATGGCAGAAATTGCGGAGGAATTGGGGCATTCTGAGGATACAGCGCTGTTCCGCAAGTACAGCGAGGGATGCAGGAAAGCCTATCAGGCAATGGCTGAAACAGCCGATTATTCTCTGGATACGGACCGTCAAGCACGACTGGTTCGCCCTTTGGCCTTTGACCTGCTGGATGAAAAGCAGACGGGTTATGCCCAAAAACGGCTTATACAAGCTCTGGAAAACTATGGCTGGCGGCTTGGTACGGGCTTCCTGTCCACACCGCTGATTTTGGATGTGCTGGCAGAGTACGACCTGGATGCAGCATATCGCCTGCTTGAAAACGAAGAAATGCCCGGTTGGCTGTTTATGCCCAAGAACGGCGCGACAACTATTTGGGAATCCTGGGAAGGAACCCAGGCCCAGGGTGGTATTGCATCCTTGAACCATTATTCCAAGGGCGCGGTCTGCGAATGGCTGTTTAAGACTATGTGCGGTATTCGTATTGACGGAGAGAACCACTTCGTGATCGCACCTAAACCTGGTGGAAGTCTCACACACGCCAAGGCTGTTTATCACAGCATTTATGGCACAGTAGAATGCGGTTGGGAAAAGACAGAAGAAGGTTATCTGTCTAGGATATCTATCCCGGCAAATACAACGGCAACCTTTATTTTACCTGAGGGGGAACAAGTTGAACTGGAACCGGGTGAGAGAATCCTGGAACCATAGAATCCGAATAAAGAAAAGACGGCGATCACGGTGGCGGCTGCCATGATTTACCTGGCGATTGATCAGGGATATTTCACTCCAGCGAACTATGGTATATCTTTGATACTCTTGGAAGAAGCTGGCGGCCAAAGGAGAAATGTGACTTTGCGTTATCCGGGAAAATGATTGTCGCATGGGCTTCTTTTATGCGTACTGGCAGCCCCGGGTGGGCACCGTACAATTTCTTCATGAAGTTATAAGAAAAAGGCAGACATATGGAATCCATGTTGTCTGCCTTTTTATGCAAAATTTTACCAGATAACTTGTTCCGAAAATATTATACCCGGGATGGCTTAACCCTTACAGAAACCTATAAGCCAAGTGGCTAGTTCTATTAGAACGAAACTTTAACGATTACCCAAAAGTCTAACGATAACCCAAAAAGAAAACGATTATCCATAAATCTAACGATTTGTGGATACTACGGCCATAAACTTAGCACATGAAAGTGGCATAAAATGAAAAAACCATCCTCATTTGCGACTTTATCGCAAGAGAATGGCAAATAAGTTGTTAAATTACCCTGATTGAGGTATATTGCAGTAATAACAGAAAAACTCCCTTTGCACCCATTGTATCAATGATTGCAAAGAGAGATGGAAGATGCTTATAATATTGATACCATATAAAAGCAGTGCATACTATGACACTTATCTTTTAGGGGTTGCATACCCCTTTTCGTTTTTACCTTGTTCATAGAGATTTGATTCCATATTTTTCTAAAAGGGTATTGACAACGCAGATATTTGTAGCATAATAGTGGTGTGGGGTATAACTACTATGAACAATTATGAATTTTTAGAAAAACTCGGTTTTTCGTCAAACGAAGCAAAAATATACGTAACACTAATTAAACATAAAGTGTTAAACGGTTACGAAATCGCAAAACTTTCGGGCGTTGCGCGTTCGTTGGTGTACGAGGTTATCAATCGCTTGGTGGCAAAGGGCGCGGTTATTCGTATAGACGGAGAGCCGAATTTTTACAAGCCTATCGAGTATCAAGACCTTATACGTAGCATCAAGGAAGAAAACGAAAAGAATATTGCCTGCGCCGAACGCGAGCTGCAACAACTTGCAACGGAAAACGCCGACGTCGATTATGTAATGAATATAGTGGGCGAAGAAAAATACGTTGCTAAGGCAAAGGAACTTATCGACAGCGCGCAAGCGGAAATTTCGCTGTCCATTTGGCGAGAGCCGTTCGAAGTGCTACGCAGTAATATCGAAAACGCAATATCCCGCGGGGTAAAGGTGTATATTTTTACCTTCGAAAGCATTTTGGTTGCGGGCGCAACGGTGTATTCGTACAATATCAACGACGTTTCAACACTGTTTCCATACCGTAGAACAACAATTATAATCGACGGCGGAGAGTGTTTAGTCGGAGAAGAAGGCGATCGCAACGTTTGCGTGCATACGCGCAATCATTCGGTTGTTTCCCTTGCCACCGACGAAATTGTTTTGAATGTTTTTTTGAATAAACTTATCGTAAAAGAAAACCTGTTGTCTAAAGGCTGCTCCGGTGCGGATTTCTTGCAAGCCATACACAATTTGGCGGAGCGCTACGGCATTACCGACGAGATGACCAAGAATTTCCTTGTTTACAATTTTCAAAAGGAGAAAACTCAAAATGGCAAAAAACGTTGAACGATTACAGGCGCGCAAAGCCAAGGAACTTATCCGCCGCGAAAAGCAGTTGGGCGCAAGAAGCAACAAGTTTTATTTGATTTACTTGTTTATGATTTTGTCGCTCATCTACATAACGGACGAAATCGCGTCTACTATATCCATTCAGTTTCAGGCGAATATAGTTACAGAATTCTTCGTAAAAAATATGGGTATGGAATACGGCGCGGGATTATCGCTCTTTTCCGCCATAGGTTTTATTACCTATCCGGTAACACTGCTTATTATTTTCTATCGTCCCCTTGCGGACAAATTCGGGCGTAAGCCGTTTTTGGTTATTAACACGTTATGTATGGGCTTAGGGCTGTTCCTTGTGTATTTATCCAAAGATATCTACGTTTACATGATAGGCGGCACGTTGATGGGGTTTATGGTCTCGCACGATATGCAATGCGTGTACATACTGGAATGCTCCGACGAAAAGTCTCGCGCCCGTAACTACGCAATCGTAAAAGCGGTGGCGATACTGGGCACGTTACTTGTTCCGTTGCTTAGGGCTACACTCATGCAAAACGTAAGCGAGCGTTGGCACGTAGTATATTTGGTGCCGGCAATTATCGGTTTTGTAATGTCGTTATTCGCGCTGCTTTTTGCTAAGGAGACAGACGCATTTTTGATTAAAAGAATAGAGTATTTAAAAACGCCTATAGAAGAATGTGAACAACGCAGCGAGGAAGAACGCGAACAAAACGCACAAGGCGGAATTCTGACCGCTGTAAAATTCGCATTCAAACACAGACAATTGCGCTTTTTGATTATTTCTTGTTGCTTCTTTTATCTCGCTTCGTTAGCTACGGCAACGTACAGTACGGTCATGGCAAAGTCGGCGCTGATGACGGAAGAAGAAATAACTCTTGCTTTGTTTCTGTATCCCGTCGGCAACGCGTTGTTTACATTGATTGCCGGTTTTGTGTCGGATAAATTCGGACGTAAAGTAACTATAATCGCAATGTCTTGTTCGGCGTTGACATGTTATTTGCTGTTTATCTTTAGCGGTATGTTCAAGTGGACTCCGTATTTGACGGGTTTTGCTATCGGCGGATTTATGGGCAGTTACTGGGGCGCAGGCGATACCATCGGCGGAATTATGTTTTCCGAATCGTCTCCCACAAACCTGCGTTCGTCGGTTACGGTAATCAATACGTTGCTTAACGGAGTTATGGGCGGACTTGCAACAGTTATTACTATGATACTGCTGCCTATCATTCCCGAAAGCATGTTCGGTTATATGTATTTGGGCTTGACGGTTCCAGGGCTTGTAGGGGCAATTGTAATAATGTGGCTGTTTGTCGGCGAAACTCGCGGACTTGATCTTAAAACTGTAACCGGCACGGAATGGGATAAGCCTAAAAAGGTTAAAGAAGAACGACAGGACGGTGAATAAAATGAATAGCAAACGATTTGAAATCGGCGCAAGCGAACAGCCGTTAGATATTATTAAGGAAACGTGCGGTTTTGCGGGCGTTTTTAAGCAAATAGGCGTCATAGGGGATTCTTTGGCATCGGGCGAGTTTGAAAGTCACGATGAAAACGGAAATATAGTTTATACCGATATGTACGAGTACTCGTGGCCCGCCGTTTTAGAGCGCATTACTGGAACAAAATACAACAATTATTCCCGCGGCGGAATGACCGCGCGCGAGTATGTTCAAAGTTGGGCGGACACAAACGGATTTTGGCAATGGAATCAAGCGTATATTATTGCGTTAGGCAACAACGATTCGTTTGTGTTCGGGCATCCTCTGGGAAGTGTCAAGGACGTCAACGCCGATTGTCCGCAGGATAATGACGATACATTTTTCGGTAATATGGGCAAAATCGTTTCCAAACTTAAAACAATAGAGCCTAACGCGCGTATTTTTGTTGTAACTCCTCAACTGCGCGGTGAAGCGTGTGATAACGATATCCGTTATATCGCAAGCGAACTCGCCAAATTGTGCGATATGTTTGAGTTTACTTACTTGCTGGATATGACTGCGCATGCGCCCGTATACGATACAGAAATGCGTAAATCGTTCGGGTTGGGCTTTCATCCGAACCCGATGGGCTACTATGCATACGCGTTGATGGTGGGAAATTATATCGATTACATTATCAGAAGTAACCCGCAGGAATTTGCTACGATACCGTTTGTAGGTACGTTGCTCAAAAACAAAGATTACAAATAGAATACGATTACTGCAAGTGCAAATTTATCTAAACTTACTTAAAAAATTGTAACACAAAATAGACCATCAACACTATTGACTTTCGCATCCTCATAGGAATCTCGGATAACTCCGGCTGCACATTTTATTGCCGCAAAACTGTACGACAATAACAGCCTATCACGGCTCACGAATTTTGCGTACAACTAAAAAACCTACGCTTTATCCGTAAGCTAAAGCACAGGCGGTTTACCGCCCAAAACCTTCCGCAGTTTATGAGCATTTGCTCATTGCGGAACTTCTACTCCGAAGGGTACTCCACCACAAACTGCATTGCGGTAGTGTGCATTATGTCACAAACTTTTGTTCGTTGCAATACTTTCACCGCCCATAAACGGGCGGTGAAAAAAGTTTTTATAGGAAGTTTTGTAAAAAGAGAGTGCCTACTTTATTAGTATCGTTGTCTATGTAGGTTTGTCAAACATATGAGACAGATTTTAAAAAGGAGTGTCATAATGGGTATTTGCCCCTTCGGAGAAGGGGATAAAATGCCACTCGGAACCCTCATTTGAAGCATCTCAACTTTTATGCTGAAACTCAAATAACAGCCAAAATCACAAAAAAGCCTTATAAATCAAGGCTTTTAAATAAAAAATAAGCACCGCTTTTACGATACCGTTTCGTATCATAATTGCAGTGCTTATTTGGTCCGAGTGGCGAGACTCGAACTCGCGGCATCCTGGTCCCAAAGCCGCATGGGAATGTTTTTCTAAACTTTTCTAATCGTTTCTGATGCTTTCCAATCCGAATCACCGTGCTTTCTGAACCTGTATCTTCCACTGCTTCCACGTGTTCCAAAGCTGTCTATGGTCAAAAATGTGGTCAAAAACCGCTTCCCCAGATTTCAGGTGACTGCCCGCCAAATCAAGGAAGCGGTTTTATTTGCGTGATTGTAACTTAGTGAACTGAAGAAGTCAAGTCAATTTTGCGGTCAGAATTTGCAATGCTGTAAACAAAGAAAAGGCGATCCGTGCAGTTCACTTGTCCAACACCCAATCTATGGCATTGATGATATGGATGCCCTCGTAAGTTCCGGGAGAGTAACGATACAGAGTGATGACAGATTTGGGGTAATTATCATTGATGGCTCTCAGCGGTGCCATTTCACGCTCAAAGGTAGATTCCTCAAACATGGACGCGGTGACTTGGAAATAATATACATTGTCGTTTTCCGGGCGACAAAATCAATTTTCGTTGACTTGCCTTTGTATTTACTTTATAATATCCCCATAACAAATAAAGGGGCAATTTCCATGTTGAAACCGGGCCTTTACGAACAAGTCATTAACGATCAGCTGACCAGTGAGCTTTCCTCTATCCCGGAAGCCCGCAAGGCGATTGCGCCCATTGATAAGGCAGAAGCCTCCAAGGTGCTTGCTCAGTATCTGGCGGAGGTTGTTCAAAAGGGCCTGGATAATGTAGCGGATAACGGTGGGGACATCTCTGCGCAGATTGCGCTGACCAACCAGATAGTTGATCTGATTCAAAATGCAACAAAAGAAGCTGACTTTGCATCCATGGGTGTGGCCCAGCGTGCAGAGCAGCTTCTTGCGCTTTTGCGGGAAAATGACCCGCGGTTGCTTCTAGGCAAGACTGCGGCTGATATGGAGCGTCCGGAAACTTCTGTGGCGCAAAGCAGTCTTTTTACGGGTGCCATCCATGAGCCGCAGATGTTCTCCG
Organism: uncultured Clostridia bacterium; assembly: GCA_945486035.1. Taxonomy (GTDB): domain Bacteria; phylum Bacillota; class Clostridia; order Oscillospirales; family Oscillospiraceae; genus Faecousia. The sequence goes on from CALYTB010000042.1 coordinate 13,541, forward strand.
AACTGAAAAAAGAAATCAATTCTGCTGACCAGATTGATATGCTGGTGTCCTTCATTAAGTGGAGCGGACTTCGGCTGATTATGGACGAGCTGCGGGAGTTTACCCAGAACGGTGGCCAGCTCCGTATTATCACCACGTCGTATATGGGTGCGACGGATATCAAGGCAATTGAGGAACTGAGCAAGCTGCCCAACACCGAAATCAAAGTCAGCTACGATACCAAACGTACACGGCTCCATGCTAAGACTTACGTATTTTACCGGGATACAGGGTTCACGACTGCTTATGTTGGTTCTTCTAACCTGTCCAATGCTGCCATTTCCAGCGGGTTGGAATGGAATGTGAAGGTAACAGCAAAGGATTTGCCCAGTACGATCCAGAAGATTATCGCCACCTTTGATAGCTATTGGAATTCTTCTGAATTTGAGTTCTACAAAGAGGAAGAACGGGAGCGGCTGTTCCGTGCTCTGCGCGCCGAGCGGATGATGGGAGATGGCAGCTCCAGAGCATTCGTTTTTGACATTCACCCGTATCCTTACCAGCAGGAGATTTTGGACAAGCTCAACGCGGAACGTGAGGTTCGCGGCAGAAATCGCAATCTGGTGGTTGCCGCAACCGGTACCGGGAAAACGGTGATTTCTGCCTTTGACTACCGCCGATTCTGCAAGGC
>CALYTB010000043.1 GCA_945486035.1 uncultured Clostridia bacterium
CGGGGGATTGCCACGACCAGTGTGCGCACTGGTCTCGCAATGACAGGAAATTTGGCGACAGCCCGACAAACAGCAATTTGTCTCTCTGTCGATCTTCAAAGAGATACAGGTAAACCTGCAAAAGACCCGGTACATTTCGTACCGGGTCTATCCGAGTAAATCGAATTACAGGAAAATATACTTCAGAACAAACAGCAGTGCCAGAACGTACATCAGCGGAGTGACCTTCTTAGCCTTTCCGGTGACCACATTCAGCACTACATAGGAGATAATACCAAAGGAGATCCCCTCGGAAATGCTGTAGAACAGGGGCATGGCCAGAATTGCGAGATACGCGGGAATGGTTTCCGTCAGCTTATCGTCATCAAACTTCAGCTCGGTGATGCCGCTGAACATCAGAAAGCCCACCATAATCAGCGCGGGAGCGGTGGCAAAGGAGGGGATCGCTGTGAAGATGGGGGCAAAGAACATACTCACCAGGAACAGCAGGCCCGTCACCAGAGCGGTGAGTCCGGTACGGCCGCCCACAGCCACGCCGGAAGCGGACTCCACAAAGGTGGTCACCGTGGAGGTGCCCAGGATGGCACCGGCAGTGGTTCCGATGGAATCGGCCAGCAGGGCGGGCTTGATCTTGGGCAGGCGACCCTGATCGTCCAGCATATTGGCCTTGGTGGACACGCCGATGAGGGTGCCCAGGGTATCAAAGATGTCCACAAACAGGAACGCGAAGATGACCACCACAAATTCCAGGGGCTTCACCACACTGAAATCCACCCGGAAGCACTGGCCGAAGGTTTCGCCCAGCTTGGAAAAATCCGTCCAGGCCATGGTGGGGAACAGGCTGTAGCACTTAAGCTCCGGGTTGGGGACATAAAGCCCCGCCAGCTGGCACAGCATCCCCAGCACCCAGGTTGCCACAATACCGATGAGGATGGAGCCCTTCACCTTCCTGATGTGCAGCACGGCAGTCACCAGAACGCCCACCACGCACAGCAGCGCGCTGATGCCCGTGGAGGTGAAATTCTCCCGGAAATCCACCAGCTCCACCAGGGTCGCGCCGCCCACGCACAGTCCGGCGTTCTGCAGACCGATGAAGGCAATGAACAAGCCAATGCCCACGGACACGCCCCGCTTCAGGCTCAAGGGAATGGCGTTAAAGATGGCCTCCCGGATGTTGGTCAGGGACAGCACCACAAAAATCAGGCCCTCCACAAAGACAGCCAGCAGCGCCACCTGCCAGGGATAGCCCATCCCCAGGCAGACAGTATAGGCCATATAGGCGTTCAGGCCCATACCGGCGGACATGGCAAAGGGCAGGTTTGCCATCAGAGCCATGGCCGCGGTGCCGATGAAGGAGGCCAGGGCCGTAGCCAGCAGAACGGCAGTAGGATCCATGCCCGTTGCGGACAGGATGCTGGGATTGACGGCCAGGATGTAGGCCATGGTCATGAAGGTGGTGATTCCCGCGACGACCTCGGTTTTCACATTGGTCTTGTTTTCCGACAGCTTGAAAAGTTTTTCTAACATGATTTCTCCCTTTCTTTCCTTTTTCCTGCGCAGCAGCGCACTGTACTATTATACCATTTTGTCCGCTGAAAGCAATTCACAGACATAACATTTTTGCACTTCGGTTTTTGACGGATTTGGCCGGAATCATTTGGGTGCCCGCTTGCGCAGGAGATAGATGTCCAGCTTTTCCTTCATATTCTCGGGCATTGCCTTCGCCACAGGGCACCGGGCGGCACCCGCCATTCGGTCCACAAAGGCGATGAGAAACGCGATATCCTCCACCATCTGCTCCCCCCTCATGACGGCCATGGTATCATAGCTGTTGTGAATGGTAGCGGTGTTGTTGGGAGCAATCCGGGCAAAGGACACGGCAGGGATTCCCTTGTCCGCAAAGGGGGTGGAGTCACTGGAGTACACATCCTGCCGCCCCGTGATTCCGAAGCCCCGTTCCATGCCGAAATACTCGATATAGTGGCAGAGCTTTTCCTCGGCGGTGGCGCAGTAGATGAATTTTCCCATGATGCAGCCGATCATGTCCAGGTTCACGTTCAGAACGCAGTCCTTTAGATTCTCCTCAACCGCGCAGTAGGCTTTGGAGCCCAGCAGCCCCCGCTCCTCGCTGCCGCACCAGATAAAGCGCAGACCGTACCGGTGGGGATGTTTGACGAAGTATTCCGCAATCCCCAGCAGTCCTACGCTGCCGGACATATTGTCATAAGCGCCTTGGGACAGCGAAGTGGAGTCATAATGGGCGGTGAGGACAATGTACTCCGGCACCTGACCGGGCAAATCCAGCACCACATTGTGAGACTTCCCGGTGTACTCCTCCTGTTTCAGGCAGATTTTCGCGGTTGCCGTGCCCTTACGGATCAGGGCAATGGCATCCTTGGCATTGATGTTCACACCGGGAATTTTGTTTCCCTTATGTACAAAGCTGCGCAGCTCCCGCTGGTCAATATCCCGGTCCCGGTAGTTGGCGTTGCCGTCATAGGTGACAAAGCCCACAGCCCCATTCTCCAGAAGGTCCTGGTACATCCAGTAGCCCATATACCCGTCCACCAGAACAATCTTCCCCCTGCACTGACTCAGGGAAAAGGGATCAGTGCTGCGAAGATAATAGAAGGGTGCCTCCACCTCCCCATTTCCCGCGCAACGGTAACCCTTGCAGGGGATTTCCACGCCGTCCGCCAGGAATGCCGCCTCCCGGATATCCGCCATATCCACTTCAAAGCTCTGAAGCTCCGCTTCCAGCCCAAGCGTGCGCACCTGCTCCCGGATATACTCCGCGGTCCTCAGCTCCTCCGCGCTGCCGCCCATACGGACATAAGCGGTTTCCTTGAAGATTTTCATAATCTGATTGGCTTTCATATCTGTTCCTCCATGATACTGCAATACTGCGTTTTTCGGACCTTCGCAAGATTTGTCCAAAGCCTTCGAATATCATTATACCCCCAAATAGAAAAATAGCAACAACGGATTCTTCCACCCAAATCGTATCATCTTCCGGCTTTCAATAACCAGACGATAAATTGTTGTTTACACAAAGAAGGCTGTCATCCCGAGCGAGCGCAGCGAGTCGAGGGATCTACGCATTTCGTTACGCTTTCGGGTAAATTCAGTGCCAAGATCCTTCGACTACGCTGCGCTTCGCTCAGGATGACAAGGTTTACTGTTGTTTGAGGTTGTGCGCTAAACAATAATTTTCCCCATACGGACGAATTCGGATACAGGGAAACATTTTTTCACGGAATTCCTTATTAGGACTTTAAAAATATGGGAAAGTATTGTACAATATTGTTATTATGCGCGATATATGCGGAAACGGGAGCGAAGATAAATTGGCGGAACAGGAAATGGAAATTCTCCAAGGCACCATCCGTGCCGTGGTATATCAGAACTATGACAACGGTTACGCGGTGCTTCGCCTGGGTGTGGGTGGCAGCCAGAATGTGACAGTGGTGGGAACCATCCCCCTGCCCGCCGTGGGGGAGCGGCTCATGGTAACGGGCCGCTGGAGCAGCCACGCCAGCTACGGGCGGCAGTTTGAGGCGGAATTTCTGGAGCGGCTGATGCCGGAATCCTCCCTGGAAATCCTGAACTACCTGTCCAGCCGGGTGATTAAGGGCATCGGCCCCAAGATGGCAGCCCGGATTGTGGAGTGCTTCGGAGAGGATACTCTGCGGATTATGGAGCGGGAGCCTGTGCGGCTTTCCGAGGTTCCCGGGATTTCCCGGGAGCGGGCCAAAGCCATTGGAGAGGAATTCCGCACACAGGTGGGTATGCGGCAGCTGATGGAATTCTTCGCGCTGCACCACCTTCCCGCGGAGTTGGCAGTGCGGACCTACAAGCTCTACGGGGAGAGTACCGTGGAGCTGTTATATGACGATCCCTACCTGCTCATGGACGAGGGCCTGGAGGCCCCCTTCGAGGCGGTGGACCGCTTCGCCATTGAGCTGGGTGTGGCAGGAGACGACCCCAGGCGGGTGGAAGCGGGAATTGCGTTTGAACTGAATTATAATCTCTCCGCCGGGCACAGCTTCCTTCCCGAGGACAAGCTTACCGCGGCAACGGCTCAGCTGCTCAGCGTGGAGTCCCAGACCGTTAAGGATGGGATTGCGCGGCTTCTGGAGGCGGACCGGCTGGTACGGCAGCATTTAGCAGGAATCCAGGTGATCTACCTTCCTCAGCTTTACGAGGCGGAGACTTACTGTGCCGAAAGGCTCCTGCAGTTTGCCGCGGCACGGATTCCGGAGCCTGCGGGACTGGAAAGCAAGCTGCGCCGTGTGGCGGAGGAAAGCGGGATTTCCTATTCCGCGGAACAGGAGCGGGCCATCCGGGAAGCAGCGGTGAGCGGCGTATTACTGGTCACCGGCGGCCCCGGCACGGGCAAAACCACCATTCTAAAAGGAATTCTTTCCCTTTTCCGGCAGATGAAGCTGAAATGCCTGCTGGCAGCCCCCACGGGGCGGGCCGCCAAGCGGTTGACGGAAGTTACCGGTGAGGATGCTTCCACCATCCACAGAGCTTTGGAGGCAGGCATCGATACCGCCACCGGAAAGATGATCTTCGCCCGGGATGAGGATAACCCTCTGAAGGCAGACGTGGTGATTGTGGACGAAATGTCCATGGTAGACATCCGGCTATTGGACAGTCTGCTCCGGGCGATTCCCGCGGGGAAGCGACTGATTCTGGTGGGCGACCCGGATCAGCTGCCCCCGGTGGGCCCGGGCTTCCCCTTCGGCGACATGCTCCGCTCGGGCAGTATAAGCGCTGTTCGCCTGACGGAGATTTTCCGCCAAGCCCAGCAGAGTCTGATTGTAATGAACGCCCACCGGGTCAATCAGGGGCAGATGCCGGAGCTGAAAACCGTGAATTCCGACTTTTTCTTTATGCGCCGCCAATCCGAGGATGCGGTAGCCCAGACCGTACGGGATCTGTGCGTTACCCGCCTTCCCAAGAATATGGGGATTCCCTCCGGGGAAATCCAGGTGCTCTCCCCCACCCGGAAGGGAACCGTGGGCACCATGAACCTGAACGCCCTGCTTCAGGCTTCCCTGAACCCGCCATCGCCGGAGAAGAAGGAAAAGCAGTTTGGAGAGTTCACCTTCCGGGAAGGGGACCGGGTGATGCAGATTCGCAACAACTACGATATCATGTGGAAGAAAACCGACGGTTCCGCCGTAGGAACGGGCATTTTCAATGGGGACGTGGGTACCATCACCTCCATTGACCCCGGTTCGGAAACCATGACGGTGGTGTTCGACGACCGGGAGGCAGAGTACGATTTCACCCAGCTGGGAGAGCTGGAAAGCGCTTATGCCATGACCGTCCATAAAAGCCAAGGCAGCGAGTACCGGGCGGTGATTCTGACGGCCTGGAACGGATCTCCCTACCTTCTCAGCAGGAGCATTCTGTACACCGCCATCACCCGTGCCAGGGAGCTGCTGATTATCGTTGGCCGGGAGGAAACCGTGGCGGTAATGACCCAGAACGCCGGGAAGAACCGCCGCTACACCGGGCTGAAACTCCGGCTCCAGGGGAAAGCGCAATGAGGTGGCTGCTGGAACTGCTCTTCCCTTCCAAATGTGTCCTCTGCCGCCGGGTGCTCCGAAGGGGAGAGACGGATCTTTGCCGAAGCTGCCGCACGCAGCAGGAGCCCTGGGAAAAGCCAAAAAGGAAACCCCAGTTTCTTGACAGCATCACCGCTGTCTGGTATTATGAAGGGAATGTCAGACGTGCCATCCTGCGTTACAAATTCTATGGGGCGCGGCATCTGGCCGGGAGCTTCGCACGGCTCCTCGCCATGCTGCTTTGTGAGAAGGATGATGCCTATGACATGCTCACCTGGGTGCCGGTCAGCCGGCTTCGAAGAATAACCCGTGGCTACGACCAGGTAGAACTGCTGGCAAAGGCAGTCGGGCGGGAGCTGAATATCGAAGCCCAGCCCACGCTGAAGAAAATCCGCCACAACCGCAGACAGTCCTCCATTTCCTCGGCTGCCCAGAGGAAGGCCAATGTGCTGGGGGCCTACCGGGTAATTTCCCCGGAGGTGCTTCAGGGAAAACGGATTTTGCTTCTGGATGATGTGCTCACCACGGGAGCTACTGCCGGGGAGTGCGCCCGGATGCTGCTCACCGCAGGGGCGAAGGAAGTTCACTGCGCCGTCATCGCGACGGCACGAAAGGAATAAAGGTGTAAAATATGGCTTTACTATCCAACGACCTGGGTGTTGATCTGGGTACAACCAATGTGCTGATTTACGCGGACGGAAAGGGCCTGGTGGTCCGGGAACCCTGCGTGGTGGCGCTGGACAAAAATACGGGAAAGATTCTGCAGGTGGGCGCTGCCGCCCGGAACATGCTGGGCCGTACCCCCGGCAATGTGGTGGCCATGAAGCCCCTGAAGGACGGCATCATCTCCGACCACGAAATGACCGTGCGGCTGCTACAGGAGCTGTTTAAGACCGCCACCAAGGCATCCATCTTCACGCCCAAGCCCCGTGTGGTCATCAGCGTGCCCAGCGGTGTCACCGAGGTGGAGGAGCGCAGTGTCATCAACGCCGCCATCGAAGCCGGCGCCCGAAGAGTGTTCCTCATCGAGGAGCCTCTGGCCGCCGGACTGGGAGCCGGGCTGGACATCAAGGGCCCCAGCGGCCATCTGGTGGTGGATATTGGCGGAGGCACCACGGATATCGCGGTGCTGAGCATGAACGGCGTGGCGGTTTCCTCGTCGCTGAAGGTGGCGGGAGATGCCTTTGACGAAGCCATCGCTCGTTATGTCCGCCGCCAGCACGGCGTAATCATCGGTCAGGTCACCGCCGAGAGCATCAAGATACAGATCGGGCAGGTGTTTCCCCGGGATGAAGAGCTGAGCATGAATGTCAAGGGCCGGGATTTCAAGACCGGTATGCCTAAGGTGGTTACTCTGACCTCTACGGAGATTTATGAGGTGCTGCGCCGCCCCGCCCGGCAGATTGCCGACGAGGTTCTGGCCGTGCTGGAGCAGACCAGCCCCGAGCTGGTTTCCGACATCTCCGAAAACGGCATTACGCTCACCGGTGGCTGCAGCCAGATCTGGGGTATGGCGGAGCTGCTGATGGAGCGCACCGGCATTGACTGCACCCTGGCCGATGACCCGGATTCCTGTACCGCCTACGGCTGCGGCAAGAGCCTCAGTTGGATCAACCATATGCAGGAAGGCCCTATCAACATTGCCCGCCGCCGTGCCATGAGAGGCTGATATGGCGAAACGAGCGAAACTGGGTTGGAACGCCCTGCGGATCCTCGGAATTGTGTATGTGATTCTGGGCGGTGTTTTTCTCACCATTGGTATAGGGATGCTCTTCCTGGGTGCCGATGAATTGGATCTGAAGATTGTGGGCAGTGTATTTACACTGCTTGGCGGGGTTATCGGACTCCTTGGCAGCATCTTCCTGGCCCTGGAGTACAGAAAACAGAAGCAGGCCGACCGGCTGATTGCCGCCGGAAGGTACCTCTGGGGGCAGGTGGTAGACTGCCAGATCAACTACAATATCCGCATCAATGGCCGCAGCCCTGTGACCTTTGTGGTAAAGTATGTGGACGGAAGCGGAGTCTGCCACATCTTCCGCAGCCAGGGAGTGAATACCTATCGGGACCCGGATTACATCGGCAAGCCGGTGAAGGTATATATCAGCGATGACACCTTCCGGCACTACTATGTGGATGCGGAAACCCTGCTTCCCAATACTGTGGAGCATTGACACTTTCCGCATACGGATTATTATCAAAGACTGAAAAACGGCATGGCTTTCGCCATGCCGTTTTATACTAACCTGAATCCAGCCAATCCCCAAATCCTATTTCTCAAAACGCTTCGTTCAGGTGATCGCCCTTCGTAAGCAGACTGGTCAATTGTTGTTTAGAATTGGCAATTATGCTTATCGGGTTAACTCAGCTTCCCGATAAATTGGTGTTTGCCGGGCTGACTCCAGATTACCTGTCATTGCGAACCAGGCCGCAGCCTGGTGTGGCAATCCCCCCGTTGAATGGAACCAGGTAACGATTACCACCAAAAATCGCAATATTTCCCCGCTCTGTAGGGCAATTGTCGATACATTTCCCTTCTAACCGGGGGATTGCCACGCCAGTTTGCGAACTGGCTCGCAATGACAGCGTATACTCGACAAACACCAATTTGTTGTTTCAAACCGACTTTCTGATTCCATTTAAATCGAGAAACCACGGCAGCAGCTTGTGATATCCGGATCGATAGGAACCAGGGAGGATAGGAAAATCGTTGTCATCCTATACAGCCATACCCATCAAACCAAAGTCTGCCACAGCCCCGGTTCTCTTTGGAAATCCCGGCACTTCTTCTGCTGCTCCCAGAGGGCCAGAAGCTCCTCCATCGTCACAGCCAGCCCTACCTCCCGGGCACAGCGTGCCCAGACCTCCTCCTGAAAGGCTCCGTTTTGTGCCAGCACCCGGTTCAGAATGGCGATGGTACGGTTTTTTCCGGTGAGGAGGTTATTCAGGATGGCGATGGCCCAGTACCCGCCCTCCCGAACCAAACCGCTGTCAAACTGCTCCCGGATGATGGGCTCCGGGTCCATATCCACCTGCCGGAGCAAGCAGGAAACGCCTGCGGATGCTATCTCCAACAGGGCGTAGGGGCATTTTCCGACCATTCTCATGGGCACCCCCGCCGCGCCCGGATTCAGAATCACTTTGTCCGCTTGTCTTTGGATGTATTGCAGATGGGAGTGGGCCGTCAGCAGCAGCTTGGTTTCCATAGAGCGGAAAATATTCTGCATTTGCTGCTCCCCCGGCTGAAACACCAGGCTGTCGTTATCTCTTTCCGCGTGGGCAATCTCCATGGGAACGCCCTGAATCGCAATCCGGTCGTAAATAGGCAGACCGGCAAAGTAGTCCAGATCCTCTTCCCGCAGTCGCTCATAGGTATATCGCAGCGAGCCGGTCTTGGAGCCGGGAACGAAGGCCGTTTTTCCCTCCCGGTGTTCCAGAAGATACCGCTCCCGGTTTCCCCGGACGGCATAGCAGGGGTAGCGCTTTCTCAGGCTGTGCATCATATCCATGGTCCGCTCCGGGTAGGAGAAATCCGTCACAAAGTCCCCCAGGAGCACAAAGCACTCCGCACCCAGGGAAAGCGCATCCTCCACACAGGACCGGAATGCCCGATAATTCCCGTGAATATCCCCCAGAATCGCCGCCCTCATGCTAGGATTCCTCCCGGAGTACCCGGCAGCGCTCCACACCGTAGTAGCGGAAGCAGGCAATGGCAGCTTCATCAATCCGCTCCCCGGAAACCACAATCGGCACCGCCGGAGGGCATCCCACGGAAGCTTCCCCCAGAATCCTTCCCAGACACTCGGACACAGAAAGCGCCTGAGCCGGAGAAAGCATGGCCTCCCGGATGGATTTGACCCGCTCTGCCCTGCCGGGTTTCGGCGGACGGGAAGCAATCGGTTCCCGGAAGGGAATCTCCAGAAGGGCCTCTTCCAATTTGCGAAGCCCCGCCGCCCCAATCTCCGGGGTCAGCATCAGCACCAGATAATCCGGGTCCGCAAATTCCGGAACGATGTTCCTTTTCTCCAGCTTTCCGGCCAGTTCCCGCCCGGTGTACCCCGCAGGCTTTGCCTGAATCGTCAGCTTCAAAGGCTCCGTTCCATACAAACTGTAGCCCTTCCCTGTTAGCTTACACCTGAGTGCCTCCACCTGGGGCAGAAACCCTGCCAAAGCCTCCGGGAACCCTTCCAGATACCAATTGGCCCTGTCGAGAGACTGCATAATCAAATAGGAAGGGCTGGTGGAGCCAAAAAGTGCCAGCGCGGCCTTGGCAGACCCGGAAAGCTCCTCCGATAGGGAGGCCGCGATATGCAGATACGCGCCCCCCGTCAGCACCGGCAAAGTTTTATGAGCGGAAGCGCAGCAAATATCCGCCCCCAAATCTATGGGGTGGGCGGATTCCGGCAGAAACCGCAGATAGGCCCCATGGGCGCAGTCCACCAGAAGCAGACATCCCAGGTCATGGCAAACCCGGGCAATCCCGGCAACATCCACCACGCCCCCCAGATAATCCGGGCTGGTCAGGTACACCGCCGCCGGCCTTTCCGGGGCGGCACGAAGAATCCGTTCTACCTCCCCGGGGCTCATGCTCCAGGTCAGATGGGATTCCCCATCCTCCGGTGCCAGCCACAGGACATCCAAATCCAGCAGCGCTGCCGCGCTGAGAAAGGTCTTGTGCACATTCCGTGCCGCGGCAATCAGGGGGGTTCGCCCCCGGTTTTTCCCGTGGAGCATAGCCAGATACAGCATGGCCCGGATGCACTGGGAGGACCCTTCCGTGGAATAGAAGGTATCGCAGCCAAAGAGCCTGCCCGCATTTTCCTCACTGCGGCGGATAATGCCCTCCGCCTCATACAGGCTGTCCGCCCCGTCAATCTCTGTAATGTCCCAGGGCTCCATGCCCAGTCCGGGAATTCCCTTGTGACCCGGCATATGCAGCCGCAGAGCCTCCCGAAGGCTATACTCCCGGACAAAATCGCAGATAGGGGTCTTCATCACTGACCGCCCAACGCCCGGGCCACCGCCACCATAATGGCGCACTCCATCCGCTTGCGGAAGAGCTTGCAGCCGTATTCATACACACCGGTCACGCTGCCGGTAGAGTGGTAGGCGTTGGCCGCGCAGCCGCCGGAGCAGTAGAGCCTTGCCCAGCAATCCCGGCACTCTTCGTGGGCGTAGACATTGCACTTGCGGAACTCCTCCTGGATTTCGGTGTTGGTTACCCCATCCCAGATGTTGCCCAGCTTGAACCTCTCCTCTCCCACGAACTGGTGGCAGGGGTAGAGATCGCCCCAGGGGGTCACCGCCATGTACTCGGTGCCGCTGCCGCAGCCGGAAATCCGCTTGTAGATGCAGGGACCTCCGGTGAGGTCGATCATGTAGTGGTAGAAGGTGAAGGGCTTGCCCTCCTTGTCCCTTTGGAGCATCAGCTCAGCAAGTTTTTCGTACTGCTCCATGACAATGGGCAGATCCTCTTCCGTGAGGGCGGAAGGGTCTCCGGCAGCGCATACCACCGGTTCCATGCTCAGCTCCGTGAAGCCCAGATCCAGCATCTGCTGAATATCCTTCAGAAAGTCGGGGTTTGCGTGGGTAAAGGTGCCCCGCATGTAGTAGTTCTTGCCTCCCCGGGCCTCTACGAACTTCTGGAACTTGGGGACAATCTTCTCCCAGCTTCCCTTTCCCGCGTAATCCACCCGGAACCGGTCATGAATCTCCTTCCGGCCGTCCAGGCTCAGCACCACGTTGCTGCACTCCCGATTGGCCCACTGAATCACATCCTCATCCACCAGCACGCCGTTGGTGGTCAGAGTGAAGCGGAAATGCTTGCCGTGCTCCTTCTCAATGCTCCGGGCGTAGGCCACCAGGTCCTTTACCACCTGGAAATTCATCAGCGGCTCCCCGCCGAAGAAGTCCACCTCCAGATTCTTCCGGGTTCCGGAATGCGCAATGAGGAAATCCAGCGCCCGCTTGCCCACCTCGAAGCTCATGACCGCCCGGTCGCCGTGATACTTGCCTTGGCTGGCGAAGCAGTAGGAGCAGTTGAGGTTGCAGGTGTGGGCAATGTGCAGACAGAGCGCCTTCACCACACCGCCGGTTTTCTTCTTCAGGGTGTCCGCCATGGGAGCAAAGGTATCCGGGGTAAAGAGCTTCCCCGCTTCCTTCAGGGATGCCACCTGGTCATAGCACTCCCCCAACTCCTGACGGGTTGTTTCGGGGAACTTTCCCAACAGGGCATCCAGAATCTCCTCCCGGGAGTGCTCTTCAAACATCCCGATCATTTCATAGGCAGCGTCATCCACCACATGAACCGCGCCGGAGCACACGTCCAGCACAATGTTGCAGCCGCCCAGCTTGTACCGATGAATCATCTTCATTCTCCTTCATTAAAAAATGCCGCCGATACCGGCGGCATTTCAGCATATTGGATTACTTGCTCTCCTTGGCGTTCTCGCACTGCTGATTGGCAATACCGCAGCTGGTCTTGCAGGCGGACTGGCAGGAAGTCTGGCATTCGCCGCAGCCACCCTCATTCTGGCACAGAACGCGGGTTTCGATGGTCTTGATATGCTCCATGGTTTCACCCTCCAATTAGGTTTTTTATCCTTTACAGTTTACCACAGGAATGAAACGGTGTCAATCCTGTTTTTCAGTCTTTTCCCTGCCCCCCCACAATCTTGCGTTGGAAGAAGAATTGTGGTATCATTTCCAAAAGAGCTACCCGCTTGCACAATTCGGAGATAAATTGTTGTTTACACGCTCGTTAGAACTGTCATTGCGAGACCAGTCCGAAGGCTGGTCGTGGCAATCCCCCGGATTTTCCGCCCAGCCCCCATCCTTCCACCCAAGCTGTCATCCTGAGCGAGCGCAGCGAGTCGAAGGATCTACGCACTGAACGAAGCTGAAATGTGAACGAACACGCCAGATCCCTCGACTCGCTGCGCTCGCTCGGGATGACAGGAGGAAGAACAGGGGGATTGCCACGTCGCTGCGCTCCTCGCAATGACAGCGTTTTTCAAGGCGATAAACAACAATTTCTCTCGCCGCACCCGTAAGCGATCTTTCAGAGCACTGTCCCTACCCCCACACCAAGGAAGGTGATTCCATGCAAGTCAAAATCGCAATCTGTGACGATTCCTCTGCGGACAGGCAGTATGTCTGCGACCTTGTCTCCCACTGGGCATCTCTTCACGACCACACGGCCCGCCTTTCCCTATTTCCCTCCGCCGAGCAGCTTCTTTTCCAGCATCCCGGCGCCGCGGATTATGACATTCTGCTCCTGGATATCGAACTGGGCGCCATGGACGGGGTCACTCTGGCAAAGAAAATCCGTCAAACCAACGATTCCGTCCAGATCGTCTTCCTCACCGGCTACTCCGGCTACATTGCCGAGGGCTACGAGGTGGCCGCGCTGCACTATCTGTTGAAACCTGTGAACGAACGCAAGCTGTTTTCCGTGCTGGACCGAGCCGTTGAAAAGCTGAGGAAGAATGAAAAGGTTCTTCTGTTTGAAATAGGAGGCGAACTGGAGCGGCTCCCAATTTATGAAATCCGCTACGCCGATGTAGCGGGAAACTACATCACCATTCACGCGGTGCGGGATCTGACCGTAAAAATGCCCCTGGGAGAACTGGAAAAGCAGCTGGACGAGCGGTTCTACCGGGCGGGACGTTCCCTGATCGTCAACCTGACCCGCGTCAGTCGGGTAACCCGGGAAACAATCCGGCTTTTGGACGGCACCTGCCTCCCCCTGCCCCGGGGTGCCTACGAAGGGGTCAACCGGGCAATCATCCAATTGAGGTAATCATCATGGGATTTCTTTCCAAAAGAATTGACCGGCAGATCGCCGCCTATCAGCGGGAGCTGATCGAAACACACTACCGGGAAGTGGACAATATGTACCGGCAGATCCGCAGCTGGCGGCATGACTACCGGAATCACATCCAGACCATGAAGGCCTATGCCGCTTCCGGGGATCTGGATGCCATTCGCCGCTATCTGGACCTGCTGGATGAGGATCTGACCACCGTGGACACGGTGATCAAAACCGGCAATCCCATGACGGATGCTATCCTGAACTCCAAAATCTCCCTGGCCCGTTCCAAGGATATTCAGGTCATCGCGGATGCCCATGTCCCTGTCAGGCTGAAATCTTCAGAGATCGACCTGTGCTGCATCCTGGGAAATCTCTTCGATAACGCCATTGAGGCAAGCATCCAGCTGCCCCGGGAGCAGCGGTGCATCCGGGTGTATATGGATATGAAAAATACGCAGCTCTACATTTCCTTCACCAACTTTACCGCCGGGAAGAAGCTGCCGAAAGAGGGTTCCCGCTTTCGCAGCACCAAAGGAGAAGGTCACGGCTTCGGCCTTGTGCGAATCGATGCCATTGTGGAACGCCTGGAAGGCTATATCAGCCGCAACAGCGAAGACGGTGCCTTCACCACCGAAATCCTCCTGCCCCAAATATAATCCCCAGAGCGATAAATTGTTGTTTAGCGGCTTCGCCGAATTGACAATTGACAGTTGACAGTTG
>CALYTB010000044.1 GCA_945486035.1 uncultured Clostridia bacterium
TGATCTATATCTTGTGGTATGCTTACTAAAGCCGATAGCCTAAATTGGTGTTTGTCGGGCTGTTTTGAGAACGTTGGAAAACACTGTAGGGGAGGCATTCATGCCTCCCGGCGGTGAAACGTCCCGATATTCCGGGCGTTTTGGCGTAAACGTACTGCGCCACGGGAGCCATGAATGGCTCCCCTACAGTAAAGACGAAGTGCTTTTGAAATGTTCAAACACCAATTTGTCGGCTTGCTGACTTAAACCGATAAGCACAATCGACAAAAAAACCCGCCCCAGGTATTCCCAGAGCGGTGCATTCATACCGGCGAAGCCGGTACTTGCCAATATTTATTTCCCCTTCACCTCAAACCGGGCGACATCAGCACGGAAGGCTTCGAATTCCTCCCGGGTGCAGTCCGTGCGGACGGTGACAGGGGCGCGGAAGTCCAGGCAGAACATTTCCATAAAGCTCTTGCCGTTGACCCGATGCCGGCGGTCTCCCACGCTGATGGGGAAGGGCCGGGCGGTAGCCAGGGTGACAAAGTCGAGAACATCCTGAACGCAGGTCAGCCGAACCTGAAATTCCATAAGTCGCCTCCGAAAAAGTCTGTGATACGCGGATTATTCTTTCTTTACGCTATATAAAAAGGAGAACAATCTCGGATCGACTCCAACGATGCCTATTATACCCCCCTTTTGCCGGAAATGCAATTGGGCGGATTTGACGATTAACACAAAACACAACATGATTTATTGGTGGAATTCACAATGAAATTTGGCTTTTATACCCTGGGCTGCAAAACCAACCAGTTTGAAACCCAGGCCATGGAGCGCTTCCTAACGGAGCGGGGCCACGAAATCGGCTCCTTTGAGGGCCTGTGTGACGGCTACATCATCAACACCTGCTCCGTCACCGCCGTGGCGGACAAGAAAAACCGGGCCGTCATCCGCCGCTGCCGGCGGGACAATCCCAACGCGGTGATCGGGGTCTGCGGCTGCTACACCCAGCACGCCCCGGAGGATGCGCGCAGGCTGGGGGTGGACGTCATCGGCGGCAGCGCGAAACGGGAGGAATTCATCGAAAAAATGCTGGAAGCCGCCCAAAAAAATGCTGTCATTGCGAGGAGCGAAGCGACGTGGCAATCCCCCGGATTTTCCGGCAGCCCCCTGGAGCTGCTGGACAACGCCCTGTCCCGCCGGGAGTTCGAGGTGCTGCCCGCGGGAGGCCTTCAGGAGCGGACCCGGGCCATGCTGAAGGTCCAGGACGGCTGCGTGAACTTCTGCTCCTACTGCATCATCCCCTACACCCGTGGCCCCGTACGGTCGGAGCCGCTGGACGAGGCGGTGCGGCAGGCCCGGGAGCTGGAAAAGCGGGGCTACCGGGAGATCGTGGTCACCGGCATCGAAATCGCGGGCTGGGGCCGGGACCTGCCCGGAAAGCCCCCGGTGCGGCAGCTGATCGAGGCCATCTGCGATGCCGTACCCTCCCTTCGGATTCGCCTGGGCTCCCTGGAGCCGAGAATCGTCACCGAGGAATTCTGCGCCGCGCTGGGTAAGCTTCCCAACCTCTGCCCCCAGTTCCATCTGTCCATGCAGTCCGGCTGCGACACGGTGCTGCAGCGGATGCGCCGCAAGTACGACACCGCCCGGTATCTGGAAAGCCTGGAGCTGCTGCGGAAATACTTCCCCAGCTGCGCCGTCACCACGGACATGATCGTGGCCTTCCCCGGGGAGACGGAGGAGGAGTTCCGGCAGAGCCTGGAATTCATCCGCAAATGCGGCTTTGCCGAGATGCACGTTTTCCCCTACTCCCGCCGCCCGGGAACCCCCGCGGCGCAGATGCCGGGTCAGCTGGGCAACGCCGTGAAGGAGCAGCGCAGCCGGGAGGCCATCGCGGTGGCCCGGGAGATGAACCGTTCCTTCCGGGAGGCCCTTGTGGGCAGTGTCCAGGAGGTGCTCTTCGAGGAAGCGGAAGGCAGCCTTAGCACCGGCCACGCCAGAAACTATATCCGCGTCTGGGCCGAAGGAGCGGGCCTTCATAACCAGATAAGAACGGTGCGCATCACCGAACTGTACCAGGACGGCCTGCTGGGAGAAATCCTGGGCGCGTAACTCCTCGGCAAATTATTGTTTACACTTTTCAAATGCACTTCGTTCTTGCTGTAGGGGAGCCATTCATGGCTCCCGTGACGCAGTACGTTTTCGCCGAAATGCTGGGGATATCGGAATATTTCACCGCCGGGAGCCATGAATGGCTCCCCTACAGTGTTATTCCGACATTATTAAAAACTGACTGCAAACACCAATTTGCCGGTCTGCCGATTTGGTTTTCCGTTGCGTTCTTTGCTTTTTCGTGGTACAATTTTTCCTATCTTCTTTTGGAGGCAGACTATGAACACCCTGATGCACGTTTGCTGTGCGCCCTGTGCCAACCGGCCCATGGAGATTCTGCGTACCGACGGGTTCGACCTGACCCTTTACTGGTACAACCCCAACATCCACCCCTTTACCGAATACCGCGCCCGGCGCAACTGCCTGCTGGAATACGCCAATGAGGTGGGGGTGAAGGTCATCAACCGGGACGAGTACGGCCTGCGGCCCTTCGTCCGGGAGGTGGCCGGGGACATCGAGGGCCGGTGTGTCAAATGCTACGAAATGCGGCTTTTTGAAACCGCCCGGGCCGCGGCGGAGGGGGGCTTCGACAGCTTTACCTCATCGCTGTTCATCAGCCCCTACCAGAACCACGAGCTCATGCGGGAGGTTGCCGAGCGGGCCGCCAGCGAATACGGGGTACGGTTTCTCTACCGGGATTTTCGCCCCTGGTTCCGGGAAGGACAGACCTTCGCCCGGGAGCACGGCTTCTACATCCAGAAATACTGCGGCTGTGTCTTCTCCGAACAGGAGCGGTATCAGAAGAAATCCAAGATCATCCCGTAACAAAGGGCTGTCAGACAAATTGGTGTTTGTAAAGATATGCTGTCATTGCGAGCCAGTGCGCGCACTGGCGTGGCAATCCCCCCGATGAATGGAACCAGGTAACGATTTCTACCAAAAAACGCAGTGTTTCCCCGTCCTGTAGGGCAATTGTCGATACATTTCCCTTCTAACCGGGGGATTGCCACACCAGTCTGCGGACTGGTTCGCAATGACAGGTAATTTGGGACGCATCCCTACAAACACCAATTTGTCTTTCTATTGACCATTCAACCATGGAGGTTTTATGACGAATTACGAATTTTCCGTGCCGACGCTGTTCGGGCTGGAGGGCATTGC
Organism: uncultured Clostridia bacterium; assembly: GCA_945486035.1. Taxonomy (GTDB): domain Bacteria; phylum Bacillota; class Clostridia; order Oscillospirales; family Oscillospiraceae; genus Faecousia. The sequence goes on from CALYTB010000044.1 coordinate 3,259, forward strand.
GGGGGACGAGCTGCGGCGGCTGAACCTGGAAAATGTCCGGGTGGAGAACGGTCGGGTGCTGTTTTCCGGGGATCAGGCCGCTCTGGCGAAAGCCAGCATCTGCCTGCGCACCGGGGAGCGGGTGCTCCTCGTTCTGGCGGACTTCCCGGCGAAAACCTTCGAGGAGCTGTTCCAGGGGGTGTACCGCGCGCCGCTGGAGGAGTTTATCCCCAGGGACGGCGCCTTCCCCGTGAAGGGCCACTGCTTAAACAGTCAGCTCATGAGCGTTCCCGACTGCCAGGCCATCGTGAAAAAAGCCGCCTCCAGGCGGCTGGGGGAGAAATACGGCGTTTCCTGGCTTCCGGAAACCGGGGCCAAGTACCAGCTCCAATTCTCTATCATGAACGACCGGGCGCAGCTGTACCTGGACACCACCGGGTCGGGGCTTCACAAGCGGGGCTACCGGGCCGTGGGCAACGATGCCCCCCTGCGGGAGACCCTGGCGGCGGCCATGGTGATGCTGACAAAGTACCGGGGCCGGGAGTTCCTGTGGGACCCCTTCTGCGGCAGCGGCACCATCCCCATCGAGGCGGCGCTGATCGCCAAAAACCGGGCCCCGGGCATGAATCGGAAATTCGCGGCGGAGGGCTTCGCCTGGGCGGATGCCAAACTCTGGGCCGATGCCCGGCAGGAGGCAAGGAATAAGGAGTTTCACGGGAATTACCGGATTCTGGGCTCCGACAATGATCCCAAATGCGTATCGCTGTCCATGGCCAACGCCCGGAAGGCGGGGGTTGGGGATGTAATCACCTTCCGGGATGGGGATGCCACCAAGCTGGACCTTCCCGCCCAGTCCGGCATGCTCATCTGCAATCCCCCCTACGGCCAGCGGATGCTGGAGCAGCAGAGCGCCCAGCGGCTCTATGCTTCTCTCGGGCGGCACCTGAAATACGCCGATGGCTGGAAGAAATATATCATCACCTCCGAGCCGGAATTCGAGCACTACTTCGGCAAACGCTGCGACAAAAAACGCAAGCTCTACAACGGCATGATCAAGTGCGACTACTATATGTATACAGCCGCCGGAAGGAAAGAGAAATAAATCAATCGGGGATTGCCGGATAAATTGTTGTTTTCAGTTTCCATACGCACTTCGTCCTTACTGTAGGGGAGCCATTCATGGCTCCCGTAGAGCAGCACGTTTTCGCCGAAGTGCGGAGCAATATCGGAAGATTTCACTGCCGGGAGCCATGAATGGCTCCCCTACAGTGTAATTTTGACATTTCTGAATAAACCCAAAACAACGATTTATCGCTTTCCCTGGGGAGAGGACCACCATGAAGCATTTATTTATCATCAACCCGGTGGCGGGGAGCAGGGACCGGACGGCGGAGTATACGGCGGCCATCCGGTCTGTCTGTGACGAAAGGCACCTGGACTACCGGATCGAGGTATCCCAGGCTCCGGGTCACTGCGAACGGCTTGCCCGGGAGGCGGCGCTGACCGGGGAGGAATACCGGATCTACGCCTGCGGCGGCGACGGCACCCTCAACGAGGTGGCTGCCGGAGCGGCGGGACATCCCAACGCGGCAGTCACCGTGTTCTCCGGGGGCAGCGGCAACGATTTTGTGAAGCTGTTCAGCGACCCCAAGGCCTTCTATCAGATCGACCGGCTTCTGGATGCGGAGGAAGCCACCTTCGACATGATCCGCTGCAACGATTCCCTGGCCCTGAACATCTGCTCCGTGGGTCTGGATGCCCGCATCGGCACGGATGTGGCCAATTACAAGCGCATCCCCCTGCTCCAGGGCTTCCGGGCTTACGCGGTCAGCACCCTGGTCAATGTGATCCGGGGGATTGCCGAGCATTATGTGGTGGAAATAAACGGCGAGACCATCGACGGGGAGCTGACCTTCGTCTGCGTGTGCAGCGGCCGGTTCTACGGCGGCGGCTTCAACCCGGTGCCGGAGGCGGACCCGGCAGACGGGATTCTGGACGTGCTGCTGGTGAAGAAGGTAAGCCGGCTCCAGGTGCCCGCCGTCATCGGCAAATACAAGTCCGGCCGCTACAAGGAGCTGACGGGATTGATTCGTCATTTCCGCACCGACCATGTTACCATCCGTTGTGACCGGGACACGCCCATTAACTTAGACGGGGAGCTTCGCCGGGGCCGGGTTGTACATATGTCCGTGGCGAAGGAAAAGCTTCGTTTCTTTTACCCCAAGGGCCTGACCTGGCAGGCGGAGGGGCAGCCTGTAAAGGAGGGTTCCCATGACACCCATTGAGCAGAGTGTGGAGTCCATTGTGGACAGCATTCTTTTGGATTACCGGCAGGGCCGGGCCATTGACCGGCTGGATTTGTTCGATCAGCCGGACAAGGAGCTGATCATCGACATGATCGGAAAGCTCCTGCGCATCGTCTACCCCGGCTACTCCCGGGACAAGCGCTACCGCATCTACAACGCCCGCCACAACCTGAGTATGCTCATCGAGGATGTGCTGTACAATCTGAACAAGCAGGTGGCCCTGGTGCTGAAAAGCTCCCTGGGCCCGGCCGCCGCCGAGGAGCGGGCCCAGGAAATCTGCCTGGAATTCTTCCGGCAGATTCCCGCCATCCGGGCCGTGGCCCAGACGGATGTGGAGGCCTTCTTCGAGGGGGACCCGGCGGCCTTCAGCGTGGACGAGATCATCTCCTGCTACCCCGGGCTCTTCGCCATTACGGTGTACCGGCTGGCCCATGTGCTGTACAGCCAGGGAGTGCCCATGATCCCCCGGATCATGACCGAGCACGCCCACTCCGTCACCGGCATCGACATTAACCCCGGGGCCACCATCGGGAAATACTTCTTCATCGATCACGGCACGGGCATCGTCATCGGCGAGACCACCGTCATCGGCGACCGGGTGAAGCTGTACCAGGGCGTGACCCTGGGCGCTCTGACCACCCGGGGGGGCCAGAGCCTCCGGGGCCAGCGGCGGCACCCCACCATCGAGGACAATGTGACCATCTACGCCGGCGCCTCCATCCTGGGCGGCGGCACGGTCATCGGCCGGGACAGTGTCATCGGCTCCAACGTGTTCATCACCCACTCCATCCCCCCCTGTACCACCGTCAGTGTCAAGAGCCAGGAGCTCCAGTTCAAGCCCCGGACCTGCTCCGGCTGTGTCAAATCCGAGCCCTTCTGGGAAGAGCAGGACCAGAAAAACAATTGATGATTGCCCCAACGTCACAACCCCCCGCCGTTCCCAAAAACGGCGGGGGGTTGTGTATGCAGGCCCGGCAGCGCTTACCCGGCAAATTTATATTTTCCGGGCTGCTGCGCCTTCCCCTTTGGGGAAGGTGGCAGCCCGAAGGGCTGACGGAAGCGGTTTTACGGGGGTTGTTCCAAGAAATACACGAATGCGGCAGACCTCTCCCGACCTCGCTTCGCTCGGCCACCCTCCCCAAAGGGGAGGGCAAGCGTGCGCGAAACACCCATTTGCCGCTTTGCGCGGATGTGTCAGTCTCCCGCTTCCTTGCGTTCGTTCTTTTGGGCCTCCAGAACGTCGGAGACCGAGATGGGGCGCAGGACGCTGTAGTCATTGAACCGGGTGTCGTTGGTGGCGGCCACGAAGACCAGGTAGATTTCCGGGTTTTCCCCGGTGTACTGGCCCACCTTGGCGGTGACGTCCGTGGCGCTGACATTCTCCAGGTAGATGCGGGTCCGCCCCTCGGGCAGGGGGAATGCGGCGCTGCTTGAGGCGAAGGACAGGGTGAAGGTGTCCGAGCCGCACATGGTCATGAGCTTTTTGGCGGCCTCCCGGATGGCCGTGTCCCGGTCCTCGCTGAAGAGAATCTTATCCGTATTGGGGAAGCAGAAATCCGTGAGCACCACTTCCCTGAAGCCCAGGGCCTTGATTTCCAGCACCACCGAGGCCACCCAGTTGAGCACCGAGGCATCCGTGGGGTTGAGCCAGTAGCAGCCCCCGGAGTCCGCCCACAGGCCCTTCCGGTTGGTCATGTACAGGCCGTTGGGCACATGGTTTAAGCCATAGTTGTAGTCCCGGAAGGCGGAGATCCGGGCGATGGTATAGAAGCCCCGCTGCTGCATCATCTGAATCATCTCGTCCACCGAGGCCACACTGATGGACTGGGAGTGGATGGCATCGGACAGATGGGAGCTGTAGAAGAAGGAGCCGTAGCCGCCCTTCAGGTCGATCATCACCGGCGTTCCGGCGGGAAGCTTTTCCAGATCCTCCCAGACCCCGGCGATGTCCGTGGTCAGGGCGTTCTGGTCCACATAGTAGCCGTCCAGCTGGGTCAGGGCGTTGCCCAGCTCGATGGAGTCCGCGCCTTCGTTAAAATAGATGGACACATTCTGGTTGCTCACCGGAGGCATGGCCACCTCGCCCACGATGTCGTTGGAATTGAAGCTGGTGTCTAAGACCGCTCCGTCCTGGGTGTAGACCACGTAGCGCTCCATATAGACAATCCAGCAGAACCAGAAAATCAACAGGGCCATGAGAATCGCCAGACTCACAATGCCAATCCGGTTGATGGTTCGGCGGGTGCGGTAGGGTATGTTCATAGATTGCTCCTTTGTGAATGTCAATTGTCTGGGAAAGACGATAAATCGGTGTTTGAATATTTCAAATGCGTTTCGTCCTTCCTGTAGGGGAGCCATTCATGGCTCCCGTAGGGCAGTACGTTTTCGCCGAAATGCTCATATAATCAGTACATTTCACCGCCGGGAGCCATGAATGGCTCCCCTACAGTGATTCTCCGACATTTCCAAAACAGTCCGCTAAACACCAATTTATCTGCTTCCTCATTCCGCCAGCCGGGCGCGGAGGCTGCGCCATTCGGCTTCGGCTTTGGTTTCCAGAACGCGGATGCCGTTCTTTTCCAGGGCGGCGGTCACGTCGGAAAGGCGGGTATCCAGAATGCCGGAGCACAGAAGGCTTGCCCCGCCCTGTAAAAAGCCCGGCAGCACCGGGGCTAACCGGATAATCACATCCGCCACGATGTTCACAAGCACCAGATCATATTCGCTCCCCAGCAGCTTTTCCATGAGCGCTGCATCCTGGGTCACGTCCCCGGTGAGGGCGGTGAATTCCGGGGCGGCGAAGCCGTTGCAGGCGGCGTTCTCCCGGGCGGCATCCTCGGCCTTGGGGTCGATGTCCACGCCCACGGCGGAGGCGGCCCCCAGGCGCAGGGCGGTGATGGAGAGGATGCCGCTGCCGCTGCCCAGATCCAGGCACCGGAAGCCGGGCTTCACCAGCTCCTCCATGAATTCCATCACCATCCGGGTGGAGGGGTGAGCCCCGGTGCCGAAGGTCAGGCCCGGGTCCAGAATCACGGGGATTCTGCCGGGGTAATCGGCATCCAGCCAGTAAGGCAGCACCACCAGGGACCGGCCCACCTCCTGGGGCGGGTAGTTGTCCTTCCAGCTCTCGGCCCAATCGGTGTCGGGAAGCGCCTGGACGGTCATGTTCAGGCGCAGACTGTCAAGGGCCGCCTTCAGCCGCTCCATGCCGGCCGTATCCGTGTCCTCCAGGTACAGCTTGATCTGGGACAGGCCCTGCAGCTTTTTTTGCAGCTCCTCGTCGATATAGTCCCAGCAGGACCGGTTCTCCTCCAGGAAGGCTTCAAACTCCGCCTGATCCTCCAGGACCAGGTCCGAAAACCCCCGGGCCGTCAGGGCGGAAGATATGGTATTGAGATCCCCCTGGGGGGTGGGAACGGTAATTTCCAGCCAGGACATACATTGACCTCCTAAGAGAATTGTCAATTCAGGTGCCTTCCATTGTAGCGCATGACGGGGAAAATAACAACCGGGAAAGTGTGAAATTTTTGTATCCCACTTCCTATTTTCCCCGAAGTGGTATATAATACCCTTTACAATGCATATTCCCCGCCCTCCCGCCGAATCCGGCGGAGGCGACAAATTGGTGTTTGTCGCACAACCTCAAGCAACAGAAGACCTTGTCATCCTGAGCGAAGCGCAGCGAAGTCGAAGGATCTTGGCACTGAATTTACCCGAAAACGAAATAAAATGCGTAGATCCCTCGACTCGCTGCGCTCGCTCGGGATGACAGCCTTTTGTGTAAACAACAATTTGTCTTGCCAATGATGTTCCGCGCCGGTGGGCGCGAAAGGAGTTTTTATGATCGAAACCATCACGCTTTCCCCCGGGGTGACCCTGCGGGGGGTTCGGGATTCCCGGTTCAAGCAGGGGGCCTTCAGCATCCAGCTGATCCGGCCCATGTGTGACGCGGAGGCGGCCCAGAACGCCCTGCTTCCGGCGGTGCTGCTGCGGGGGACCCGGCGGTGCCCGGATTTGCGCTCCATTACCCGGCAGCTGGACGACCTGTACGGGGCCAGTCTCTCGCCGCTGGTGCGGCGCATCGGGGACTGCCAGACCACGGGGCTCTACGGCAGCTTCATGGACGACCGGTTCGCGCTGCCCGGGGACCGGGTGCTGGAGCGGATCACCGCCTTTGCCCGGGAGGTGCTGCTGGACTCGCCTCTTGAAGAGGGCGGGTTCCTGCCGGAATTTGTGGAGGGGGAGAAGGAAAACCTGATCTCCGCCATCGAGTCGGAGCAGAATGACAAGCGGGCCTACTCCATGGGAAAGCTGCTGGAGGCCATGTGCCGGGGGGACTCCTTCGGCATTCCCCGGCTGGGACGGCCCGAACAGGTGGAGGCCATCGATGCCGGGAGCTTGCGGGCCCATTATGAGAAGATCCTCCTGGAAAGCTCCGTGGAAATTTTCTATGTGGGCTCCGCCCCGGTGGAAAAGGCGGCGGAGTGCTTCCGGCAGCTGCTCGCGGGGCTTCCGGGAAACCGCGCTGCCCTGCCGGCCCAGCTGCCGCTGAAGCCCGGTGCAAAAAGCGACCTGACGGAAGTTCAGGATGTGGCCCAGGGGCATCTGTGCATGGGCTTTGCCAGCCCCATCACCAACCGGGACCCGGCGTTTCCCGCCATGCAGGTGCTTTGCACCCTCTACGGCGGCGGCATGACCAGCAAGCTGTTCCAGAATCTGCGGGAGCGGCAGTCCCTGTGCTACAGTGTCAGCTCCGGCTATTACGGGGCCAAGGGGATCATGACCGTGTACGCGGGCATCGACCCGGCCACGGAGGACGCCGCCCGGGAGGAGATTTCGCATCAGCTGGCGCTGTGCCGGGCCGGGGAGATCACCCCCGGGGAGCTTACCGCCGCCCGGGAGGCCATCGTGTCCTCCCTCCGGGCCGTCCATGACAGCCCCGGGGCCATCGAGGGCTACTACGCCACCGCCGCCTTAAGCGGCATGGGCCTCACTCCCGGGGAGTACGCCCGGGCGGTGAACGCGGTAACGGCGGAGGAGGCCGCCGCCGCGGCAAGGAGCCTGGAAATGCACACCACCTATTTTCTCAAGGGGGAATGCCAATGAACGCCTACCCTTACCCGGAGCTGGACGAAACCCTATACCGGGAAACCCTTGAATGCGGGCTTGCCGTCAGCGTGGTGCCCAAGAAGGGCTTTACCAAGAAGCTGTGCTACCTGGCGGTGAACTACGGCTCCGTCCATGACCATTTCGAACTGGAGGGCCGGGAATACCGCACCCCCGCCGGCGCTGCCCACTATCTGGAACACAAGCTCTTCGATATGCCGGACGGCCGGGACATCACCGGGGAATTCGCCCGGCTGGGGGCCTCGGTGAACGCCTTCACCAGCTACGACATGACCGCCTACTACTTTTCCTGCACGGAGCATTTTGAAGAAAACCTGCAGCTGCTGCTGGACTTTGTGTACACCCCCTATTTCACGGAGGAAACCGTGGAAAAGGAGCGGGGCATCATCGACCAGGAGATCGGCATGAACTTAGACAGCCCGGACAGCGTGGTCTTTGAGGAGCTGACCCGGAGCCTTTACGCCGCCCATCCCATCCGCAATCCCATCCTGGGCACCCGGGAGAGCATCCGGGAAATCACCCCGGACACCCTGCACCTGATCCACCGGGCCTTCTATACCCCGGCCAACATGATGCTCTGCGTGCTGGGAGATGTGGAGCCGGAGGCGGTGGCCGCCCTGGCCCGGGCCCGGCTGGGGACGGAAAACCGGCCCACCGCCCGGAAGCTGGGCCCACCTGAGGAGGCCGGGCCCATTCCCCGCAGCCTCACCCGGAAAACCATGGAGGTCCCCATGCCCACCTTCTGCGCGGCCTGGCGGGCAGCGCCCCTGGGCCGGGGGGAGAGCGCCATCCGGCAGGAGCTGGCGGCGGAGCTGGCCGCCGAGGCCCTCTTCGGCGAGTCCTCGGAGCTGTATCTGAGGCTCTATGAGGAAGGGCTCATCGATTCCTCCTTCGGCGGGGGCTTCGAAACCCTGGACGGCTGCGCCATGCTGCTGTGCTCCGGGGACAGCCGGGACCCCCTGGCCGTGGCGGAGGCGGTGCAGGCCCAAGCGGAGAAGCTTCTCCGGGAGGGCATCCCCCGGGAGGATTTCCTCCGGATGAAACGCAGCAGCCTGGGCCGGAGAATCCGGGCCCTGGACAGCTTCGACAGCACCTGCTTCCGGCTGTGCGCCTACCGGTTCTCGGATTTTGACTATTTCCGGTTCCCGGAGTGCCTGGCCTCTCTGACCGCGCAGGAGGCCCTGGGCCTGCTGGCCAAGACCTGCGCCCCGGAAAACCGCGCCGTCAGCATCATCGACCCCAAGCCCTGACGGGGGGAGGCACGTTGACAGTGGACAATAATGATCTGTATAATCGGATTAACCCGTAAGATCGGCAAATTGGTGTTTGTAAGAATGTGTCCCAAATTACCTGTCATTGCGAACCAGTCCGCTTAAGTGGTGTGGCAATCCCCCGGTTGAAAGGAACCAGGTAACGATTACCACCAAAAATTGCAAGGTTTTCCCGCTCTGTAGGGAAATTGTCGATACATTTCCCCTCTAACCGGGGGATTGCCACGCCAGCGTGCGCGCTGGCTCGCAATGACAGCATATCTTTACAAACACCAATTTGTCCCGCGGACTGTGAATTATCACCAGGAGGAAAAGATATGAGCTATACCTATTATTCCACCATCTCCTTCCCCTCGTTGGGGCTGGAGATGAATCCGCCCCGGTCCATCAGCCTGGGGCCGCTGACCATCTATCTGTACGGCATCGTCATTGCCCTGGGGCTTATGGCGGCGGTGCTGTATGCCCTGCGGCGTTGCCCGGAATTCGGCCTGAAGCAGGACGACATTCTGGACGGGGTGCTGTGGGTGACCCCCTTTTCCATCCTCTGCGCCCGGGCCTACTACTGCGCCTTTACCTGGAGCGAGTACCGGGACAATCCCATCTCGGTGCTCTACATCTGGAACGGCGGGCTTGCCATCTATGGCGCGGTGCTGGGGGCCATCGTGGGAGTCATCGTGTTCTGCAAAATCAAGAAGGTGAAGCTGGGCGCGGTGCTGGACATTGTGGCCCTGGGCTTTCTCATCGGCCAGAGCGCCGGCCGCTGGGGCAATTTCTTCAACCGGGAGGCCTTCGGCGCGGCCACGGACAGCTTCCTTCGCATGGGCCTTTACAACACGGTCACCGGGGTGACGGAATACTACCACCCCACCTTCCTGTATGAATCGGTGTGGAATCTTACCGGGCTGGTGCTGCTCCATTTTCTTTCCAAAAAACGGCAGTATGACGGCCAGATTGCCCTGGGCTACGCCGCCTGGTACGGCCTGGGCCGGACCTTCATCGAGGGTCTGCGGATGGACAGTTTGTACTGGGGCCCCTTCCGGGTGAGCCAGGTGCTGGCGGGTGTCAGCTGCATTGCGGCCTCCGCGGTGCTGATTTACCAGGCCTTCCGCCCCCACCGCCCGGAGGACATGCAGGCAGCCCGGATGAACGCCCAGCAGCCCCCCCAACCCGAAGAAGAAAACGCGGACAACTGAACAAAAAACGCTGTCACCAACCGTGACAGCGTTTTTCATGGCAATGACAGCAAGAACATACAAACAACAATTGTGCTTATCGGGTTAACTCAGCTTCCCGATAAATTGTTGTTTGAAGATTTCAAACGCACTTCGTTCTTACTGTAGGGGAGCCATTCATGGCTCCCGTGACGCAGTACGTTTTCGCCGAAATGCTGGGGATATCGGAATATTTCACCGCCGGGAGCCATGAATGGCTCCCCTACAGTGTTATTCCGACATT
>CALYTB010000045.1 GCA_945486035.1 uncultured Clostridia bacterium
TGTCAACTGTCAATTGTCAATTGTCAATTCGGCGAAGCCGCTAAACAACAATTTACCGTTCATCCTTCAAAAGCCGACGGGGGTGGTTTGGGGGAGCTTGTGAGTTGTTTTGTCAGATGGGAGGAGAGCGCGGATGAAGATTGTGGAATACTTTACATCGGACAATCAGCCCCATTGGCTGGAGGAGATTCGCAGGAGCGATTGGGGAGCGGGGCAGTTCCTGTATGAACTGCTGCGGGACGGAAAGCTGAAAGCGACGGTGGGACAGACGGCTCTGGTGCCCATGCTGGTGGAGGAGGAAACCGGGAAGCTGGTCTCCTACTGCACCTTCGCACCGCTGGACGACATTCAGCCCACGGAGCTGACGCCCTGGGTGGGGTTTGTGTACACCTTCCCGGAGTATCGGGGGCACCGGTATGCCGGCCGCCTTTTGGAGTACGCGGAGAGCCTGGCCACCGTTATGGGGAAGGAAGCCATTTATATCTCCACCGGGCACACCGGCCTGTATGAAAAATACGGATATACCTTCTTCCGGATGATGAAGGACGTATCCGGGGAGGATTCCCGGGTCTACCGCAAGCTGCTTCAGACCGACGGGGAGGACAGGCAGCGGCGTATGGAGCAGGGGGACAGCCGGAAAAACGAGATAGTTACCGCCGCGAAAAAGGATCTGGATATGACAGCCTTCTGCGGCTTCTCCTGTAAGCACTGCTTCCTGGGCCAGTGGTGCGGAGGATGCCGGTCGGTTTTCTGCTGCTGCTCCTACGGCACGCTGTACCTCGGAGGAAAATGTCCCAATGTGTCCTGCTGCGCGGAAAAGGGACTGGATGGGTGCTGGGAATGCGGGGCGCTTGCGGTGTGCGAAACCGGATTCTACACGCCCGGAAACGACGGCGCCGCGGCCTGCAAGGCCCAGGCCCTGTTCATCCGCAGCCACGGCAAGCAGGCTCTGTTCCGGGTGCATGATAAGCTGCATGAAACATACGACTTTCAAAAGACCCAGGAAATACTGGGCGCCTCCGTGGAGGAGGGACTGAAGATCCTGGAGGGGATCTGGATGGAGCTTCAGAAAGAAGGGGAGTAATGAGCCATGGATAAAAAGTGGAAGCAGACAGAAGCGGATGGGTATATCCTGATTGACAACGGCGACGGAAAGACACTGGGACTGGCAAAGGACAGCCCCGTTCCGATTCTCACGGTGGATGGCTACGCCTTTAAGGATTTCCTGCGGACCGGGGAACTGGCACCCTATGAGGACTGGCGGCTTTCCTGGGAGGAACGGGCGGAGGATTTGGCCGGGCGGCTGTCCATGGAGGACATCGCGGGGCTGATGCTCTACAGCGCCCATCAGCTGATTCCCGCCAGAAGGCCCATGGCAGCGGCCTTCAGCGGAACCTACGGGGGAAAACCCTTCGAGGAAAGCGGGGCCGAGCCCTGGGAGCTGACCGATCAGCAGCGGGAATTCATTGTCAAGGACAAGGTCCGCCATGTACTGATTATGAAGCTGGAGAGCACGGAAACGGCGGTGCGCTGGAACAACAAGCTCCAGGCGCTGGCCGAAGGGGAGGGCTTCGGCATCCCGGCAAACAACAGCTCCGACCCCCGGCACGGCGCGGGGGCCACCGCCGAGTACATGGGCATCACCGGAGAACCCATTTCCAAGTGGGCGAACGGAATCGGCCTGTCCGCCTCCTTTGACCCGGACACCGTTCGGGAATTCGGCGAGATCGGCGCGGCGGAATACCGGGCCCTGGGTATTACCACGGCCCTCTCACCCCAGATTGACCTGGCCACGGAGCCCCGGTGGATGCGCTTTGCCGACACCTTCGGTGAGCATACCAGGATGACCACCGACATGGCGAAGGCCTACTGCGACGGATTCCAGACCACCCCGGGAAGCCCGGACGGCTGGGGAAGCCGCAGTGTCAATACCATGGTCAAGCATTTCCCCGGCGGCGGTATGGGCGAGGGCGGCCGGGATGCCCATTACGCCTACGGCAAATACGCCGTGTACCCCGGAGGGAATTTTGCAGAGCACCTGAAGCCCTTCACGGAAGGGGCCTTCCGTCTGACCGGGAAGACCGGAAAGGCCAGCGCGGTCATGCCCTACTACACCATTTCTCAGGGCGTGGATCAGGAAAACGGAGAAAACGTGGGAAATTCCTACAATCAGTTCCTGATTGGCGACCTGCTGCGCCAGAAGCTGGGCTATGACGGCGTGGTTTGCACCGACTGGGGCATCACCCATGACCAGGGCAGGACCGAGGAGGAATTTGCCGGCAAGTGCTGGGGCGTGGAGCATCTGAGCGAGGCGGAGCGCCACCTCAAAGCGTTGGAGGCCGGGGTGGACCAGTTCGGCGGCAACAACGATGCCGCTCCCGTGCTGGAGGCCTACCGGATGCTGTGCGAAAAGTACGGCGAGGAGGCTGCTCAGGCCCGGTTCCGCCGGTCCGCCAAGCGGCTGCTGCTGAATATTTTCCGCACGGGACTGTTTGAGAATCCCTATCTCGATCTGAACACCTCCCTTGCCACCGTGGGCTGTCCGGAATTCGCGGAGAAGGGCTACCGTTCCCAGCTGCGCTCCGTGACCATGCTGAAAAACGCAAATCATACCCTGCCGCTGCAAAAGGGCATCCGGGTCTATGTGCCGGACCGGTTTATCAAATCCCACCTGGACTTTTTCAGCCATCCTACCCGGCCGGTGACCCTGGTTCCCGCGGGGAAAACGGCGCTGAAGGAGTGCTTCACGCTGGTGGATACCCCGGAGGAGGCGGATGCGGCGGTTTGCTTTGTGGAGTCGCCCATTTCCGTGGGCTATGACCCGGAGGACCGGAAGCGGGGCGGAAACGGCTATGTGCCGATAACGCTGCAATACCGGCCCTACCAGGCGGTTTCTGCCCGGGAGCACAGCATCGCCGGGGGAGACCCCCTGGAGGAAAGCCGGGACCGGAGCTATCGGGGCAAGTGGAACACTGCCGCCAACGAGGCGGACCTGGATATCGTTCTGGATACCAAAAAGCGGATGGGCGGCAAGCCTGTGGTGACGGTGGTCACCCTGAAAAACCCCATGGTTATGGCGGAGCTGGAGCCTTATACCGATGCGCTGCTGGTGGAATACGGTGTATCCGGCCAGGCGGTGGCGGATGTGCTTACCGGGGCCTTTGTACCCCAGGGGCTGCTGCCGGTGCAGCTGCCTGAAAGTATGGACACCGTGGAGCGCCAGCAGGAGGATGTGGCGTTTGATATGGAATGCTACAAGGACTCCCAGGGGCATATCTACGACTTTGGGTTCGGTATGAATTATGAGGGCGTGATTCAGGACGAGAGAACCCGCCGCTACCGCAAAGAGGAAGCGTAAAAAGATTCGAAAAAGCAGCTGCCGCGGATTTCGTGGCAGCTGCTTTTTCGGTGTGGGAGGTTATGTGGCAGAAGAATGGGAAATTGTTGTTTAGAATTGACAATTAAGGAATCCCTTCGGGATAATTTTGAAATGTGCTTATCGACTCAAGTCAGCAACTCGACAAATTGTTGTTTGTCGAGATGTTTTGGAAATCCTGGAATTACTCTGTAGGGGAGCCATTCATGGCTCCCGGCGGTGAAATGTACCGATTATATGAGCATTTCGGCGAAAACGTACTGTGTCACGGGAGCCATGAATGGCTCCCCTACAGTAAAAACGCAATGCGTACAAAATCGCCAAACACCAATTTCTCGATTTTGTTGAATCAGGGCGGCGGGAATTTTACTTTGTAATGTAGTGATACATGTCCTCCGAGGGGACGTAGGTTACGGGGAGTTGGTGAGCAACAAGGTCGCTGATCCACTCTTGGGCGTACTTCATGCCCAGTTCTTCCCAGTTCATGTGGCCCAGGTGGATCATGGCTTTGGTTCTGCCCTGCTGGACGGCATCCCGGACGTAGGCGAGAACCGTCCACTCGATGACCTCGCCGGGGATGATTACATCCACCCGCTCCTCCAGGGTTTTGATGATCTGGACACTGTATTCCGCGGGGCTGCCGTCGGCGTGCCTGGGGCCGAAGGACATGGGGTACAGGTGACCCACCAGAGCCAGGGAGCGTACCTTGGCCTCCGGGTCGCCGATGAAGCGGACACCGTTCATGCCGATGGTATCCATCAGGTGGCGGCACAGGCCGCCCAGGGTGGTTTCGGGGATGTCCACGATAAAATGGGCGAAGGCGCCGGTTTCCCGGTCAACCTGGGCATGGGCTTCCCAGCCCAGATATTTCAGCACGCCGGTAAAGATGCCATCGGGGTTGTGGAAGTGCATGTGGTCGTGGTCCCGCCAGACGGTGATGCCGTGGTCGTCCAGCAGCTTCCGCTTTTCCTCGTAGACCGCGTTGGGGAAATCCTCAAACCAGCCTGCCTGGTCAGCGGAGGTGTAGAAGATGGGTTCGTGGACGATGATGAGGTTGGCGTTCAGCTCGATGGCTTTGCGGATTACGTTGACCGTTGGCACCAGAGCAGTGACGATGCCGGTGCACTCCGCCTCCGGATCGCCGCATTTCCAGTCGTCACAGCCGTGGTAATCGGGAAGCTGGGGGTGGTAGGCAAGGATTCTCTCAATGACTTCTCTGTTCTTCATGGTGGTGTTCCTCCGTATGAAAAAGGTTGTTTTGAATGGGGGATGAATTGTTGTTTACAGCACTTATCTTAGATTACTTGTCATTGCGAACCAGTCTGCTTAAGTGGTGTGCGCACTGGTTCGCAATGACAGCGTTTTTCATGGCAATGACATCAAAAACGTGCAAACAACAAATTATCCCGCTGCGTTGGGGGTTCTTGGGGTTAGTTTATGCTCCCGGCGGGGAAAGGTCAAGAAAAGATATACGTTTCATTTCCAAAAATGTGCTTCGGGAGGATACATTTCCGAAAGGAAAGCCTACGAGAATAAAAGCGGGGGAAAGGGTTTGGGCTTATAATCAGGATGAAAGATTCCGGGCAGAGCCGGACAGAAACGCAAAGGAGAGAATGCTATGGCTGTATTTCGCGTGACTTTTTATTCCAGGGCCCTGGCGGGGCAGACGGATATGTGCGTGGTGCTTCCCAATGATGTGCCGCCCATGATGTCCCAGATGAATCCCCACTATACCCGGCCCATGAAAACCCTGGTGCTGCTGCATGGCTACAGCGGCGGGCCCTGGGACTGGATTATGGGAAGCAGCATCCAGGAGCTGGCGGGGGCTTACAACCTGGCGGTGATTATGCCCAACGGCAGAAACAGCTTCTACCTGGACCGGGAGCCCACCGGGGAGGCCTATGCCACCTTCGTGGGAGAGGAGGTGCTGGAATATACCCGCAGCACCTTCGGACTGTCCCGCAAGGCGGAGGACACCTTTATCGGCGGCTTCTCCATGGGCGGCTTCGGTGCCCTGCACACGGGGTTGGCCTTCAGCCAAAACTACAGCAAGATCGCCGCGCTGTCCAGCGCGCTGATTATCCACCAGCTGCGGCATATGACCCCCCAGGACAACAATCCCATGGCAAACTATGCCTACTATTAGGACATCTTCGGGGATCTGCAGACCGCCCATCTGCGCGAGTGCAACCCCGAGGTGCTGATTCAGAAGAAGCTGGCTGCGGGGGAGACACTCCCCGGTATCTTTATGGCCTGCGGCTCCGAGGACTTCCTCGTGGAGCCCAACCGGGCCTTTGCCGCGTTCCTGAAGGAGAACAATGTGGACTTTGTTTACAAGGAAAGCGCCGGAATGCACAACTGGAAGTTCTGGAACGAGTATACGGAACCCGCCATCCGCTGGATGCTGAATGAGGCGTAACCTATGGAATACATCAAGATTACGGACACCCTGGACAGGGTAAAAACCTATGGAAGGGCCTTCCTGGATGAGGAGGGCGGCGTGCTGTACTCCAACTATACCTGCGGGGGCTTTGAAATTCTATTCCGGGGCTCCACGCTGAGTGCCGAGTTTTCCGCGATTCCCGACACCTTCGTTCCTCCCGGAGCGCCCCCCGTTTCCCGAGAGGACTGGCCCTGGATCGCCGTATTTCTGGACGGCTCCGACACGCCATGCCGGAAGGAGCGCGTGCGCGACGGGGATCGTGTGGTGCTTTTCTCCGGCCCGGAGGCAGAGGAACACCGGATAAAGATTGTAAAGCTGACGGAGAACTTCCGGACGGCTCTGGGCATCCGGGGATTCGAACTGGAGGGAGAGCTGCTTCCCTTCCGGCCGGAGAAGAAGGAGGTCATCGAGTTCATCGGTGACTCCATCACCTGCGGCTTCGGAAACGGTACCTCTGACCCCAGCCACGAATTTGAGGCGGCGGAGGAGGACGGGTGGATGACCCACGGGGCCATCGCCGCCCGGATGCTGGACCTGGAACCCCGGTTCATCAGTGTCAGCGGCATCAGCGTGGAAAACCCTGTGCCCATGCCGGGATTCTACTGTATGCGGGATCTGTATCCCTATACCGATCGGATTCTGGAGGACCGGCTTGCCCAGCAGCGGGGGAAAACCATTTCGGAATATCAGCCCTTTGATTTTGGGGCGGCACCCGCCAAATATGTGGTGCTGAACCTGGGCACCAATGATGCCAACCAGATTTATTTCCGGCAGGATAAGGCGCAGGCGGAGCTGGATTTTGAAAACAATTACTACCGCTTCCTCTCTGAAATCCGAAAGTATAACGGGCCGGACACCGTCATCCTCTGCGCCCTGGGATGCATGGACTACTACCTGTGGGACAAGATCTGCAAGGTGGTGGATAAGCTCTGCCGGGAAACCGGGGATTCCAACATTGTGACCCTGAAGTACAACAAGATGATGAATGTGGGCCCGGATGTGGGCGGCTGTCTGCATCCTGCCATCTACCGCCACAAGCTGATGGCGGAGGATCTGGCCGCGCGGATTCAAAGCCTCTAGAAACGGAGGAACCGGAATATGAAAAAATGGGTGCCCTCCTGGCGGTATGTTCCCATTGATTACAATCAGCAGGTGGGGGTATTTGAGGATATCTCCCAGAAGAGCCTGTTTACCAACAACTTAAACGGCGAGAAAATCCGGATTCGGCTGAATAACCTCTACTCGGATGTGCCCATGCGCATCGAGCATATGACGGTAGCGCTGCGCAACCGGATCTCGGGAAGGTTGTCGCAGCGGATTCCGGTGACCCTGAACGGGTCGGAGCAGCTGGAAATCGGGGCCAACAGCTGGGTATACAGTGATGAAATCTCCCGGCAGGTAAGCTGGGATGAGGACTTCGTTGTCTGTACCTACTTCAAGGAGCGGACGGAAATCCGCAGTGTCTGCACCACCTCCACGGCATACAGCTGGCAAAGCGTGACCCTGAAGGGAAATTTTTATGAAACCGAAGCGTTGGGCTTTACTGTCAAGCCCCAGCTTACGCCCGTATTGGCCATGGATCCCTACCCCAACCAGTATGTGGTGGGACTGTGCGAGATTTCCGTGCTGACGGGGGAGAACCCGGTGCTCATCGGCATGTTCGGGGATTCCATCACCCACATGTCCTATTACAGCGATTCGCTGATGGCGCTGCTCTACCGCCGGTTCCCGGGTAAGTGCGCCCTGGTGAACGCGGGAATCAGCGGAAACCGGATTCAGAAATCCTTCCCCTGCTTCAAGGGGATGCCGGGGGAGGGACACCAGTTCGGCATCGCGGGCAAGGATCGGATCCGGCAGGATCTGTTTGACGGCGCCGCGCCGGATATTGTACTGATTCTGGAGGGCGTGAACGACTGCTCCCACAGCATTGTATTCGGCGAGCCGGAGGTCCCGGAGGCGGAGGATATCTATGTCGCCCTGCGGGAAACTGTGTCCCAGGCTCAGGCCATGGGGAGCAAGGTTCTTGTTTCCACGGTGACACCCTTCGGCGCGTTCGGAGATCCCTGGCGGGATCGAGCGGAGGGAATCCGCTGCGCGTATAATGACCTGATCCGGGAAAGACATCCGGGAGATGACTGGATTGACCTGGATGCGGTGATGCGGGACCCGGAGGACCCCCACAGGATGCAGGAGGGAATGCACCTGGGAGACGGGGTCCATCCCAACTGGGCCGGCGGAGAAAAAATGGCCCAGGCTGTGGCAGGGAAGTGGTTCCTGCCGGGCAGCGGGTATATCCGGTAAGGGATATCGAGGGCGACAAATTGGTGTTTGTCGGGCTAAATAAGAACTGTCATTGCGAGACCAGTCCGCAGACTGGTCGTGGCAATCCCCCGGTTGAATGGTACCAGGTAACGATTACTACCAAGAATCGCAATGTTTCCCCGTTCTGTAGGGAAATTATCGATACATTTCCCCTCTAACCGGGGGATTGCCACACCAGTCTGAGGACTGGTTCGCAATGACAGGTAATCGAGGCACAGCCCGACAAACAGCAATTTACCGTTTACAGAAACATATCGCCGGGGAACACTTGTTCCCCGGCGATATCATTATTTCTGGACAAATCGGAAGAGGCTTTCGCCGGAGGAGCGGTCCGTGACGGTAATGGAGAAGGAGAGATCCGCGAAATCGGCGCTTAATTCGGCCTGCTGAGCTTCGGTTTCCCAGCGGAGGGTGAGCCGGGAGCCGTCCGCATCGGCGGTAACGGCGGCCTCGGGGCAGAAGACATCGCAGCAGCTGCGCATCCGCAGAAGCTCCAGCTGCCGGCGAACCACGTCCCGTTCCATGGCGGACTGAATATCCGCTTTGGACAGGTTGGTGCGGTTGATCTCCTTGTGTCCGCCGGCACCGGCCCGGCGCATGGCCTCGTAATCGTTGCGGCCGGCGAACAGGTCCAGATACCAGACCTGGGGCTTTCCGGGCATGAACAGCTGCACCGCCCGGGCCAGCAGCATCCGCCGGTCGTCCTCGCCCAGAGCGCTGTAGTAGGTGGCATTGACCTGGTAATACACGTTCTTCTGGCCGTGGAGGTTCTTGACATAGCCGCCCCGGGCCACCACGGTATCGATGAGCCTGCCGATGCTGTCCTCGTCCAGCAGTCCCTTCAGGTCCAGCAGGGGGATGCCGTCGTGACAGCCCAGCATATTGACCGTGCGGATGTTCTTCGCCACGATTTCATCGGCCCAGCGCTTCAGGAACGCCCCGCTGCGGCGCTCCATGGCATCGATGACCAGGCCGGGCAGGAAGAAGTCGTAGACCATGTAGCCCTTGGAGGCCAGCAGCTCGTAGATCTTTTCACCGTAGCTGGCGTGAATTTCCGGCAGCAGGGTGATGCCCAGAGGCTGGGCGATTTCCGCCACCCTGTCCAGCAGCTTCCAGGTGCCGGGATCGTTGAGGAAATTCTTGGCGCCCACCTCCTTGGGGGCGTAGGCGAAGGCATCCAGCCGGACGATGGAGGCACCGTAGCCCGCCAGGGTCTTCAGGGTCTGGCGGTAGTAGTCCCAGACCAGGGGGGAGCGGATGTTCAAGTCCATCTGGCCCAGGTACTTGCGGTGTCCTTCCAGATAGGAAACCACGGCATCCTGATACCGGTTCAGAGGGCCAAAGTCCATTTCCTTGGGCGTTTTCCCCGCATCCAGGGCGGCGTTGACCTGACGGGCCAGGGCATCCGCCACGCCGTACTGCATATCGCCCAGGGTCATCAGGTCCTGGGCATCCACACGGTCATAGCGCACCTCCTGGTAGAAGGTGTTCCAGTAGGGCACGTCCCGGCCGTCGGGGAAGCGGACCATGAGAATGGGCAGGCCCGGCTTGCGGAAGAACATATCCCGGATGAGCTCCTGCCGGGGCTGGATGTACCCCTCGGGGGTCATGTCGCCGCAGCCCTCCCAGAACCGGTTCCAGTCGATGAAGAAGTCACGGTAGGGGGAATTGTCTCCGTTTTTCAGAATGTCCTGGAACTGCCCGGAGAGCACCGAGGCATGGTTGAGGATAAAATCCAGGGCCAGGTCAATGTTTTCTCCCTTGAGTTCCTCCAGATCCTCCCGGCTGGCCAGAAGCTCGTTGAGGTTGTAGTCGATGAGGGAGAAGCCACGGTCCAGGTCGGTATTGAACACGCTGGGAAGAATGTAGAAGGAGGAAAAAGCCCCCCGAAGTTCGGGATTGTGCAGAAGCTCCACCGTATCGGACAATTTGGAGCCGATGCTGTCGGGGTAGGCGTTGAACATGGCACCCAGTGGTTTTTTGGACATGGTTATCCCTCCTGTGAATCCATAATGGCACGGTAGGCTTCGTAGGACAGAACCTCGCCGCCCTTGGAGATAATCAGCTTGGCCTTGTGAGCGCAGCTGTCCAGCTCCTTCTGCTCGATCTCCAGAACCATGGTGGTGAAGGGGCTGTCGGTTTTGCCGTCCCGGTTCCGGGAGCGCCGGTGGGCCCGGGTCTCCTCGGGAGTGCTGTTTAAGAGCACGGGGATGTCCACGCCCTGAAGGTAATCGCTGTTGCCGTGGGTCCACTCGATAACCAGCACGCTCACCTGGGACATATCCACGCAGTCGTACCAGCGCTGATCCTCAGTGCGGCCCATGCGCTTGAGCCACAGGGCATTCTCTCCCGCCTTGAACCGACGGATGATGGCGCTGAGCTCCTCGTAGTTCTGCTCCAGGGGGGTTCCCAGGTACTGGGCAAGGGCCTCCCGGCCGGAGCGCTGGTAGACTTCCAGCCAGGGAAAATCCTTCGTGCGCTGAGGGTCCGCGTCCGCGTCCTGAGCCCACAGCTGCCGCAGGGCCTCGCCGGTTTCCTGGGTGTAGACCTTCTCTTCCAGCATTCCCTGGATGCCCGATACCCGGAACACACGAACCCGCTCGGCATCGTTATACATGGGAATGCGGTGGGGGTAATTGTCCCCGGAGAGGGTATAGCAGCCAACACCGGCCTGCCGGAAATAGTGGCTGAGCAGGGAGGCGGTTTCGGATTTGCCCACCCCGGAGCCGCCGCAGACACAGATGACCACCCGCCCGGTTTCTTCCGCGGCCCGGGCGGCCATGGGAAGCAGCAGGGGGAAGATGAGATTAGCCTTGTCAATATGTCCCTGACCGATTTCCACCTTGTCCCCGGGCATGTCCCCGTGGGGGATTTCACCGGTAATGGCGGGAGGGGTCCAGAGGGAAGCCGATTCTGCCAGAATGGCCAGTGGGTTTTTGCGCATGAGGGATTCCTCCTTCGTTGTGATGATGGGTCAAAGAACGCTGCGAGGTAAATTGTTATTTGCAGGTCTGTTTTGAGAATGTTGTAGAAACACTGTAGGGGAGGCATTCATTTGAATTATGGAATGATTGCCACTGGCAATCATTGTAATTCTGATTCGCTGCGCGGAGCACCACTCCCGGCGGTGAAACGTCCCGATATTCTGGGCGTTTCGGCGAAAACGTACTGCGCCACGGGAGCCATGAATGGCTCCCCTACAGTAAGGACGAAGTGCTTTTGAAATGTTCAAACAGCAATTTATCACGTTGTGGCAGGAAGTCAATTACTTTTTTGGAGTGAAGCGGGGCAGACCGAAGAGGGACACGATGTAGTCATTGTGGGAGAGCTTGTCATAGAAATAGCGGTACTTGTCAAACTGCTCCGCGGGGATCATGTGGGTCTGGTTGCACAGCTCACAGATCTCTAAATCTCCAGCGTTTTTGTCCCACTGGGGACGGCCCTCGCCGTTGGGGTCGCCGGTGGCGCAGAAGGTATACCAGTAGCCCTGGATCAGCTCCATGAAGTCATAGTCCGCACCCACCCAGTGGTAGGGGAAGAAGGGGTTGCGCTCGCCGCAGTCTACCCGGCCGAAAACATAGGGCATCTCGGCGCAGTGGGGGCTGCCCGCGTCGCGGCCCCGCTGGGTTTCGTTTTCCTTGGACATGAGCCACACCCAGGCGTTACGGCCATACCGGCTGCAGATCTGGGCCAGCTTCACGGAGCCAAGCAGCATGATGTCCGAGGCAATGGTGCTGGCCTGCTTGGCGGCCTGGACACCGGTCTCGGCGGGATACCAGCGCTTCATATTTTCCACGTTGTCCGGGAAGGCCTCCTCCAGGTAGGCATAATACTCCTCTACGGTGAATTTCTGGGGATCTACGCAGGGGAACTCCTGGGAGCAGCTGCCAATCAGCACATCAAAGTCGTTGAATTCGCCCGCGTCCATGATCTCGCTGTAGCGCTTGGGCAAAAATTCTCCGTCCACGCAGAAGCCGAAGCCGCCGCCGAAGCCTACCTCGTTCACGTATTCCGAGTAGGCGTCGAACAGCTCCCAGCAGTCCCGGGAGCGAAGCTCCTCAATGCTGCCGCAGCCGATGCGCTTCATGAATTCCACGCCCCGCTGCTCCATGACACTGCGGTCCTGGGGCTGCATGAAGCCCCAGTAGATGGGACCGCTTTCAATGGATACCCGCTGCACAAGGCCTTTCATCAGGGGGGAGGCATGGAGGGCTCCGGTGCCTGCCGCGCCGCCGGACTGACCGGCTACGGTGATGCGCTCCGGGTCACCGCCGAATTGGGCGATGTTCTCCTTCACCCACTGGCAGGCCTTGCGCATATCATAGAGGGCGTAGTTGCCGGAGGTGCCGCCGCCCTCAGCGGTCAGGTCGGGATGGGCGAAGAAGCCCAGAAAGCCCAGCCGGTAATTGATGGTGACCACCACCACATCCTTGCGGGAGGCAAAGCCGGTGCCGTCGCAGACTACCTCGCAGCCGGAGCCCGCCACCATGCCGCCGCCGTGAATCCACAGGAATACGGGCAGCTTATCCTCGGGGGTTTTGGCGGGAGTCCAGATGTTTAAGTACAGACAGTCCTCCTCGTACTGGGAGGGGGCCAGCAGCTGGGGAACACCGTGGACATTGGCGGGAAGCTCCAGATTCTCCATCACCTGCTGGACGGAGGCGGCGGAATACTGGGTTGCCTTACGGACACCCCGCCAGCGGCCGGGTTCCTGGGGTTTGCGGAACCGCAGTGCTCCCACGGGGGGCGCGGCGTAGGGGATGCCCTTGAATATTTTCAGGTTTCCTTCGGTATAGCCCTGAAGCCAGCCTTGGCTGACCTTAACCTTTGCGTTTTCAAAATTACTCATGATGCTCCTCCTGTTGATTTGGATAGAATGCGTACCGGGTTGCCAGGCAGTGCGAAAAATTGTTGTTTGCAGATCAGTTTTGGAAATGTCGGAATAACACTGTAGGGGAGCCATTCATTTGAATTATGGAATGATTGCCACTGGCAATCATTGTAATTCTGATTCGCTGCGCGGAGCACCACTCCCGGCGGTGAAATGATCCGATATCCTCCGCATTTCGGCGAAAACGTACTGCG
>CALYTB010000046.1 GCA_945486035.1 uncultured Clostridia bacterium
CAAATGCGGCCCGGATTACATCGACCCCATGTTTCACAGCCGGATCATCGGCGCGAAAGCCGCCAATCTGGATGCTTATTTCTTTGATGACAACACCCTGCGGTTTCTGCTGGTCCAAAACGGAGCTGACCGGGACATCAGTATCGTGGAGGGGGTCATGGGCTATTATGATGGGATGGGCCTGACCTCCACCCGGGGCAGCACATATAGCGTTGCCCGGATCACCCAAACTCCGGTGGTTCTGGTGGTGGGGGCCAAGGGGGCCTCCCTGTCTGTTTTAGCCACGATTCAGGGATTTCTGGACTTCTGCCCGGACAATCAGATTCAGGGGGTAATCCTCAACCAATGCACGGCATCCACCTATGCGGCATTGGCGGAGGAGATTCGCCGCCGCTTCGCCGGACGGGTGTGCCCCCTGGGCTATCTCCCAAGGCTGCCGGACTGCACATTGGAAAGCCGTCATTTGGGACTGGTTACGGCGGCGGAGGTGGAGGACCTGCAGGAAAAGCTGCGTACACTGGCAGTTCAGGCAGAGAAAACCCTGGATTTGGACGGGCTGCTGGAATTGGCCAAAGCAGCGCCGATTGTCCGCTGCGAGCCGGTGGAACTGCCCCGGTTTGCACCGGTACGCATTGCCGTGGCAAAGGATCGGGCCTTCTGTTTTTACTACGAGGACAGTCTGGATGCCCTGACCCGAATGGGCGCGGAGCTTGTCCCTTTCAGTCCGCTGGCAGATTCTGTGTTGCCGGAGAATATTCAGGGCCTGTACTTAGGCGGCGGTTATCCGGAATTGTACGCAGGACCGCTCAGCGAGAATGCTTCCATGCGGCGCAGCGTCAAAAGCGCCCTGACGAACGGACTTCCCTGTATTGCGGAGTGCGGCGGCTTTATGTACCTGACCGAAGCCATCGCAGGCCTTCCCATGGTGGGGTACCTGTCCGGAAAGAGCTTTGACAACGGGAAGCTGACCCGCTTCGGCTATGTGCGCCTGCGGGCTGAAAAGGATCAGATGCTCTGCAAGGCCGGAGAGGAAATTCGGGGCCACGAATTTCACCATTGGGACTGCACCGAGCCGGGCAGTGATTTTGCTGCGCTCAAGGAACTATCCGGCAGAAAATGGGAGTGCGTGGTGTCCACGCCTACCCTCTATGCCGGTTATCCCCATTTTCATTTTTACGCCAACCCATCCTTCGCGGTGAATTTCTACCGCGCCTGTTTGGAGGAAAAGTACCATGCTGGAACATATCGCCCCCATGGATATTGAAAAGCGGAGCTTTGAAATCATCACGGAGCTTCTGGGAGAACGTCGGTTGAATCCGGAAAATGAGCTTGTCATCAAGCGGGCCATTCATACCACCGCGGACTTTGATTACGCGGACAATCTGGTGTTTTCTCCCCACGCGGTGCAAAGGGGCATGGAAGCGCTGCGTGGCGGCTGCGATATTGTCACGGATACCCAGATGGCGAAGGCCGGTATCAACAAAACCATTCTCGGTAAATTGGGTGGTCAGGTTCACTGCTTTATGTCCGACCCGGAGGTTGCAAAGGAGGCCAAGGAGCGGGGGGTGACCCGTGCCATTGTGTCTATGGAGCGGGCTGCGGAGCTCCCAAAGCCCTGTATTTTTGCCATCGGCAATGCTCCCACGGCCCTGATCTGCATTCGGGAGCTGATCGATGCGGGAAAGCTGACCCCTGCGCTGATTGTGGGTGTTCCGGTAGGCTTTGTCAATGTGGTGGAGAGCAAGGAACTGATTCTGGAGCTGAACACGCCCCACATTGTAGCCCGGGGCCGGAAGGGCGGCAGCAATGTGGCCGCGGCCATCTGCAACGCCATGCTCTATCAGATCATGCGGTGATCATATGGAAGAATACCTGATCAAAGACGGAAAAAAGCTGCGTCTGGGCTATACCACCGGCTCCTGCGCCGCCGCGGCAGCCAAGGCGGCTGCCTGGATGCTGCTGACCGGGCAGCGGAAAGAGCGGATTCAGCTTCAGACCCCCAAGGGAATTACACTGGATCTGCAGGTTTGTGACATTCGGATGGAGCCGGAGCGGGTCTCCTGCGCCACCGAAAAGGACAGCGGAGACGACCCGGATGTAACCAAGGGGATGCATATTACGGCAACCGTATCCCGAAGGAGAGAACCCGGCGTCCTTATTGACGGTGGAAAAGGTGTGGGCCGGGTGACGAAGCCCGGACTGGATCAGCCGGTGGGAAATGCCGCCATCAACTCCGTCCCCCGGCAGATGATTCGTGAGAATGTGGATGAGGTCTGCCGGGCGGCGGACTACCATGGCGGCTTGGACGTTGTGATTTCCGCGCCCGGCGGTGAAGAAATTGCCCGGAAAACCTTCAATCCCCGGCTGGGCATTGAGGGGGGCATCTCCATCCTGGGCACCTCGGGGATTGTGGAGCCCATGAGTGAGGAGGCCCTTGTGGGGAGCATTCAGGTGGAAATACGGCAAAAAGTGGCCTCCGGGGCACGCTATCTTCTGGTTACCCCCGGCAACTACGGCGAGACTTTCCTGCGGGAGCACATGACTCTTCCCTTTTCGGAAAGCGTCAAATGCAGTAATTTCGTAGGTCAGACCATCGATATGGCCCAGCAGCTGGGGGTAAAGGGCATTCTGTTTGTTGCCCATATCGGCAAATTTGTTAAGGTGGCTGCCGGGATCATGAACACCCACTCCCGATGGGCCGACGGCCGGGGGGAGATTCTGGCCGCCAATGCCCTCCGGGCAGGTATCTCCCGAGAGGCCGCACTGGAGATTTTGGAGGCGGCCACCACGGAGGAGGCTCTTTCAGTGGTCGTCCGGGAGGGACTGCTGGATGCCGTTATGGAGCAGCTCACTACCCGGATTCACGACCACCTGAACCGCCGCGCGGGAGCGAATTGCCTGCTTGGCGCAGTGCTCTACTCCAATCAGTGGGGCTATCTGGGACAGACGGAAAGCGCGGAAGAATTGATCCTGCTGCTAAGCCGTCAGTATGAAGGAAAAGAGGAATGTGGAAAATGAGTGGAATCCTTTACGGCGTTGGTGTGGGCCCCGGAGACCCGGAGCTTCTAACCCTGAAAGCCCTGAGAATTCTGCGGGAAAGTGATGTAATCGCCATTCCCTCGGAGACAAAAGAAGCCTGTGTTGCCTACCGCATCGCTCAGGGAGCCTGTCCGGAGCTGGAGCGGAAAGAACTGCTTCCGGTTCCCATGCCCATGACCAAGGACCCTTCCGCCCTGGAGCGCAGCCACGAGGCCGCCGCAAACGCCATTGCGGGGCAGCTGGAGCAGGGCCGCCAGGTGGCGTTTGTGACCCTGGGCGACCCTACGGTCTACTCTACCTATCTTTATATCCACAGGAAAATCGCCGGGAGAGGCTATGAAACCGCCATCGTCAGTGGAATCCCCTCCTTCTGTGCGGCGGCTGCCAGACTCAATCAGGGACTGGCAGAGCAAGCCCAGCCCCTGCACATTCTGCCAGGTACCTACCACAGCGCAAGCGGTGACGGGATCACAGCCCTCCGGGGCACCAAGGTACTGATGAAAACAGGAAAAAACATGGCTTCTGTCCGCGGGAGCATTCTGGAGAGCGGGCAGGAAGCGGTTCTGGTGGAAAACTGCGGTATGCCGGGGGAGGCTGTCTACCACGGCGCCGCCAGCTTCCCGGATAATCCCAGCTACTATTCTCTGATCATTGTGAAGGAGTGAAACGCTATGGTGCATTTTGTGGGAGCCGGAAGCGGCGCGGTAGATTTGATCACAGTCAGAGGCGCAAGACTGCTGGCGGAAGCGGACGTGGTGATTTACGCGGGGTCTTTGGTCAACCCGGAGCTTTTGGACTATACAAGCCAGGGCTGTGAGGTTTATAACAGCGCGGAAATGACCCTGGAACAGGTGCTGGAAGTGATCAGGAGTGCCGAAGCCCAGGGAAAAACCACCGTCCGGCTGCATACCGGTGATTCCAGTATCTACGGCGCGGTGCGGGAGCAGTTTGACGAGCTGGATGAACTGGGCATTGCCTACGATGTCTGCCCCGGCGTCAGCGCCTTCTGCGGGGCGGCGTCCTCCCTGCGGGCGGAGTACACTTTGCCGGATGTGAGTCAGACCGTTATCATCACCCGGGCGGCGGGCAGGACACCGGTGCCGAAGGGACAGTCCATCCGGGAACTGGCATCCCATCAGGCCACCATGGTGCTGTTTCTCAGCACCGGCCTGACAGAAAAGCTGCAAAGGGAGCTGCTGGAAGGCGGTTATCCCGGCAGCACGCCCGTGGCAGTGGTTTACAAGGCCACCTGGCCGGAAGAAAAAATTTTGCGCTGCACCGTGGAGACCCTGCACCGGACGGTGACGGAAAATCATCTTACCAAGACAGCGCTTATTATCGTGGGTGACTGCCTGGGTGACCGTTATGAACGCAGCCGCCTGTACGCCCCGGATTTTTCCACAGAATTCCGGGAGGCCAGCCAATGAAAATCGCCCTGTTTGCATACAGTCGTCAGGGCTGTAAAACCGCCCGCAGAGTATTGGAACACTTCAAGGGCAATGAGATTCAGGTATTTACCATGGAGCGGTTTTCGGAAGCGGGCTTTGCCCCCATTCAGCGTCCGTCGCCGTCCTTTTATGGCCCGCTGTTTGACTGGGCGGACGCTTTGATTTTTGTCGGCTCCTGCGGCATCGCCGTCCGGGAAATCGCGCCACATGTAAAAAGCAAGCTGACGGATCCGGCGGTTATTGCCGTGGATGAGCTGGCAAGATTCACGGTTCCTCTGCTTTCCGGACATATTGGCGGAGCAAATGCGCTGGCAATGGAACTGGCGGATTTCCTGGGGGCGACCCCGGTGATTACCACTGCCACGGACATCCACCAAAAATTTTCTGTGGATGCCTGGGCGGCAAGCCAGGGGCTGCATATCGCCAGCCTTTCTGCCGCGAAGCACGTCTCCGCCCGGATTCTGGAAGCAACCGTGCCAATCTGCTCGGACTTTCCCATGGTAACCCCTTTGCCCGGCGGCACGGTGGAAGGAACGTCCGGAGAAATCGGAATCTGCATTTCCTGCGGAAAGCGGGAACCCTTTGACGAAACCCTGCTGCTGGTGCCGCCGGTGCTGCATCTGGGCATCGGCTGCCGCCGGGGAACGTCCTGTGAGGCCATCGAGTCGACAGTAAATCAGGTTTTCCGGGAGCATGGCATTCACCCTAAGGCCATCCGGCAGGTAGCGTCCATTGACTTAAAAGCGGATGAAGCCGGGCTGCTGGAATTCTGTAAAAAATGGGAGCTTCCCGCTGTCTTCTACTCCGCCGGGGAGCTGCAGGCTGTTCCCGGCGAATTTACCGCGTCAGAACGTGTACTGCGGGTAACCGGGGTGGACAATGTATGTGAACGGGCGGCGATGATTGGAGCGGAAACGCTGCTTGTAAGAAAAACCGCAATGGACGGTGTCACCGTTGCCATTGCACAGGAACATTGGGAGGTATGTTTTGCGTAAAGTAGCGGTTGTGGGCATCGGCCCCGGTGATTATGAGAATATGACGGTGGGAGCCGACCGGACTCTAAAGAACTGTGATGTAATAATTGGCTACCATGTGTATGTGGATCTGGTGAAGGAGCGGTATCCGGGCAAGGAATTTCTGACTACCCCCATGACCCAGGAGGTGAAACGCTGCCAGATGGCATTGGGTCTGGCCCGGGAGGGGAAGAATGTGGCCATGGTGTGCTCCGGCGACAGCGGCATCTACGGCATGGCGGCCCTGATTTATGAGCTGCGTGGGGAAAGCCCTGACCCGGAAATCCAGGTGATCCCCGGTCTGACTGCGGCTTGCAGCGGCGCTGCGCTTCTGGGTGCCCCTCTGACCCACGATTTCGCGGTCATCAGCCTCAGCGACCGGCTGACCCCCTGGGAGAAGATCGAAAAACGGCTGGAGAACGCCGCTCAGGCAGATCTCTCCATTGTGCTCTATAACCCCGCCAGCCACGGACGGCCGGATCACCTGCGCCGTGCCTGCGACATCCTGCTGCGGCAGCTGCCCGGGGATCGGGTCTGCGGCATTGCCAGCCGGATCGGCCGGGAGGGTGAAAGCAGCCGGCTGCTGACGCTGTCAGAGCTGGGCACCGCTCCCGTGGATATGTTCTGCACCGTATTCATCGGCAACAGCATGACCAAATCCATTGGCGAAAAAATGGTAACACCGAGGGGATACCGGGATGTATAAAATCTGTGTCTTTGCCGGAACCACGGAGGGGCGGGAGCTGATCGAATTCTTAAGCACCCAAAATGTCTCCGTCACGGCCTGCGTGGCAACAGAATATGGGGAAACCCTGCTGCCCTCAGCGGAAAACTTGACCGTCTCCGCAAAGAGGCTCCCAATCAATGAAATCATCACCATGCTGCAGGAAAATGGATTTGATCTGGTGATCGATGCGACCCACCCCTATGCCACATCCATTACGGGGAGCATCGGGAGCGCCTGCGCGCAAACGGGAACGGAGTATCTGCGGCTGCTCAGGGGGGCTTCCGCAATCCCGGAGGATGCGGTGTATGTGGAGAATGTTGCCGCTGCCGTGGACTTCCTCAGTGCCACCCAAGGGAACATCCTTCTGACCACGGGAAGCAAAGAACTGGCATCTTTTGCCGACCTGCCTGGTTTCGGGGAGCGGGTCTACGCCCGGGTACTGCCTATGGAAAGCTCCCTGGAAAGCTGCCGCAGCGCGGGGCTGAAGCCAGCCCAAACAATCGCCATGCAGGGGCCCTTTTCTCAGGAGATGAATGCGGCAATGCTTCGTTTTGCCAACGCAAAATGGCTGGTCACAAAGGATGGCGGGGATGCGGGGGGCTTTGAAGCCAAAGCCGTCGCTGCCCGCAAAGCCGGTGCCCGGATGGTGGTCATTGGCCGTCCGCCCCAGCGGGACGGGGTAGACTACTCGCGAGTTATCGAGATGTTATGTAAACGATTTGGCTGCGTCTGGACGCCCCATGTCAGCATCGTAAGCCTGGGTCCGGGGAACCGGGGGGCCATGACCGCGGAAGCGGAGACGGCGATTCGAAATGCCGACTGCCTGATCGGCGCCGGGCGGATGCTGGACGCAGTGGCAGTACCGGGGCAGGCTGTGTACAGCGCCATTGCCCCCCAGGCAATTGCGGACTTCATCACTGCCCACCGGGAATACCGGCGGTTTGCCGTGGTGATGTCCGGGGACGCGGGTTTTTTCAGCGGCGCGAAGAAGCTGCTGCCAGTGCTGAACGGCTGGAAGACACAGGTGATTCCGGGTCTGAGTTCTCTTGTGACCCTGTGCGCCAGACTGCAAACCTCCTACGAGGATGTGTATGCCGTGAGCCTTCACGGGAGGGACCATAATATTGTCCCCGATGTTCGCGCCCATCGCCGGGTGTTTGCTCTGGTGGGCGGCGAAAACGGAATCGGACGGCTGTGTGGAAATCTGACGCGTGCGGGGCTGGGAAGTGTGACCGTCCATGTGGGGCAGCGGCTGAGCTACCCGGACGAAAAGATCATCAGCGGTACGGCAGCATCCCTGGCGGAAGGAACTTATGAAAGCCTGAGTGTCGCGCTGATCGAAAACGATGCGCCTGATGCTGTTGTGACCCACGGGTTGCCGGATGCCGTTTTTCTCCGGGAGGAAAAAGTACCCATGACGAAAAGCGAGGTCCGTGCCGTGGCGCTTTCCAAGCTGCAGCTGACGGAGAACGCTGTCTGCTGGGATGTGGGCGCGGGAACCGGCTCTGTTGCCATTGAAATGGCATTACAGGCAAAACGGGGCTGGGTGTATGCCATTGAGCGGAAGGACACTGCTCTGAAGCTGCTGGAGGAAAACAGAAAAGCGCTTTCTGCCGAGAACCTGACAGTGGTTTCAGGACTTGCACCGGAGGTCTGTGAGGCGCTGCCCGCTCCCACCCATGTGTTTATCGGCGGCAGCGGCGGCAATCTGCGGGGGATCCTGACTCTGGTATTGGAGAAAAATCCCCATGCCCGCATTGTGGCTACTGCCATTTCTTTGGAGTCCATTGGGGAGCTGACGGACTGCATGAGGGCGTTTCCTTTTACCGAAACGGAAGCGGTCAGCATGAGTGTCGCCAGAGACCGGAAGGCCGGAGGGTATCACCTGATGATGGGACAGAACCCCGTTTCTATTTTCACCATGCACTCTGGAGGTGACCGGGCGTGAAATGGTCTTTATTTGCCCTTTTGATTGGTTTTGGCATCGATCTGCTGATCGGGGATCCCCACAGCATCCCCCACCCGGTGGTGGGAATCGGGAAACTGATCTCTTTTTTGGAAAAGGGGCTGCGGCAAATGTTCCCCAAAACCGACGGAGGGGAAATCGCTGCGGGCGGGGTGCTTTGGGTACTGGTGGTCGTTATCTGCACAGCCCTTCCTGCCGGAATCCTGTACCTTTGCCATAGGATCAGCCCCTGGCTTCGGCTGACGGGGGAGAGCATCATGTGCTGGCAGATTCTGGCCACCAAAGCCCTGAAGGACGAGTCCATGAAAGTCTATACGGCCCTGGAAAGCGGAGATTTGGAAAAATCCCGCCACGCGGTTTCCATGATCGTGGGCCGGGACACCGCCCGGCTGGATGACGCCGGGGTGACCCGAGCCGCCGTGGAGACTGTGGCAGAGAATACCTCCGATGGCGTTGTGGCACCGATGCTGTTTCTTGCCCTGGGCGGCGCGCCTCTGGGATTTTTCTACAAGGCCGTCAACACCATGGACTCCATGCTGGGCTATGTAGAGCCGCCGTACAAAAATATCGGCTTGGTTCCTGCCAAAATGGACGACCTGGCAAATTTTATTCCCTCACGCCTGTCAGCGCTGCTGATGATCGCGGCTGGTTTCCTTCTGGGCTTAGATGGGAAAAACGGCTGGCGGATTTTCCGGCGGGATCGCTTCAACCACGCAAGCCCCAACTCCGCCCAGACCGAGTCGGTTTGCGCCGGGCTCCTGGGGGTGCGGCTGGCGGGAGACGCCTGGTACCACGGGGTGCTGCACAAGAAGAAATACATCGGCGATGCTGCCAGGGAGATTACCCACCGGGATATTATTCTCACCTGTCGGCTTTTATACATGACCGCGTTTGTGACCCTGCTGCTTTGCGCATTGGTGAAAGGAATCATCATCCTTTGAGGAATTAATATGCTATATCATACCCAAAATCCCCATGGGGGAGATGTTTATGATGGAGAAATTCAACTGGATTTCTCCGCAAATACCAACCCTTACGGCACGCCGCAGGCAGTTCTGGATGCCATGTCCGCCGTTTTGTCCCGGGTACACCAGTACCCCGACCCCTATTGCCGGGAGCTGGTGAAAACCATCTCGGAATTTGAAGCCGTCCCCAAGGACTGGGTTCTCTGCGGCAGCGGCGCGGCGGAGCTGATCTATTCCTATTGTGAAGCCCTGCGGCCTGGGCGGGCCATGGAGCTGGCCCCCACATTTTCGGAATACTCCCTGGCACTGGAACGGGTGGGCTGCCAGGTGGAGCGGTATTCCCTAAAAAAGGAGAATTATTTTTCTCTGACAGAGGATTTTCTTCCGGCGTTAGAGCGCAGCCGCCCGGATGTGCTGTTCCTCTGCAATCCCAACAACCCCACCGGCCAGGTGATTGGCCTGCCGTTGCTGGAGAAAATTCTGGATGTGTGTGAAGAACAGGGCACCTGCCTGTTTGTGGACGAATGCTTTCTGGATTTATCCGATGACGGCGTCAGTCTGAAATCCCACCTGGGGGAGCATCCGAATCTTTTTATTTTGAAGGCGTTTACCAAGAGCTACGGCATGGCGGGGGTACGGCTGGGCTATTGCCTGTGCGCCCAGGGGCAGCTGCTGGAGGAGATGTCTCACACCGTTCAGCCCTGGAATGTGTCGACTTTGGCCCAGTCTGCGGGAGTGGCGGCGCTCCATGAGCGTGCATTTTTGCAGAGAACCAGGGCGCTGATCCCTGTTGAGCGGCAATGGCTGCAAAGTCAGCTGGAAGCGCTGGGCTTCTGGGTCTGCCCCTCCAAGGCCAATTACCTGCTGTTCCAGGGGAGTCAGGATTTGTGGGAACAGCTTCGCAAACAGGGCATCGCCATTCGCAGCTGCGGTAACTATCATGGTTTGGGGACCGGCTGGTATCGGATTGCGGTGCGGCTCCATGGGGAAAATGAGTGCCTGATCCGGGCAATGAAAGAGGTATGCACATGGCAAAAAATATCATGATTCAGGGCACCATGTCCAACGCAGGAAAAAGCCTGTTGTGCGCGGGGCTTTGCCGCATTCTCAGGCAGGACGGCTATCGGGTGGCGCCCTTCAAAAGTCAGAACATGGCCCTAAACTCCTTCATTACCAAAGACGGCGGCGAGATGGGCCGGGCCCAGGTAGTACAGGCGGAAGCCGCCGGTATTGAACCGGATGTGCGGATGAATCCCATTTTGCTGAAGCCCACCACCGATGTGGGCAGTCAGGTCATCATTGCCGGACAGGTTCAGGGCAATATGCGGGCCATGGAGTATTACCGCAGGAAGCGGGAATACATCCCTGCCATTCTGGAGGCCTACAACAGTCTGGCCTCCGAATACGACATCATCGTCATCGAGGGTGCGGGAAGTCCGGCGGAAATCAACCTGAAGCAGGAAGACATTGTGAATATGGGCCTTGCCAAGCTGGTGGATGCCCCGGTGCTGCTGGTGGGTGATATTGACCGGGGCGGTGTCTTTGCCCAGCTCTATGGAACCGTGGCCCTGCTGGAAGAGGATGAACAAAAGCGAATCAAAGGCACCGTCGTGAACAAATTCCGGGGAGACCGCTCCATTCTGGAACCGGGCATCCGGATTCTGGAGGAGCTCTGCGGCGTTCCGGTGGCAGGGGTTATCCCCTATACCCATGTGGACATTGACGATGAGGACAGTCTCACCGAGCGGTTTGCCCGAACCACGGAGCGTAAGCTCCTGGACATTGCGGTGATCCGCCTTCCGCGGATTTCCAACTTCACGGATTTTGCCCCCTTTGAGCGGTACGCCAATGTATCGCTGCGCTATGTGGAGCGGGTCGCGGACCTGCACAGCCCGGATATGATCCTGATTCCCGGCACAAAAAGCACCATTGCCGACCTGAAATGGCTTCGCCAGTCCGGCCTGGAGGCTGCGATTCTGAAGGCGGCATCAGCAGGAACCCTGATATTCGGCATCTGCGGGGGCTACCAGATGCTGGGCCGCAGGATCTCCGACCCTGATCGGGTGGAGGCTGCCGGAACCACCGAAATTCAGGGCCTGGGGCTGCTGGACATGGACACGGTTTTCCTTGGAGAAAAGGTGCAGACCCAGGTGGCCGGAACCTTTGACGGTGTGACCGGGCTGCTGTCCGGCCTAAACGGAATGGACTACACCGGCTATGAAATCCACATGGGCTGCAGCCAGGAAAAAAAGCCTCCCTTACAGGGACGGAGCAACGTTTACGGCAGCTACATCCACGGCGTTTTCGATGCCCCCGGCGTGAGCGATGGGATTCTGAAAGCGCTTTGCGCCAAAAAGGGGCTTGACTTTTCCGCTTTAGGCACCTTTGACCTGCAGGAATATAAGGAGCGCCAATATAATATGCTTGCCGATGCTGTCCGGGGCGGGCTGGACATGGAGCTTGTCTACCGCGTCATCAACCGGGAAGTATAAATCGAGAGGGGAGCAAACCCATGAAGCAAAACGATCATAGCTTTTTCCAGAACCGGGCGTGTAAGTACTTTCCCTGCCACAAAGGTTCAGCGGAAGATTTTAACTGCCTGTTCTGCTACTGCCCGCTGTACGCGCTGGGTGACCGGTGCGGCGGAAATTGTCGTTATACAGAAAGGGGAATCAAGGACTGTACCAACTGCCTGATTCCCCACAGCTCCGGCGGTTATGAATATGTCCTATCCAAATTCCCGGAGATTTCGGCACTGGCAAAGCAGAACCGTCATGGGGAATAAGGATATGGCAGAGATTCTCTGTATCATAGACGGCATGACGGACCCGACATTTTGCACCGCGGATTATCCGAACCTTGCTTCCATGCGGCTGATGGGCTATCAGGATCATACCTTGGGCGGCGAACCGGAAACACTCAACTGTGTCCTTCATCTTCTCGGTGTCACCGATGTTCCCAAGGATCTGCGAGGCTATGTCGAAGCGTTGGGAAGCGGAATATCCGTATGCCAGGACGACTTGATTCTGCGGGGAAGCTGGTATCATCTGGACAGAACGGGTCGGTTTACCCTTCCCTGTGATGCACCAAAAGAATTGGGAAATCCTCTCTTTCGCTATTATTATCTGGGGCAATATAAAAGCCTGTTGGTATTTCCGCATCTGGCAGATCGGATTGACGAACTATCTACATACCTGCCAAGCAGCTGCACCACAGAAAAAGCGGCGGATCTGGTGCCCGAAGGATTGGATGTTCTCGAGGATGTTTTCCGGCAATGTTTATCTGAAGACCGGTTTATGGCACTCTGGGGACAATCTGTTCCCGTAAAACTGAGTCCGTTTCCCAAGACTGCCGCCGTGGTGTGCGGGAAGGGAATCGTAAAAGGAATTGCGAAAGCACTTGAGATGGATTTGATACCTGTCTCAGGTGCAACCGGAGATACAGATACAGATCTTACCGCGAAGGTGGATGCTGCTTTGCGGGCGGCGCAGAAATACCCCTTTGTTCTTTTGCATATCAACGGAGCCGACGAGGCAGCTCACCGAAAAAAGCCGATGGAAAAAAGGGAATTTCTGAAACGAGTTGATGCACAGGTGCTTGCCAAACTTTTAACAACATCTCACAGAATCACGGTTACTTCCGATCATGGGACGGACCCAAACACCGGACAGCATCTTGGCAGTAAACAGCCAGTGTTTGCACTTCAATAAATGCGCATCACGCAAAGCGCCCCCATGATCCTCGGAATTTGAGGATCACGGGGGTATGTAAGCATCAGCTTTGGGAGAGC
>CALYTB010000047.1 GCA_945486035.1 uncultured Clostridia bacterium
GTCAACTGTCAATTGTCAATTGTCAATTCGGCGAAGCCGTTCAAACACCAATTTGCCGCTCTCGTGCCTTCTGCTGCGGGATCAGTTCTTTGCGGGAAGCAGCACCGCCGCGGCGTAGGGGGGCAGTGTCAGGGTGGCGCCATCCAGGGTGATGGGGCTGCCCTCCGCGGACAGGGAAGCGGCCAGAGCCCAGTTCCCATAGGCGCTTAAGTCCGCCTGGGTGGCCTCGGGGGAAATGTTCAGCAGCACGATGCAGCTTTCCTCCCCCCAGGTTTTCCGGAAGGCGCTGACACAGCCCGTGTTCAGGGCCGCTTCAGCGGCTACCCGGCCGTGGCTGACGGCAGGAATGGCCTGCCGGATGGCAATGAGCTGCCGGTAGTAGTTATAGATGGAATCGTCGTCGAAGCGCTGCTCCTCGTAAGAGCCGAAGGGGTAGCTTTCCGGCAGCACGCATTCGGGCGGAGGCTGGGTGGTGCCGGAATCCCGCTGCGGGTTCCAGTACATGGGAGCCCGTTTGCTGGGGTCGTTGCCGGAGCCTGTCATGCCGATTTCCTCGCCATAGTAGAGGAAGGCGCTGCCGCTCATCAGCAGGTTCATGGCCCCCGCCAGCTTGGTTTTGGCAGCATCCCCGCCGCAGAAGCCCGCGATCCGGCCCACATCGTGGTTCGAGAGGAAGGGTGCGTCGATGTAATCGGGGTTCGCCCCCAGGTAAGCTCTGTCCGCCTTTTCCAGGGCCGTGGCGAAGCTCGTGACCGTGGCCGCATTTCCCGCCCCCCGGATGACCTTGATGATCTTGCCGGTGGAGTCGCCGAAGGGATAGTCGAAAATGCTGGTGATCCCGCTTTCATAGTAGCGGGTTACCTGGTCAAAGCTGTCCCAGACCTCCGCCACCAGGTAGGCATCCTCCTTCAGCTCCGTCACCGTCTGCTGCAGCCAGGAAAGCACCTCAATATTGGCATCGGTCTGCCCGGAATAGAACTCCTTGGCGGCATCCACCCGGAAGCCGGAGACACCCAATCCTAACCAGTAGGCCATAATCTCCCGGATTTCGGAGCGCACGGCATCGCTGCCCAGGTTCAGGTCCGGCATATCCGGGCTGAATCGGGATTCATAATACCAGTCCGTTCCGGAAACCTGAGTATAGCCCGTCCGGAACTCCCGGGTGAAATTGTAGTAGTCCACATAGGGGCAGTCCTGCATGTTGGGCTCGGCATCCCCCAGGGTGCGAAGATACTCGCAGGCCGCGGTGAACCAGGCGTGGTCGGAGCCGGTGTGGTTCACCACCAGATCCAGGATTACCCGGATGTCCCGTTTGCCGCATTCTCCCAGCAGCTCCCGGAAATCCTCAAGGCTCCCGTAGGCCGGGTCGATGGCGCGGTAATCGCCCACATTGTATTTATGGTAGGTGGTGCTGGGGTGGATGGGCATCAGCCAGATGCCGTTGATCCCCAGCTGGCGCAGATAGTCAAGCTTGGAGGTCACTCCTTTCAAATCCCCGATGCCGTCGCCGTCGGAATCGCAGAAGGAGTAGACGAAAATTTCATACCAGACCCGGTAATTGTCCTGGGGGCTTTCCCCCAGGGCCCGGATTTGGGTCAGGGCCTGCTCGGTTTTCAGGGCTTCCTCCGGGGCGGCTGTTTCCCCCGTAAATTCCACAGCCGCCCCCGAGGACTCGGGGGCGGTGGATGGATTTTCGGTTGGACCCGCCGGAGCGCATCCGGCAAGCAGCGCAGCCGCGAGCAGCAGGCACAGAAGCCCTCTTGCCCGTAGTTTCATGGCGATTACCCCTTGACGGAGCCGCTCATGGCTTCCTGATAGAACCGCTGGGTAATCATAAACAGGATGGCGATGGGGATGGACACCAGCACCGCGCCGGCGCAGAACCGGACGAACCAGGTATCCACATACTCCTTCTCCAGCATATTCCACAGGCCGATGGACACGGTGAAATACTGGGAGTTGGTCCGGACGATGACCTTGGCGAAGATGAAGTCCACCCAGGGGGCCATGAAGGAGGTGATGATCTGGTATACGATCATGGGCTTCGAAAGCGGCAGGGTGATCTTGGTGAAGATCTGCCAGCGGGTGCAGCCGTCGATGGCGGCAGCCTCATCCAGGGCCTTGGGAATGGTATCCATGAAGCCCTTCATAACGTAGAACTGGGTGCCCGCGCCTGCGGAGAAGCAGATGATCAGGGCGATGGGAATCTTGTTGCCCTCGGTCATGCCCAGGGCCTTCAGGATGAAGTACACGGCCACCATGGTCATAAAGCCGGGGAACAGGTTCAGGATCATGGCCATGTTCATGTAGGGCTTGCGCATCTTCCACTTCAGACGGCTGGTGCAGTAGGAAACGCTGAGCACGAAGAAGGTGGAAATCACACAGGTGCAGCAGGCGATGCCGAAGGTGTTGAGGAACATCCGGGGGAAGTTCATCACATCGAACTCGGTAAACAGAGCCTTGTAATTATTGAAGGTATAGGCGGTGGGGAAGAAGGTGGAGATGAACTGGCCCTTGCCGTCCCGGAAGGACTGGGCGACCAGCCACACAAAGGGAATCAGCCAGATAATGGAAATGGCAATCAGGAAGATGTAGGTGATCACATCGCCGGTGATCCGTCTGGCCTTCATACCGCCGTGAATTTTCTTAGCCATTATTTGAAGCCCTCCTCATCCTTGTACGATCCGCTGGAGCGATAGGTAATCAGGGATACCACGCTCAGCACAACGAAGGTAAAGATGCCGATCACCGCGGCCAGATTGTACTTCTGCTGATCCACCGACAGCTTGTACAGCCAGGTAACCAGCAGGTCCGTTTCACCGGCGGTGTTGCCCACGTACATGGGTTCGCCTCTCGTGAGCAGGTAGATCACGTTGAAGTTGTTGATGTTTCCGGTGAAGGTGGTAATCAGGGTCGGGGTCATCACGAAGATCATGTAGGGCATGGTGATGTTGATGAACTGCTGAACCGGGTTCGCGCCGTCGATTCTGGCAGCCTCATACTGCTCGGCGGGGATGTTCTTCAGGATACCCGTGACACTCATGATGGTGTAGGGGATGCCGACCCAGAGGTTCACAATGATGACCAGCACTCTTGCCCAGGTGGCGTTGGTGAGGAAGGGCAGGCGCTCGCTGATCCAGCCGGCGCTGAGCAGCATCCGGTTGATGATGCCCTCGGGCTGCATCATGGAGCGGATGACCATCAGGGAAACGAACTGGGGCACGGCAATGGTCATGGAAAGGCACCCACGGAACAGGCCCTTGCACTTGATGGTGGGCCGGTTGATGATGATGGCCACGATGGTGCCGAAGATGAAGTTCAGGAAGGTGGCGAAGAAGGCCCAAACAAGCGTCCAGGTCAGCACGCTGCCGAACTGCTTGCCGATGGCGGAGGTGGAGTCGAAGATGGCAATGAAGTTCTTCAGGCCCACCCAGTCAAACAGCACCAGATGGTCGCCTTCCTTGGAGTAGTTGGTGAACGCCATGCTCATCATGTAGAACAGGGGCAGAATGGTGAAGATGGCAAGGCACGCGGTGGGCAGGAACATCAGCAGCTTGTGCACATTCTCGTCAAAGA
Source organism: uncultured Clostridia bacterium (assembly GCA_945486035.1). Taxonomy (GTDB): domain Bacteria; phylum Bacillota; class Clostridia; order Oscillospirales; family Oscillospiraceae; genus Faecousia. The sequence goes on from CALYTB010000047.1 coordinate 3,577, forward strand.
GGGACTTGACGGAGTCCACAAAGGTGGGAACATGCTTGCCCGCCTTCTTCACGGACAGGGCCTTGTAGCCGCTGCGGACGGAGGCGCGCCACATCACTACGAACAGCGCGATGATGCACAGGCTGGCAACGCCGTACAGAAGGATCAGCTGGGACTGATCGCCGGGAATATACTCATAGACAAAGGTTTCCTCGTTGAAAACCTTCTCCTGCTCCCGCCAGCCCAGGCTCGGGAGCATGGAAATCCAATAGAATCCTCCGTTGGGGATCACCAGGAAGGCAATCACGCCAATCTCAATGGCCAGAAACAGCAGTCCCATGATGAACTGCCCCGCCGCGATATTGGCAAGGCCCATGATGAGGCAGGATGCCCACACCACAGGGCCGCCGTTTTTCAGAGCGGAGGTCAGGCTGTACGGATCGGCAGCCTTTTGCCGTGAGGCTGCTGTTTTTTGCAACGTATTGGGCACGTTTACATCTCCCTTTCGTAGTAGGATACGGCTCCGGCGGAGTCCTTTGCCTCAATCGGACTGCCGTTTGGGGCAAAGGACCCTGCCGAATACCGGATATACTGAAAAAGGGCGGCGGCCAGAAATCCGGCCGCCGCCCGGCCTATTCGCCGTTATTCAGGTTGGCTGCCTCCGAAGCCGGAGGTATCCGATGCAGAATTACAGGCCGGAGTTGTTCAGCGCGGCGTTGAAGGCCTCGACCTTCTCGGCAGCGTTGTCCAGAGTGACCTCACCGCTGACGATGGCCTTGCCGAAGTTCTCGGCGGGAGTCCAGTAGTTGTTCATCTCGGGCAGAGTGGGCTGCAGCTTGGAGGTGTTGGCGATGACGTTGGCCTGAGCCAGAGCAACCGCGTCGGCCTGGATGGTGGGATCGGAGGTCAGAGCCAGGCTGGTGGGGATGATACCGCGCATCTCATAGTGAGCCAGCTGCGCCTCGGCGGAGCCCAGGTACACGGCCAGGGCCACGGCGGCCTGCATGTTCTGGCTGTTGGGGTTCACGCCCAGAGCCTTGGAGCCGGCGAAGGCGCACAGCTGCTTGGCCTCGCCGCCAATGGTGATGGTGGGCAGCTGAGCAGCGGCAAAGTTGTCGCCCAGAGCTTCCTTGGCAGCCTGAGCATCCCAGGTGCCGGAGAACAGCACGTTGACGGAGCCGTCACGCAGACCGGCCATGCCGGAGCCGTCGGCATCCACAACGAAGTTGGGATTGTTGTACATGTTGACCAGGTACTCGGCAACGGCAGTGCCCTTGTCGCCGCCGAAGTCCACGCCGGCAGCGGCATCCAGGCCGCTCTCACCGAAGGTGGTGCCGCCATTGGCAAAGAAGAAGGCAGCGATGTACCAGGAGTTGGTCAGGGGGAAGGAAACCTTGCCCTTCTCCAGCATGGTGTCCAGGCTCTTCACGTCGTCCTCGGTAAAGACGGACTTGTCGTAGTACATGAACCAGGTGTTGCCGGTGAAGGGAACACCGTACACACCGCCGTCGGAGCCGGTGACGGAAGCGATCATGGAGTCGGAGTTGTCAGCCACAACGGCATCCAGGTACTTGCCGCCCAGCTGTGCGATGGCGTTGGCCTGGATCAGGGTGCCCAGCTGGTCGTTGGCGAACATGTAAACGTCAGCGGCAGCGGAGGGGTCCTGGGTCACGTTCTTACCGGCATCGCCCTCGGGGCACACCTCGTAAACGAAGGTGATGTTCCACTCGGGATGCTCGGCATTGAACTTTTCACACATGGTGGGCAGCCAGCTGGAGGCATCCACCTGATCCTCCTGGGGGCCCCAGACCTTCAGGGTGATGTCCTTGACCTCAGCGGGAGCCTCAGTGGCAGCCTCGGTGGCAGCCTCGGTGGCCTTGGTTTCGGCGGGCTTCTCGGTGGCGGCAGGAGCTTCGGTCTTGGCGCCGCAGGCGGCCAGAGACAGCACCATGCACAGCGCCAGAAGCAGTGCAAAGATCTTCTTCATTTTGTTTTCCTCCTATTGTAGGTTTGATATATGCTCATCACGGCATAAGCCGGGAAAGCCAAAGGATCATCATTCCCGGGTGGGAATGATCGAAAAAGGGGTGCCCCTTTTTCGCGATATTTTGCGGAACGCTTTTATCATCACGCGGCAGCGCGGCAAATTGGTGTTTGTCGAGACGTTTTGGAAATCCTGGAATTACTCTGTAGGGGAGCCATTCATTTGAATTATGGAATGATTGCCACTGGCAATCATTGTAATTCTGATTCGCTGCGCGGAGCACCACTCCCGGCGGTGAAATGTACCGATTATATGAGCATTTCGGCGAAAACGTACTGCGTCACGGGAGCCATGAATGGCTCCCCTACAGTAAAAACGCAATGCGTACAAAACCAATTTATCCATCCGCTGACCGTTTCGGAACGTCTGTCGGCCAAATTGCGGGATACTACCAATAATACCAAATATACCACGTTTTTGTCATCCGTGCTAGGGTACAATTATCCAAAAAGCCGCACCCGGAATTAGGCATTCTCCACAACCGGACCTCTTGCCTTGATGGCATCCCAGTTGGCCCGGGCGGTGCGCTTGGCCAGGGCCAGCATTCTTTCCGCCAGGGCGGGTGTCAGCTCCCCCGGCAGCAGACGCCAGGCCCAGTTGCGGCCCATGGTGCCCGGCTGGTTCATCCGGGCATCATTGCCCAGGCCCAGGTAGTCCTGGATGGGGATGATGCAATCCTTTGCCACGGAAATCATGGCCAGATTGATGATCTGCCAGTACATCTCATCGTCGGGGGTGCGGTAGTCCGAGAGGTAATCGCGCACCTGGGCACGTCCTTCTCCGGACAGGGACTCAAACCACCCGGCGGTGGTGTCATTGTCATGGGTGCCGGTGTAGACCACGCAGTTGGGGCCGTAGTTGTGGGGCCAGTAGTCGTTGCTTGCTCCCACATCGGCGGGGTCTACGGCGAACTGAATCACCTTCATATTGGGGCAGCCGCTGTCGCGCACCAGCCTGCGGACCCCCTCGGTCATCAGCCCTAAGTCCTCCGCCACCACCTTCACATCGCCGAGATGGTAGCGGATGGCGCGGAACAGCTCCATGCCGGGGCCCTTCTCCCAGTGGCCGCTGGCAGCGGTACGCTTATCGGCGGGAATCACGAAGAACTCGTCAAAGCCCCGGAAATGGTCGATGCGCACCAGGTCATACAGTTTAAAGCAGTGGCGCATCCGGCTGACCCACCAAGCGTAGCCCGTGGCGCGGTGGTAATCCCAGCGGTAGAGGGGGTTGCCCCATACCTGACCGTCTGCGGCGAAGGCATCCGGGGGGCACCCGGCCACATCGGTGAGCCGGTTGTTCCCGTCCAGGCGGAACAGCTCCGGGTGGGCCCAGACATCGGCGCAGTCCTCGGAGACGTAGATGGGGATGTCCCCCACAATCTCGATGTGCCTGGCGTTGGCGTAGGCCTTCAGAGCCGACCACTGGGCATAGAACTTGTACTGTAAGTATTTCTGGAACTCCACCTCGAAGTAGAGCTCCCGGTTGTAGTAGTCCAGGGCGAAGCCCCAGTGCATCCGGATGTCCTCGGGCCAGCGGCTGTAGGCCTGGCCGCCGAAGAAGTCCTTCAGGGCCATGAACAGAGCGTAGTCCGGAAGCCACTCCCCGTTTTCGGCGCAGAACCGATGGTAGCCGGGGTCCCGGGAGATGTTGCTGCGCTGGTAGGCCAGCCGAAGGAGCTTCAGCCGCTCATCGTTCATCTTCCGATAGTCCACAAACCGGGCATCCGTACCAAAGTCCACGGCATCGCACTCCTGACGGGTCAACACCCCCTCCTCCACCAGCGCGTCCAGGCTGATGAAATAGGGATTCCCCGCGAAGGCGGAGTAGGACTGATAGGGGGAATCCGCCCCGCCGCCGTGGGAGGTGGCGCTAAGGGGAAGGATCTGCCAGTACCGCTGCCCGGCGGATTCCAGCCAGTCCACAAATTCATAGGCCGCCTTGTCAAAGCACCCAATGCCATACCGGGAAGGCAGGCTGGTAACGGCCATCAAAACACCCGCGTAACGGTTCATCAAAATTCCTCCTGAAAGAACGAATTGACAATGGACAATTGACAATTGTGCATATCGGCTTTACTCAGCTGCTCGGTAAATTGTTGTTTGGTGATTTTGTACGCATTGCGTTTTTACTGTAGGGGAGCCATTCATGGCTCCCGTGACGCAGTACGTTTTCGCCGAAATGCTCATATAATCGGTACATTTCACCGCCGGGAGTGGTGCTCCGCGCAGCGAATCAGAATTACAATGATTGCCAGTGGCAATCATTCCATAATTCAAATGAATGGCTCCCCTACAGAGTAATTCCAGGGTTTCCAAAACATCTCGAAAAACACCAATTTGTCGTTTTGCTGACTTAAGCCGATATGCATATTGACAATTATTGTATCGCTTCGCGATGAATCAAATTCGCTGTCTGAAAATTGCGTGTCATCCCGAGCAAGGTGACAGGCTTTTTTCGCTTTTTCGGTGCGGGAAAAAATTGTCAATTGTCAATTCTTCTCCAGTTCCTCGTACACCCTGAGCATCTCCCCCACGCTCCAGGCCTGGGCGAAGCAGCCCTTGCTTTCGGCGGGGAAATCGCCGTCGTAGATTTCCGGCAGCTGACCGGCGCAGCCCTCCCGGAGCATGGGCTCCAGTGCCTCCAGCTGGCCGCAAACCCAGGCCTTCGCCTCCGGGGTGTACTTGCGGGTTTTGAGGTACGCCCGGTAGAAGGCGCCCAGGGGGTACACCCAGACCGTGCCCTGGTGGTAAGCCATATCCCGCTCCACCTGGGGGCCGCCGTAATGGCCGTGGTATTGAGGGTCCTCCGGCTCCAGGGTGCGCAGACCGCAGACGGTGTACAGCTCCCGGTAGACCGCGTCCACCACACTCCGCTCCTGGGCGGGGGAGAGCATGGTGTGGGCCATGGATACGGCCCAGATCTGGTTGCAGCGGAGCTGGTCGTCGGCATCGGTGCCGGAGAGCACATCCCGCAGGCAGCCCTTATCTTTGTTATAGAACTTCTCCACGAAGGAGCGCTTGGCCTTTGCCGCCAGGGAGGCGTATTTGGCGCCGGATTTTCCCAGCTCCCGGGAAAGCTCCTCCATGATTTTCAGAGCGTTGTACCAGTAGGCGTTGACCTCCACGGGCTTGCCGTGGCGGGGGGTGGGAAGGATGCCGTCCACGCACACATCCATCCAGGTCACCTGATCCAGGCCCTCTCCCGCGGCAATCAGGCCGTCGGTATCCATATGGATGCCGTGATGGGTGCCCCGGCGGTAGGCGGCGATGATCCGCTCCAGGCAGGGGTAGGCCTCCTCCAGAAACGATAAGTCCCCGGTGCGGCGGAAATACTGCCACACGCAGTCGATGAGCAGCAGCGCCGCATCCACGGTGTTGTACATGGGCTCTTGCTCCCCCTCGGGGAACAGGTTCGGCACAAGTCCGTCTTTTTCATAGGCCAGGAAGGTACGAAGGATGCTCTTGGCATCCTCAAACCGGCCCGTTGCCAGACAGCAGCCCGGCAGGGCAATCATGGTATCCCGGCCCCAGTCGCTGAAGAGGGGGTAGCCTGCCAGAATGGTCTTGCCCCCGGTGGAATCCCTCCGGGCAATGAAGGCATCCGCCGCAAGGGTCAGGGCCCGGGCGGTTTCGTCCCGGAAGGGGGCGGCTTCCTCCACCCGGCGCAGCCGCTCCTGCTGGAGCCGCAGCAGCTCCCGGCCGGAAAGGGGCTCCGGGTCCAGGGAGAATACAATCTCAAAGGTGACGCATTTGCCCGGAGCCACGGTCTTGGACACCGTGCAGCAGGAGGCGGCCAGGCCCCGCTCCGGGCGGCCGTCCTTCTCGTCCTGGGGATACCACAACAGCTCCCAGCGCATCCTCCGGGGCCTCACCACCGCATCGGAGGTCACATACAGCCGGTAATCCTCGCAGGAAATGACCCCTTTGCAGCAGCGGAAGCTCCGGTCCAGCCGCTGGGCCGCCTCCTCCTTGGGGGCGAACTTCAGCTGGGGGACAACCTCCAGGGTGCAGCTTTCGGCGGAGCGGTTGTCCACGGTGTAAACAACCGCGGCGGCATTGCGCTCCCAGGCCAGGCAGAGCCTGCGCTCCACCTGAACACCCCCGGTGTGATAGCGCCAGCAGGGGCCGTATTCAAAAGAAAAGCTGTCTAAATTTCTCAGCCCGTCCTCCGGGGCCTTACCGTTTGCAAAGCTCTGGCTGGACAGGTATTCGTCCCGGTCCTGGAGCCGCAGCACCTCGCTGAGCCGGTGCACCAGGGTCAGGCGCTTGTTGGGGGCGCTGACCGCCGCCACCAGAAGCCCCTGGTCGCAGCGGGGGACGGAAAAAGCAGCCGTGGTGGAGGCATAGCCCCCCAGGCCGTTGGTCAGCAGAAAGGAAACCTCCTGGGCCCGCTCCCGGGTTGCCAGGTCCTGTTTTCCGTATAGAAAACGCATGTGCTCTCTCCTTCACACAAACGCAAAAACATGTTTCGAAAAGTTTCGCTCCTATAAGTTTTAGTACGTTTCCGCAAATATGTCAACCGCTTTGCCCCCAATCCGCAAAAAATCAACGTTATCAACAAAACAGCTCCCATATTTTTATGAAATCCAACCAAACCCTTTTCCCGAAAAAGAAGTCGATTTTCGCGTAAAAGTGTGATATGGTATTTTAGATCATCTCAGAACGATCAATTGTTGTTTAGCGTAATTGCATTGGAAATGTTGGAAACACACTGTAGGGGAGCCATTCATGGCTCCCGGCGGTGAAATGTTCTGATATTCTCAGCATTTCGGCGAAAACGTACTGCTCTACGGGAGCCATGAATGGCTCCCCTACAGTAAGTTCGAAGTGCGTTTGAGAATTGTAAACAACAATTTACCTGAGCAGTACCGGTCGAGGGGCCCAAAGGATGTTGGTTCACCACCCAGGGTCCGTAACGCATTGGCCGCCGGCCCCGCCGGCAAACACCAATTTTTTTCCCGACACTTTTTCAGAAAGGGGGCCCGGTATGGCTACGTTGGAGGATATCGCCCGGGTGCTGGGCGTTACAAAGGGCACCGTATCCAAAGCCCTCAACGGCGCCGCGGATGTCAGCAGCGCCATGCGCCGCGCCGTGGTGGAAACCGCCGTGGAGCTGGGCTACTCCCGGCCTCGCCGGGGGGACGAGGCGCCCAGGCTGGCCGTGTTCATCACCAACATGGCCTATGAACACCCCGAGGATTTTGGCTACGACATTCTGGTGGGCTTCCGGAAAATGGCGGAGCCCGCGGGGTACTCCGTTCACGTGATCCCCCTGACCATCGAGCTGGAGGAGCAGATTCCCTACGAGCAGTACATGCTCCGGGAGAACTACCTGGGAGCCCTGTTTCTGGGCCTGTCCCTCCGGGACCCCTGGCTGAAGGACTTCGAAACCTGCACCAGCCCCACGGTGCTCTACGACAACCGGGTCACCGGCAATCCCCGGGTGACCTATGTGGGGGCGGACAACGGGGAGGGCCTGCATCTGGCGGTGCAGTACCTGGCGGGGCTGAACCACCGCCGCATCGGATACCTGAGCAGCGCCCTGGGCGCCTACGTCTACCGGCAGCGCTACGAGGCCTTCTTCCAGGCCATGCGGGACAACCGTCTGCCCTGCGGCAAGGGGATGGCCCGCAACTCCTACCACCAGCACATCTGCCTGGACGAGCACCTTCCTGCCCTGCTGAAGCAGGGCTGCACCGCGATTGTGTGCAGCCACGACACCCTGGCCCAGGCCGTGCTGGAGCGGTGCCGGGAAAAGGGCATCCGGGTGCCGGAGGATGTCAGCATCCTGGGCTTCGACGACCTGCCCCTGTGCGAAAGCTGCACGCCTGCCTTAACCACCATCCGCCAGGATCGGACGGAGCTGGGCAAAAGCGCCTACTGCGCCATGGCCAGCCAGATCGAAGGCGTGGCCCCCAGCACCTTTCTGCTGCACACCGAGCTGATCCCCCGCTCCTCCTGCGCCGCCGCCCGGGAGGAGAAACTGACAATCGACGATTTTTTGGAAAGACCTGGCACAATGGTATAGTGATTATTGGAAATGTATGGTTCCGCTGTAGGGGAGCCATTTATGGCTCCCGGCAGCAGGTACTTCGGGTTCACAACGCATTGCGGCGAATTCGCCTGAACGTTTCGTTTCACAGCCTGTTACCGCCGGGAGCCATAAATGGCTCCCCTACAGCAAAGACTGGGTGCATTCCAAATCCGCACACACCAATTTACCGTACCGTTCCCTTTTCCGTACAAAAAGCCATCCCCCGGGGGATGGCTTTTTTGAATGGGAGGAATTATCAGTTGTCCATTTTCATAATCAGCTCCGCCAGCTCCTGCCAGTTGTCGCCTTCGTACTCGAAGTGCAGCGTGCCCGCGGGGGCCGTGTCGGGGCGGAGGGCGCCGTCCGCCGCTTCCTGGTCCGGGGGCGTGAGGGCGGTGTGCATATAGAGGGTGGCAAGCCCCGCGGCCTTGGCCCCGGCAATGTCCGTCTGCCGGTCGTTTCCGATCATCAGACAGTGCTCCGGCGAAAGGCCCCGCTCCTCCAGCAGCGCCCGGTAGAACCGCAGGTCCGGCTTGCGGCAGCCGTAGTCCGAGGACAGGTAGATCCCGTCCAGCTGCTCCCCCAACCCCAGGTGCCGCAGCTCATAGGCGGTGAATACCTGCTGGGCGTTGCTCAGCAGCCACAGCCGGTATCCCTTCCGCCGAAGCGCCGCCAGGGCCTCCAGGACATGGGGATACAGCCGGATATAGTCCAGGGAGGCGATCCGGAACAGCTGGGCGGCGTTTGTTCCCAGGCCCTCGGGGTCGGCATGGATGCCCTTGTCCCGGAACAGCTGGGCCATCACCTGTTCGAAGGGGATGTCCGGGAAGCATTCGTAGCTCTGGCCCGCCCGGGCCTCCCGGTCGGCCATGGCCTTTTCAAAAGCGCTTTTCAGCTCCGGCCCCGTGTAGCGGGCCCCGTAGAAGCCAAAGTACACGGCGGTTTTCTCCCAGACCCGGTCATTTTCATCGGTGTGGATATCCACCAGGGTGCCGTAAAGGTCAAAAATCAGATCGGTATAGCCCATATTCCACTCCTCCATCCCCCGGCCCCACCCAAACCAAGGGCCGGGTTTTCGCTTCTCTGAACGGCAAATTGGTGTTTGCCGTTTTGCTCCAAGTTTCCTGTCATTGCGAGACCAGTCCGCAGACTGGTCGTGGCAATCCCCCGGTTGAAAGGAACCAGGTGACGATTACCACCAAAAAACGCAACGTTTTCCCACTCTGCAGGGTTATTATCGATACATTTCCCTTCTAACCGGGGGATTGCCACGCCAGTTTGCGAACTGGCTCGCAATGACAGCATAT
>CALYTB010000048.1 GCA_945486035.1 uncultured Clostridia bacterium
CAACGACCGACGAGGAAAATCTGCTTAAGTCTATGAAAAAGATTGGTGATGAGCTTAAGGGCATACAGCAAATCTTAAGTATCCAAAGCACGAAGAAGGAAGAATCCGAATAAAACATATCTTTTTCAAAAACGAAGGACTCTGGCTGTAATGTGAACGGCTGAAATGAGGTGATTTGCCTGATCGACCGAATAGTATATGAGATTCGTATGGCAATGTCTCACGAACTGTATTTGTCAGCGTTAGCACTTGCGCTGACTTTACCTGACACCTGTGGAAAAGCTGAATATCCCAACGAGGATTACAACGCCGTGCGCTATAAAAACTGGTGCAGCCAATATGTTATTACAGATAGATGTGATTCCCCCTACGGACAGGATATGCCCTATCTGAACGAAGAAATTATTTATAGTTTGCGTAATTGTCTGCTTCATCAAAGCACACCAAACGTGGAGCAATCCAAAATTCACGAAGTTCGGTGCAAGGTTGATAAATTCGAGCTTGTCATAACCGGAGAAGATGGTGCTAACGGTGATCTGAGTATGGTCGCCTATGGCAAAGATATGAACATAGTGCGGAGAGAACTGAAAGTACCTATATCCCACTTGTGCTACATCCTTTGCACGGCAGCAGAGGGCTATTACAAGAAGAACAAGGAAAAATTCGATTTTATAAAGTATTCAATCGAAGATGACAGACCAAATACTTTTTTGTAACGCATACTTTGATTTGAAAGAAACAAAGAACGACTAAGCCAAAGGCACTAACCGTAAAAAAGTTAGTGCCTTGCTTTTTGTTTTGATGCAAATTTAACTTCTACACAATCTGAGTAGAAGTTATAATCCAACCTCTCAGCAAGTTGCGTAAAAGTGATTTTTGACTTCGACACAACTTGTGTCGAAGTTGGCTTTTCAACTTCTGTCCAACTTGGACAGAAGTGAGGTTTCAGACTTCCAACCAACTTAGTCGGAAGTGGATTTTGAAAATTCTGCCCAGGTTGGACAGAATTATTTTTGCCCGTTGATGCCTGTTGTCGTATGTTTTCGCCTGTGTAGTGGCGGCCTTTTTGCCCTGTAAATCCGATGTTTTTTCTACTCCATTTTTACACCATTGGCGTATGGATCCGCAGTGAAAAGCAGTCGTTTTCATTCTGCGCGATCCCGCATAAAAGTCAATGTTTTCAAGCGTTAGCGGCATTCATCACAGCGGCGGAGAGCCTTATGAAACCGGCTCGGATACGCCGATATCTAATTTCATAATCTGCAAAACTCCTTTATTTGCAATGGTTTTTTGACTTGGAAAGGTGGATAATACACCATTTCTACACCGTTTTTCCAGACGGCAGGCCGCCGTATCCTCCCGGGAGGCGGGCAGACAGATTCCCCGGAAGGGGCTGGTGAGGAGAATGGGAAAATCAGCATAGTTCCATCATTATAGCGCACAAATCCGTATTTCAATAGGATTAGAACTTGAGTTTCGGCATATCTATATCAGATGGGTGAAGAAATATGGAGTTTATACTATTGACTTGATTGGCGCCGAGGTATATAATATACTGGATGAGAGACTTTAGTTCGGACCACGGTCAGTTTTGATTTTGGAGGAGTTGGATGAAACAGGGAAAACGGTATCAGCGCATGGAGCAGACCCGGGCGCAGGTGCTTCGATACGCGGTTGCACTTTTTCTGGAGCGGGGCTATCAAGAGACGACCCTCGACCAGATTGCCGAGCGGATTGACCGGACAAAGGGCGCTGTGCTTCGCGCATATCCGGATAAGGAGTCCATTCTGTACGCGCTGGTGACCCATATGTTTCGTGTGCAGTTTTCCGCAGTACGGTCATTGCTGGGGGAAAAGACGGATCCACTGCTGGTCTACTGCGTTGAAACGGCGATGCAGCTGCACATCTGCGAACTTGGCGAACCGCTGCGGGATCTGTATACTTCGGCTTACACCCTGCCTACCACGTCGGATTATATTTACAGAAGCACTGCGCAGGAGCTGCGGCTGATCTTCGGCAAATATCTTCCGGATGCGGCCCAGAGCGATTTTTATGAGCTGGATCTGGTCTCAGGCGGCGTGATGCGCGGACTGATGGCCCGCAAGTGCGACATGTATTTCACCATCGAAAAGAAAATCACGCTGTTTCTGCGGTGCGTGCTGAAGATTTATGATGTGCCTGCACAGGAACGCGAAGCGGTGATTCCTCAGGTGCTGGCTATGGACCTTGCGGCTATGGCGCGCAGCACGGTGGAGAACACAGTACGGCTGGCTCAGGCGGGCTTCGACATGGAAACGCTCCGGGCTTCGGCTGCGGATGAGCGGAAGGAGGATATGCTGTGAATATTGAATCGGCCCGTCAGACGGGCGCAACCATCCGCACCCCCATATCCCTCATGAACCGCGCCTGTCCCGCGGGAAAGTGCCGCGATTTCATTGCGGCAACAGGCATCTGTTTTCATGAGAAACTGCGAAGCAGCGCTTCCTCTGGGGAAGCCGATCCCACAGAATCAACCGGCTGTTGACGGCAGGAGGATAGAGAATGAAGACATATTTGAAGAGAATCATTTCAATGGTCCTGGTGATTTCCCTGATCACCACCAATTTCGCGGGCTGCGCAAAAAATGGGGACCCGACCCAGGAAACCACCGCGGGGGAAGTGTTTACCTTTGTGCGGGAGCTCACCTGGGAGGAGGCCGGCAAACAGATTGCCGGGATGCTGAGCTTTATTGTGGAGGACGCGGCCGACATTGATCTGACCGCGCATTCGGAGCGCATCAAGAACCTGAGCCTGGAGGATGACAGCATTTATCTTGCCATCCTGGCGGAGAATGGCTATCTGCCCGGGGAACCGGCGCAGATTGATCCCAAAGCCACCATCAGCACCGACGAGTATGTGCATCTGATGGAAATCGCGTTCCCCACCGCGGTGGATTCCCAGGCGGCCATCGACACCCTGAAGGGCGTTTCGGAGCCGGGCAACATCGCCATTCTGGGCGACGATCTTTCCATGGGCACCATGCTGCCGGACCGTCTGGCTGTCGCGACGGCGCAGAACCTGACTCTGACCGCCGTGAAGGCCGCTGCCCTGTCCCTGAATGCCGGGGCCAGCGTTGATCTGAGCGAAAGCGAGATTGCCCGTGTACACATCCGGGATACCGCGGTGGACGCGGAGGGAAAGAATGAGCCCGACACGATCTACCTCCACATGGATTCCGGCACGCAGCTTCCCGAGGTGATTGTCAAGAGCGCCGACGAAGTGGTGATCGAGGGTAACGGCGCCCTGGGTGTGGTTCGTGTGCAGGAGGCTGTGGACTCCCTGACCGTCCGCGCCACCGGTTCTGTGGTCAATGAAACGGACAAAGCTTTCAAGGTGACGGGCCCCGATGCCGAGGTCGTGGAGCTGCAGCCCGGCGAGCAGGTGGACTTTGTCCTCAGCAAGTGGCTGGTGCACTTCGTCACCGAGGGCACGCCGGTTGAGGTCCAGGAAATTGCCCCCGGCGGCATGGTGGATTTTAGCAAGGCCGTCACCACCCTGGAGGGCAAGATTTTCACAGCCTGGTATGAAGATGCCGAGTATACCACTCCCGTGTCCCGTCTGGGCACCGTAGACCGGCAGATGACCCTGTATGCCCGGTTCGTCGACGAAGCCGAGGCAGCGGTTGTTACCTTTGAAACCTTCGGCGGCCGTGAGATCGAGCCCATGGTGTTTGCCAAGGGTGAGTATCTGCTGACCAAGCCGGTGGAGACCCTGTATACCTTCAAGGAGGGCTATTCCTTCGGCGGCTGGTGCGTGGACGAGGAATGCACCACGGGCTTCGGCTATACCGATCCCATTGAGGGGAGCATGACCCTCTATGCCATGTATTCGTCCTATGAGCAGGAGGTGCGGGAGGATCCCGGCACGGTTGCCGAAATTGAGCTTCCCGACGGCGCGGCAGCCATCGGACTGGTGCTGCCCGAGGGCATGAGTGCGGCTGAGGCGGAAAAGAACATCACCGCGGAAGCTGGTACCGGCCTGGAGGCTCCCGAAATCTCCGTGCGCGAAACCGAAAGCGGCGCGGAGCTCTACTGCGAGGCGGGCTTCACTCCCGGCAGCACCTTTACCCTGTATGTGCAAAACGATGTGCGCTTTGCCGGTTATCCCGAGTATATCGATACGCTGACGGTAAGCGTCTTCCGTGAGCAGGTCGAGGTCGTTCAGTTTACCGAGGGACTGACCTACGTTCTGTGGGACAACGTAACCGGCTATACCCCCGTGGTCAATTCGGGGATTGAGTACACAAGCGACTATGCCGAGGACGGCACCGTACATAACGTGATTGAGGATCACGATGCCCAGAGCGATGTGATTCCCGGCAAGCTGATTATGACCGGCGAGGTCAATCTGCAGCCGGAGCAGGTGGTCGTATTCTACGACGGCGATATCGGCAGGGAGGAAGCCCCCGTCGATTCCTGGCAGGGCGGCGATCTGGCGGGCTATGTGCTGTTCGCCCAGATTCAATCCGTGGAGGCCCTTGCCGACGGCACCAGCCAGGTGACCTTCGTCTACGCGGATCCAGAGTCCTACATCACCGAGATGGATGTGCATACCACCGAGGATGTGGACCTGGAGGAGAACCTGACCCAGGAGCAGATTGCCCAGATCGAGAAGACCATCGCCAGCCAGCTGGCCGCCAACGACGAGCTGAAGGCCCAGATGCTGGTGGCGGTTATGACCAGCGAGGATACCCAGCGGATGCTGGATGAAAAGTACGGCGCGAACACCTATTCTCTGGCCGCGCTGGTCCCCTATGTCAGCGATCCCAAGCTGGACATTAAGGTGTCCGTCAAGGACAGCACCGCCACTGCCGGCATCGGCGTGGGAATTACGGTTGCCCTGTACGGTCCCCAGGGCCTGATGGTCACGCTCTCTCCCTATCTGTACTTTGAGGAGCAGCTGACCCTGAAGGTCAACGTGGACGGCGGATTCCTGTGGCTGGATATGTCCGTGCTGTTCAATACCAAGACCACCATAAGCCTGCAGCTCAAGGTGACTACCGGCGATGGTATGGGCATCCTCGACGAGGCGAAGAACACGCTGGAGGAGATCGTCCGGGCTGACGGAACGGCAATCGAGGGCTACGATTACCAGGAAGCGGCCGACACGCTGATGAATACCATGCAGGAGCTGATTGATGCGGAGCTGGAGTATCAGGATCTGTTCGGCGTGCCCCTGCTGAAGCTCAGATACCCCTTCTACGGCATCATCTTCTTTGGCCTCGACGTGGAGCTCGTGGGTCAGGCGGGTGTGGTCGCCACCTTCGGCGTAACCGTCACGGCGGAATACGGCCAGAAAATCGGCTTCAACTACAACTTCCTGAAGGCCAAGGGCGGCTCCTACAAGCAGAAGCTGTCCAGCGAGGTCACCACCGAGATCTACCTGATCGGCAAGATCGGCGTGCGGGTGGGCATCGCGGTCACCCTTTCCGTCAGCATCCTTCATAAAGTAACGGTTTCCATCACGGGCTCGGTATATGCCTATGTGGAGCTGGCGGGCATGTTTATGTATACCTATGCCCTATCGGCGGGCGGAGGCAATTACGCGGGCGCCCTATATGTGGAAGTGGGTGTAGACATTGAAATCGAGCTGGGCATCGAGGTCGAGGTGTTCATCATTTCCTATGAGAAGACCTGGACGCTCTGGAGCCATCGCTGGCCGCTGTACTCCAAGTCCGTGGGAATGACCATGAGCGTTGTCCAAAACAGGGCTTTGGATGAACTGTGGGCAGCTGCTACGAAGGATGCCGACCATAAGGCGAACTACCCCTTGCCATATATCCCCATGAAGACCTATGACATGCTCACGGCAGAATGCACCGAAAACCAGCTGTTGTTTGAGAACCTGCAGGAGGGCAATGTCACCGCAAAGCTGGCGCTGAAGAACATCGTCATCAATGGAGAACCGGTTCAAGAAGACGATCCGCGCGTTAATGTCATCCTTGTCGGCGATGGAACCGGCGACCGCAAGTTCGGTGTGGTCTATGCGGATGAAATGGCGGCTGCCGCCAACAAGGTGACCAACTACGAGTGCGACGTGGTGCTGACCTACGAGAACAAGAACAAGTCCGAACTGATTAAGAATCATCGGCAGGTGTTCCCGTTTGCCCGAGAGTTCAAGATGGCCACCACCACCGTCAATGTGGACATCACCCTTTACGACTGGTGTGCCCACGCGTGGGGCATCGAGGAAGCCGAGTGGGAGCATGATGTGGTGTTTGAAACCACCTTCGAGAATACCCACGTTCTGGGCTGCCCCGTGGAGCCCAGCGCCACCGGCACCATCGATCTGGACGCGGTGATTGCCGCGGTGAAGGAGCGCTACCCCGAAATCGACGGTGCGGCGCTGTCCTGGTTCAATCCCACCCTCAACGAGGTGGACCGCACCGTGCAGTACAGCATTCCCCGCATCAGCAATATGTGCTACCTGACGCCCAACAGCGACACCGTGCGCTATGACATTTTCGCGTCCACCAGGGAGTACGATCTGACCTTCAACCTGTTCGCCAGCCGTTACCCCGGCTACAGCAGTGAGATCACCTATATCATCGAAGGCCCCGAAGCGCCTGCCGGCACCGTGTTCACGGTCAGCGGCAGCGACGCGGCACAGCCCATGACCTTCCAGCCCGTGGCGGGCGAGGAGCACCGCTGGTCGCTGACCACGGACCGTTCCGCCTTCAACGGAACCGAGCGCCCGATCATGATGAGCCTGAACGGCGGCAGCGCCGTTGCCAGCGGACTGGTGGTCACCGGACGGGAGAGCGAATCCGTTGTTGTCCTGACCCTGGGCAGCCTTTCCAGCAAGCTTACGGTGGAAACCGGGGAGGGCATTGATTCCTGGGAGCTTGTGACCCACGAGCCTTCCCAGCTGTCTGCCATGATCCCCGGCGAAACGGTCACCATCTCCGTGGAGCTGCTGGACGGCTATGAGGAGGTCCGCCTGATCTCCGAGCCCGAGGGGCTGGAGTACACCACCCACGGCACCACGGTCACCTTCACCATGCCGTCCTACGACGTGACGATCACCCTGGAGGGCGTGCGCTACTACCGGGCAACGTTCCAGTATAACTACGGCGACCTGGAAACCTACCGGATTGTGAAGGTGGAGAAGGGCAAAACCATCACCAAGCCCGCCGACCCCTATGTGAAGGGGCTGACCTTCGCGGGCTGGTATGACAACGCCGCGTGCGAGGAGAAGGCCTTTGACTTCACCACGGAGATCTATAAGGACATCACCCTGTATGCCGACTGGCGGGTGAATGTCACCGTGGACTTTGGCGGAGCGAAGGGCCGGGCGGCCTATGTTGTGGACCGGTGGTATGAGGAGGTCGACGGCCAGCCTGTGGCGGTCGTGAAAACCGAGCCCATCTTCCCCGGTGACGAGACCGAGTACGCCCGCTACACCTACGCCACCCATAAGGTGGGCGAGACGGGGCTTGACTATCTGCTGCCCAACTACGACGGCCATGATTTCTTCGGCTGGTATCTGACCTCCGACTGCTCCGGAGAGCCTGTGAATCCGGAGGAATATGTGCTCACCGGCGGCGTGACCTTCTACGCCCGTTGGGAGAAGACCGCCGTTTTGACCTATGAGCTGAACTATGGCGAGCAGGAAAAGCCCTACTCCATGGCACTGGAGCATGTGGGCCTGCCTGTCGAGCATATTCCCGCCGATCCCCAGCGGGAGCACTACGAATTCCTGGGCTGGTTCCGCGCCAAGAACGGCGGCGAGGCCAATCGGGTTGACCTGAATTCCTATGTGGTTGAGGGCGATATGACCCTGTACGCCTGCTGGAAGCCGGTTGAGTACACCATCACCTACGAGCTGGGCGGCGGCGAGAATGCCCCCGGAAACCCTGTCAGCCACAGTATTGAGAGCGGCAGCCTGCCCATTTCCGACCCCACCCGCACGGGCTACAACTTCCTGGGCTGGGATGTGACGGGCATTGATGCGCTGGAAGCCGACGGAAAGGGCGGTGTGTGCATCCCCGCCGGGGCTGTGGGGAATATCACCCTGACCGCAAAGTGGGAGCCCATTGTCTACACCATCACCATAGACCTTGTCCGCGGCGAAACGGCGGAGCCCAATCCGGACAAATACACCATCGAAAGCGAAGAAATCGTGCTGAAGAATCCCACGGCGGAGGGCTATGATTTCGTCGGCTGGACGGGTACGGGCCTTACCGAAAAGACCCTCACGGTGGTGATCCCCACGGGCTCCGTGGGCAATCGCAGCTACAAGGCCAACTGGCTGCCGACGGATCCTGTGGAACGCATCGTAGTAAACGCCCTGAACGCCATTCCGGACGAATACACAATGCCGGTGCGGCTGGACGAGTTTAACGGTGTGGAGGACTTCGTGGCGGAGGCAATGGCGCTGCTTGCCAAGGACGAAAACTGCGCCGACTATCTGGAGCAGCTCACCGTGTCGGTGGAACAGCTGACGGACAGCCCCCAGGTGGATTCCACAAGCCAGTGCTATCCGGTGCGCGTAACCATTACCTACACCGATGACAGCGGCGCTGCTACCACCGACAGCAAGGATATCGCTCTGTATGTCCTGAAGAAGGCGGTGAATATTACCGCCAGCATCACCTACCCCGAGGGAAGCCTCTACATCCCCTATGGGACGAAGCTGGGCGATCTGGCCCTGACCGGTACCGCGGTTGCCGCCGCCACCGGCGAGACCGTCAGCGGTACCTTCAGCTGGGAGGATGAAACCATTGTAGCTGCCGCCGCGAACAACGGTCAGGAAGTGTACAAGGTTGTGTTCATCCCCGATGCGGAGCAGATGTACGATTACAGCTCCGCGGAAATCCTGCTGGTCGTGAATACCCAGATCGGCTTGCGGCTGAAGGTGGATGCTGTGCCCGATACCATCGGGTACATGGGACGCAAGCTGGATGTGAACAACAACGCTGAGTGTGTCCTCTATTTCTCCGATATCGATACCGGCGAGAGAATCGACGGTGTGACCCCCAGTGTTACCGGCGCTGTGCTGGAGCAGTCCCAGATCACGCCCGGCACCGCGAAGGTCTGGCTGTCGGAGGTTTCCGACTGCACACTCACCGGCGATTTTGACCCGAATCTGTATGTTTTGCTCAGCAAGACCGGCGAGGAAAACGGCGACACCGTTACCATCACCCGCGCGACCCCGGTTCTCAGCGGTACGCTGGAATACACTGCCAAGCTTGGCAGCAATCTGGGCAGTGTCGCCATCGCCCTGACGGCGGGGACCGAATACCAGAGCAATGTGGATGGCAGCTTTGCGTGGAAGGAGTCTTCCGGCACCAGGCTCAATCAAGCCGGCAGCTTCTCCTACAACGTGGTCTTCACTCCCAGTGACACGAATAATTACACAACTGCCACTGTCCAGGTGACGGTCAATGTGAGCAAGGGAACGGTTACCATCCCCACGGTGCCGTCCGTGGTCTACAACGGGAAGCTTCAGAAGCCCAGCCTTTCCGATACCGACGACTACACCGTGACGAGAAACAACGGCGGAACGGACGCGGGAGGCTATACCGTCACGCTGAAGCTGAAGGATGCTGCCAACTACATGTGGTCGGACGGCGATGAAAGCGAAACAAAGAACCTGACCTTCACCATCGATCCCGCTCCGCTGTATGTCAGCTCCGGCTATAGCGTGGCTCCGCTGGGCTACGGCCAACAGCTGAGACCTGGCAAGGATGAAGAAAATGATGACAGGTATCAGACCGCCAACGAAATCATCCATAATGCGAATGTAACCATGAGCGATAGCACTCCGGTAGAAGGTTGGTGGGAATGGAATGATAACGTTCATGCCCCGTATTATGGCCGTACTCTGAACGCCAGTGCCAGCGGCGATGACCAGGATTTCGGTGACGGATATGATGTGCAGGCAGTGTTCCATCCCACCTCAGTCACGGAGAGCAATTACATCCAGCTGACGCAAAAATTCCATGTGGAAGTCATCCGCGCAACACCCTATTGCAAGGATTGCGATGCTTACCTGAAGGAGGGCGCCATTTTCCAGCCCGCCAGTGGTACACTGGTCAATCAGCTGAGCGATTTTACGCCTGTGCTGACAAATCTGCCTGTGAATCCTGTAACGCTCGAAGAGGTGAAGGGAACGCTGAGCTGGGAAGATCCTGAGCGATATCCCGATAAAACCGACAATTACAATGCGAAATACGTACCCTATGGCGCCTATTTGGATTATGAAGGTGTGAGTGGAAAGAATTATGTAGATGACGTGATGATTCCGATTTCTGTTGTGGTCAAGGACAGCATAGACGTCACGTTCTCCATTGTGAGCGGCCAGAATCTCCTCTATAGCAGCGCAGTGCCAGGTAGTAATCTCGGTTCCACCCGTACAGTCCAGTGGTCGCCGAGTCTTGATACACTCGGCTATATTAACCCCTTTGAAATCCAGTTTGCGCTGCGTCTTGAAGATTCGGGCAAACAATACTACATCAGAAAAATCACACTCACTGCAGCAGGTACTTTAGCCCGCTCTGTAACCTATCAATTGATTGACGGATATTTGTATACGTATAGTGCACAAGGTGGTTATCAGGCGTTCACCCTCAATACCGACCAGATGAAATATGGCATATTTAAGATTGCTTTCGAGAGAGACGGGGCGGTGAATTTCTGGATGCGCAAGGACATCTCCGTCGGGATTGAATTGGCGGAGGTGGACAGCACATCGTCAGCTCAGGCCAGCACAGCATCCTTTAGCCTGCGCGGCAAACTGACCGAGGAACCCGTGGCAACTCCGGAACCCGGCGCAATCGGCAATCTGGTCAGCGTCAAGCCGAAACAGGAGGCAGAGAAGTCCAACGGCGTTTGGAGGATTCCGCTGGAAGAGGATCAGAAGCTGGTGGAATTCCGCTGGGAAGCCAGCGAGCCTGCCTCCGAATACCTGGTGTACAACGCGGATGAAAGCGGAACCCAGGAGCTGATTTCCCGGACCACCGAGTGCAGCATCAAGCTGCCCGTGGAGGACTACGAGAACGGCTGTAATACGCTGTATGTGGGCGCGGTTCTGAAGGACGGCAGTGTCACCTGGGGCGAAGCGAAATTCCAGCTGATGCCCTTCACGGAGCCTGACGCGGAGCCTACGGAGCCTGTGGAGGAAGAGCCTACGGAGCCTGACACGGAGCCCACTGAGCCTTCGGAGCCTGACACAGAGCC
This sequence comes from uncultured Clostridia bacterium, assembly GCA_945486035.1. Lineage (GTDB taxonomy): Bacteria > Bacillota > Clostridia > Oscillospirales > Oscillospiraceae > Faecousia. The sequence continues at coordinate 11,220 of CALYTB010000048.1, forward strand.
TACGGAGCCTGACACAGAGCCCACGGAGCCCGCAACAGAGCCCACGGAGCCCGCAACAGAGCCTACGGAGCCTCCGACAGAGCCTACGGAGCCCGCGACAGAGCCTACCGAGCCTGCTGCGGAGCATGTAGAACCCACCCCCGAACCGACTACCCCGGAGCCGGCCCCTTCGCCGGCTCCGGAACCGGCCCAGGAAACCCAGGCCGATGAAGAAGCCGCCTGAGGATTGGCGGTATGAAACACAAGCTATGGATCATTGCAGGGAGCGCTTTGGCGCTCCTTGCGGTTTTCATGCTGGCCGCGCTGCCGTCCCTTTCCCGGCAGAAAGCCGGGAAAAAGGTCACCGTCTGCATCCTGGACTCCGGATGCAGCGACCATCCGGGGGAAGGGGAGAGCTTTCTGGGCGAAGACGATGATCTGACGGATTCCATCGGCCATGGCACCGGAATCTGTGCTCTGATCAGCCAGGCCGCGCCGGAAGCCAATGTGGTCATGCTCAAATGCTTTGATTCCCGGGACACCGTCAACGAGGAGGCCATTGTTGCCGCGCTGCGTACCGCCGTGGATACCTATCATGCGGATGTCATCAACATGAGCTGGACGATTCCGAAGGAAAGCGACATCCTCTATGAGGCTGTCTGCTATGCCCATGACCGGGGGGCAATCCTGGTGGCCTGTACCGGCAACCTGAGCGTGAGCACCGGCCTGGGCACGGTGGCCTATCCCGCTGCTTGGGAGGAGGTCATCGGCGTGGCGGGCGTTGACCGGAATGAGGCGGGAGCGCCGAAGACCAGCCTGTGGTATCTGTACGGAGAAGCCGTGGATTTCTGCGCCCGGGGAGACTGGGGCGAGGACAAGGGCTCCTCCTATGCCGCCGCCCGGGTCTCCGGCCTGATCGCCCAAGCCCTCCAAAGCGGCGTGAAGCCCGCAGAGGTTTCGGATTTCCTGGCATCCACGGCGCTGGATATGGGCGAAACCGGCTTCGACAACCGATTCGGCTGGGGCTATCTGGAAACCCCATAACAAAAACAAGCCCGCCGTCCGGCGGGCTTGACTTTTGAACCCTGGTGGAAAACTGTTGTTTGGTGGACCGTTTTGGAAATGCCTAAAAAAACACTGTAGGGGAGCCATTCATTTGAATTATGGAATGATTGCCACTGGCAATCATTGTAATTCTGATTCGCTGCGCGGAGCACCACTCCCGGCGGTAAAATGTACCGATTATAGGAGCGTTTCGGCGGAAATGTACTGCATCACGGGAGCCATGAATGGCTCCCCTACAGCAAAATCGCAGTGTGTACGAAATCGTCAAACAACAATTAACTGACCGGTTCTTACCGGGATTTGTTGGGTGTTGGGGATTCTACGGCGCGTAGGTTGCGTTGGGGGCACAAGCGTGGTATGCTTTTGGGGAAAGGAAGTGTTGTTCATGAATACCTATGTGACCTCTGCGGCCATTCGGCAGCTGCGGGAGGGGAAAAAACTGACGCAGCAGGCCCTGGCGGACAAAATCGGAGTCAGCTGCAAGGCCGTTTCCAAATGGGAAACAGG
>CALYTB010000049.1 GCA_945486035.1 uncultured Clostridia bacterium
TGAATGGCTCCCCTACAGTGTTATTCCAGCATTTTCAAAACAAATAGGTAAACACTAATTTGCTTTTCATTTCAGTTGAGGGGCATTTTACAGAAACTTCCTGAACGGAGTATCAACTGAATGTGAATTAATTGTAAAGAGAACCCCCTCCCGGGTGGGAGGGGGGTTGTAGGTGAGCGTTTCTTTATTTGCTCAGGAACGCGTCGATGGAGGCGGCGCCCTTCTTGCCCGCGCCCATGGCGAGAATCACCGTGGCTGCGCCGGTAACCGCGTCGCCGCCGGCGAACACGCCCTCCCGGGTGGTCATGGCATCCTCGTTGATAACCAGGCAGCCCTTCCGGTTGGTGTCGAGACCCGGGGTGGTGGAGCGGATCAGGGGGTTGGGGCTGGTGCCGAGAGACATAATCACGGTGTCCACATCCAGGTCGAACTCGCTGCCGGGGACCTCCACGGGACGGCGGCGGCCGGAAGCATCGGGCTCGCCCAGCTCCATGCGGATGCAGCGGATGGCCTTCACACGGCCGTTCTCGTCGGGGAGAATCTCCACGGGGTTGCAGAGGGTCTTAAACTCGATGCCCTCTTCCTTGGCGTGGTGCTGCTCCTCAAGTCTCGCGGGCATCTCAGCCTCGCCCCGGCGGTAGACAACATACACCTTGTCCGCGCCCAGGCGCATGGCGCAGCGGGCCGCATCCATGGCCACGTTGCCGCCGCCCACCACGGCCACCGCGCGGGAATGAATGATGGGGGTATCGGCATCGGCGTTGTAGGCCTTCATCAGATTGGTACGGGTCAGGTATTCGTTGGCAGACATGACACCCTTCAGGCTCTCGCCGGGGATGTTCATGAACATGGGCAGGCCCGCGCCGGAGCCCACGAACACGGCCTTGTAGCCCATGTCGAACAGCTCATCGATGGTCAGCACCCGGCCGATGACCATGTTGGTCATGACCTCTACGCCCTGGGCCTTCAGTTTCTCGATCTCGTTGGCCACGATGGCCTTGGGAAGCCGGAACTCGGGAATGCCGTAGACCAGCACGCCGCCTGCGGTGTGCAGAGCCTCGAACATGGTGACAGCGTAGCCCCGCTTGGCCAGGTCGCTGGCGCAGGTCATACCGGCAGGGCCGGAACCCACCACGGCCACCTTTTTGCCGTTGGACTCTGTCTTTTCGGGCATGGCGTTGATGTTCTCCCGATACCAGTCGGCCACGAACCGCTCCAGGCGGCCGATGGCCACGGGCTCACCCTTGATGCCCCGGACACACTTGCTTTCGCACTGGGTCTCCTGGGGGCAGACCCGGCCGGAAAGGGCGGGCAGGGCGTTGGTGGAGGTGATGATCTCATAGGCGGCCTTGAAGTCGCCGTCTTTTACCTTGGCAATGAACTCGGGGATGCGCACGTTGACGGGGCAGCCCTCCACGCACTTGGGGTTGCGGCAGCCGAGACACCGGCCCGCTTCTTCCATGGCCATCTCGGCGGTGTAGCCCAGGGTCACTTCCTTGAAGTTCCGGGCACGCACCTTGGGGTCCTGCTCCGGCATGGGGGTCTTGGTTAAAGTCATATTCGCCATTTCGGTATCCTCCCTTACTTGATGAGCGCCTTGCCCATAGCTTCCATGCGGCAAACGTGGGTGGCGCTTACCTCGGCCTCCCGGTCGCGGTAGGTGCTGTTGCGGCTCATGAGCTCCGCGTAATCCACCTGATGGCCGTCGAACTCAGGCCCGTCCACGCAGGCGAACTTGGTCACGCCGCCCACGGTGACCCGGCAGCCGCCGCACATTCCGGTGCCGTCGATCATGATGGGGTTCAGGGACACGTTGGTGGGGGTGCCGAAGGGCTTGGTGGTGAGGGAGACGAACTTCATCATGGGCACGGGGCCGATGGCCAGCACCTGGTCAAACTGCTCGCCCGCCTCCAGCAGCTCCTTCAGGGGCTCGGTGACGAGACCATGGCGGCCATAGGAGCCGTCGTCGGTCATGAGGATGAAGCGGTCGGCCACTTCCTTGAACTCCTCCTCCAGGATGACAATGTCCTTGCTGCGGAAGCCAACGATGACGGTGACCTCAGCCCCGGCCTCCTTGAAGCCACGGGCAGAGGGCAGGGCAATGGCGCAGCCCACGCCGCCGCCGACCACGCAGACCTTCTTCTTGCCCTCCACGGGGGTGGGCTTGCCCAGGGGGCCTACGAAATCCTGGATGTAGTCGCCCTCATTGAGGGCACCCAGGGCGTTGGTGGAGAAGCCCACCTTCTGGAAAATGATGGTGACGGTACCGGCCTCCCGGTCGTAGCCCGCGATGGTCAGGGGCACCCGCTCGCTCATGTCGTCCACCCGGAAGATGATGAACTGACCGGCCTTGGCCTTTCTGGCGATGAAGGGGGCCTCAATGTCCATCAGGGTGACGGTGGGGTTCAGCTCCTTTTTGCGCACGATTTTATACATATCCTGATCCGTCCTTTATTGATTTTTTGAAAAGTCAGGGAACGCTCATACGATGTTCATTATAATGTCATATGTTGGATTTGTCAAACAGATATCGATATATTTGTGGCGAATATACAATTTTTTTGGCAGCCTGCGGGAAAGCACCGGAAATGCGGTATGTGGCAAATTGGTGTTTAGCTGGTAATTATCTGAAATGTATGTTTTTGCTGTAGGGGAGCCATTCATTTGAATTATGGAATGATTGCCACTGGCAATCATTGTAATTCTGATTCGCTGCGCGGAGCACCACTCCCGGCGGTAAAATGTTCCGTTTTACTCCGCATTGCGGCGAAAACGTACTGCATCACGGGAGCCATGAATGGCTCCCCTACAGTAAGAACGCAGTGTGTACAAAACCATCAAACACCAATTTGTCTTTCTGGCAGTGCATAGGAAAACGCCCGCGGTTTCCGCGGGCGTTGGGGGGTTATTTGTCCTTCAGCAGGTCCCGGATTTCGGTGAGGAGCTTTTCCTCGGCAGAGGGTGCCGGGGGCGCGGGAGGCGCGGCTTCTTCCTTCTTTTTGTTCCGGTCAACCAGTTTGTTGATGCCCTTCACCAGGAAGAACACCACCAGGGCCAGAATCAGGAAGTTGATGACGGCGGACAGAAAATTACCCACATTCAGGGTGTTGGGAATGATGTTTCCCGCCTCGTCCAGAGGGGCTTCGCCAAAGAGCCGGGGCAGGGTAATCTTGATCTCGGAGAAGTCGATGCCGCCCATGAAGATCGCCACAATGGGCATGATGATATCCTCGGTGAGGCTCTTGGTGATGGTGGAGAAGGCCGCGCCGATGATGGTACCGACGGCCAGAGCCATGGCATTGCCCTTCACGGCAAAGGCCACAAACTCGTCAATCCACGCGGGCTTTTTGGGTTTTGACATTCGTATACCTCCTATTAGAATTGACAATTGTTAATTGTAAATAATGCTTATCGGCTTAAGTCAGCAAACCGACAAATTGGCGTTTGTCATATTGTTTTGGCAATGTTGAAAAATCACTGTAGGGGAGCCATTCATTTGAATTATGGAATGATTGCCACTGGCAATCATTGTAATTCTGATTCGCTGCGCGGAGCACCACTCCCGGCGGTGAAATGTTCCGATATTCCCAGAATTTCGGCGAAAACGTACCGCGTCACGGGAGCCATGAATGGCTCCCCTACAGTAAGGACGAAGTGCGTTTGAAATCTCCAAACGCCAATTTGTCGTACTTCTGAGTTAACCCGATAAGAATATTGTCAATTATTTCTCAATGACTTCCAGTCCGCCCAGGTACTTGCGCAGGGCTTCGGGCACCACGATGCTGCCGTCGGCACGCTGGTTCTGCTCCACCAGAGCCGGGAAGATCCGGGAGGTGGCGAGACCCGAGCCGTTGAGGGTGTGGACGAATTCGGGCTTGCCCGTGGCCTCCCGGCGGAAGCGGATGTTGCCCCGGCGGGCCTGGTAATCCCGGGCGTTGGAAACGGAGGAAACCTCCTTGTAGCCGTTCATGGAGGGAATCAGAATCTCAATGTCGTAGGTGCGGGCCATGGAGGCGGAGCAGTCCCCGGCGGCCAGCTTCACGGTGCGGAAGTGGAGCCCCAGGCCTGCCACCAGATTCTCGGCCTTGTGGACCAGCTCCTCGAAGGCCGCGTCGGAATCCTCGGGCTTGGTGAACTGGAACATCTCCACCTTGTTGAACTGGTGGCCCCGGACCATGCCCCGCTCGTCGGCCCGGTGGGAACCGGCCTCTCTTCTGAAGCAGGGGGTGTAGGCGAAGAGCTTCCGGGGCAGGTCACTCTCGTTCAGGATTTCGTCCCGGTAGATGGAGCACAGGGCCGCCTCGGCGGTGGGGAGCATGTAGTGCACCCGGTCGTCGGTGGGGTTGGCGATCTTGTAGACCTCGTCGGCGAACTTGGGGAACTGGCCCGCGGTCTCGCCGCACATGTACTCCAGCATGTGGGGCGGCAGGATGAACTCATAGCCGTCGGCAATGTGGGTGTCGATGAAGTAGTTGAGCAGCGCCCACTCCAGTCTTGCACCCATGCCGGTGTACATCCAGTTGCCCGCGCCCGCCAGCTTCACGCCCCGCTCATAGTCGATGAGGCCCAGGTTCTGGCACAGATCCACATGGTGCTTGGGCTCAAAGTCAAAGGAGTGCTTCTCGCCCACATAGCGCAGGGGCTGGTTGTTCTCCTTGCCGCCGGGCAGCAGATCGGGGTCGGGGAGGTTCGGCAGGCTCAGCATGGCGGTTTTGAACTGAACCTGAAGCTCTGCCAGCTCCGCAAGTTCGTCCGCCACGTCCTTGTCCAGATGCACGGACTGGGCGTTGTTGGCGGCAATGGCCGCGTCAATGGCGGAGGTGTCCTCGCCCCGCTTTTCTGCGGCCTTCTTCTGACCAAAGAGCTTGCCGTTTTCCTTACTGAGCTTGTTCTTCTGGGCGGTCTTGCCCTCGGAGGCGGTCTTCAGCGCCCGGATGCGCTCATCCAGCACCAGAATCTTGTCCACGGTGGCATCGCAGTCCACCTCCTTGGCCCGCAGGCCGGCTTTGACTGCATCGGGATTTTCCTTGATTTTCTTGATATCCAGCATTTTTCTTACCTCTTCTGAATTGATGGGGGGTACGAATTGACAATTTACAATTGACAATTATGGTATCCCTTTGTGATTATATTTTTTGCTTATCGGCTTTACTCAGCTTCCTGATAAATTGGTGTTTGCTGCACACGCTCTGTAGGGCGCTTATCATGCCGCGCCGCCCACCTGACGCGATTGAGTACGTAATATATACCGTAAAACGGCAGTTCTCAGTCATCCAACCGGAGCGGTGCGGTCATGCCCGCACCCTACAGAGGCGTGTGTTTGAAATCGTCAAATACCAATTTGTCGGTTTGCTGAGTGAAACTGATATGTACGTTATATTTTTGATGTCATCCTGAGGAAGGCTTATTGCGCCGAAGGATCTACGCACGCTATTTCCTGGAGCAGTTCCTTTCTGGCGCGGTTCTATTGATGTGCGTCCTCGCTGGGGTTGACAGGGGCTTTCCGATTGCTTTGGGTTTCCGCAAACAATTGTCAACTGTCAATTGTCAATTCGGAATTTCACTCGACTTTCTCGCCCTCAATGAACCCGCTGGGCTTGCGGGGGATGATAATCATGCAGGCGATGTACAGCAGGATGCCGAAGCCCCACAGCAGGCTGACCACGGCCCAGAGCACCCGGACGACGGTGGGGTCGATGCCGAAATACTCGGCAACACCGGCGCAGACACCGTCAATCCACTTGCCTTCGTTGGCTTTGTATAATTTCTTTGACTTATCCATGCTTGGTTCTCCTCTATTTCTCTAGTTTCATCAGTGCGTCCAGGAGCTTCTGCAAATCCTCCTGGCCGTAGAATTCCAGTTCAAACCGGCCCTTGCGCTTGCCGTTGACGATTTTAACGCCCCGGCCCAGGTGCTTACTCAGGCTCTTCTCGCACTCGGCCACATAGTCCACGGCGAAAACCTCCTCCTTCTTGGGAGCGGGTTCCTTCTCCATGTTCTTGCATAGGGTTTCCGTCTGCCGCACGGAGAGCGACAGGGCGATGACCTTTTTCGCGGCCTCCAGCTGCTTCTTTTCCGACTTCAGCCCCGCGATGGCCCGGGCGTGACCGGCGGTGAGGCTGCCGGTGCGCACCAGCTCCAGAACCTCCGGATTCAATCCCAGAAGCCGCAGAGCGTTGGCCACAGCGGGACGGGATTTGCCCACCCGGGCTGCCGCTTCCTCCTGGGTAAGGCCGTAGTCCTCCATGAGGGTTTTGTAGCCAAGAGCCTCTTCCACCGGGTTTAGGTCCTGGCGCTGAAGATTTTCAATCAGGGCCAGCTCCATGGCCTTCCGGTCGTCGGCATCGATGACCACCACGGGAACCTCGCTGAGCTTGGCAAGGCGAGCCGCCCGCCAGCGCCGTTCTCCGGCGATGATCTGGTAGTAGCCCGTGGGCATTTCCCGGACGGTCAGGGGCTGGATCAGGCCGTGAACCCGGATGGATTCGGCCAGGTTTTCCAGTTCCTCCGGGTCAAATTCCTTTCTGGGCTGGTCGGGGTTTGGTTCCACCTTGTAGATGGGAAGGCTTTGGTAGGCGCTCTTCTCCTGGGGCTCGTCGGCGAAATCCCCCAGCAGCGCGCCCAGACCCTTGCCCAGTCCTTTCTGAGATGCCATCATCCGTTTCCTCCCGTTAGCTTTCTGTAGATTTCCTCGGCCATTTGTTTATAGGCTTGGCTGCCACGGCTGAGCCGGTCGTAGGCGGTCACCGGGATTCCGTGGCTGGGCGCTTCCGCCAGACGGATGTTCCGGGGAATCACCGCGGAGAACACCTTGCCGGGGAAATGCCGCCGCACCTCCTGGGCCACCTGGGCGGAGAAATTGGTGCGGCCGTCAAACATGGTCAGGGCTACCCCAAAGATTTCCAGCCGGGGGTTCAGCTTCCGCTTCACCATCCGCAGGGTGGCCATCAGATCGCTGAGGCCCTCCAGGGCGTAGTATTCGCACTGAACCGGCACCAGAATGCTGTCCGCGGCGCACAGCCCGTTCAAGGTCAGCAGCTCCAATGACGGGGGACAGTCCACGAAGATCAGATCGTAATCTCCCCGGATGCTCTGCAGCGCCATTTCCAGCTGCCGCTCCCGGTGATCCACGCCGATCAGCTCCACGGTGGCTCCCGCCAGATCGGCGGCGGCGGGAAGTACATCGCCATAGGGGGTGGCCACCACAGCCTCCCGGGGGTTCACTCCGTTGATGGTCACATCGTACACGCTGTAGCGGATGTGCCGCTTGTCCACCCCCATGCCGGAGGTGGCGTTGGCCTGGGGGTCAAAGTCGCACAGCAGCACCCGCAGTCCCAGGTCATGCAGGGCGGCCGTCAGATTGACCGCTGTGGTTGTTTTTCCCACGCCGCCCTTCTGATTGACCACCGCGATTATCTTTCCCATTTTCCTCTCCTTCTATGTTTGCTTCCATGTTTCACGTGAAACATTGCCTGCCGGAAGGCGCTTACGGAATGTTTCACGTGAAACAATCAGCCCTCTGTCGTTTCCATGGCGGAGTAGTTCTGGCCCGGCTGAGGCTTCCGGTCATTGCGAAGATGCCGCAGGAACACAATCCCCAGCACAATGGAAGCAATGAGAAACAGCACGGCCAGCCCGGAAATCCACCGGCAGCGCCTGCGCAGCCGTTTCACCCGCTCCTCCGGCGTAGGGGGGAGCTTCAGCCGGGATGCTTTGCGCGCCGTCGCTTCCTCCCGGGGCCGGGGCAGGGAGATGGGTGTACCGGGCTTCACGGGACAGCGCTCCATATTCTCCAGACAGGCGTGACAGAAGATCTGCCCTTCCTCCACATCCCGTCCGCATTTCAAACAGCCCATCATGCCGCCTCCAAACCAAGATTGGACTATTGTACAACATTTTTACCGGTTCGTAAAGAGGAACCGGAAAGAAAATTGGGAAAAGAAATGGAAAGAAACCAAAGCCTTCCCCTTTGGGGAAGGTGCCCCGAAGGGGCGGAAGAGGCATACAGCACCGAGACAACGCACATTTCGGCTCGCCGCGGACCTCTTCCACCGCTGCGCGGTCCCCCTTCCCCAGAGGGGAAGGCAATTCCTCTTCACTATTCACTTTTGTGCTTATCGGGTTAACTCAGCTTCACGATAAATCCGTGTTTGAAGATTTCAAACGCACTTCGTTCTTGCTGTAGGGGAGCCATTCATGGCTCCCGTGACGCAGTACGTTTTCGCCGAAATGCTGGGGATATCGGAACATTTCACCGCCGGGAGTGGTGCTCCGCGCAGCGAATCAGAATTACAATGATTGCCAGTGGCAATCATTCCATAATTCAAATGAATGGCTCCCCTACAGTGTTATTCCAACATTTCCAAAGCTGAACTGCAAACACCAATTTGTCGGGTTGCTGACTTAAGCCGATAAGCATATTCACTTTTACTTATATAGAAAGCCCCCGCCGCTGAGGGGTTACAGCGACGGGGGAGAGGGAGGTATTGAGCTTAGCCGCCGAACACGCTGAGCAGGAAGCCCGCGGCGATGGCGGAGCCGATGACACCGGCCACGTTGGGGCCCATGGCGTGCATCAGCAGGAAGTTGGAGGGGTTGGCCTTCTGGCCCTGAACGTTGGAAACACGGGCTGCCATAGGCACCGCGGACACACCGGCGGAGCCGATCAGGGGGTTGACCTTCTTGCCGGTGAGCTTGCACATCACGTTGCCGCCCAGCAGACCGCCGGCGGTGGAGATGCCGAAGGCCACCACACCCAGCACCACGATCTTCAGGGTGTTCGTGGTCAGGAAGGTGGAGCCCACCATGGTGGCGCCCACAGCGGTGGACAGAAGGATGGTGACGATGTTCATCAGGGCGTTCTGCACGGTGTCGCTGAGCCGGTCGGTGACGCCGGTCTCCTTGAACAGGTTACCCAGCATCAGGCAGCCGATCAGAGGAGCGGTGTCGGGCAGCAGCAGGGCCACGAAGATCACGACCACAATGGGGAAGATAATCTTCTCGGTCTTGGACACCTGACGGGTCTGCACCATCTTGATTCTCCGATCCTTGGCGGAGGTCAGCGCGTTCATGATGGGGGGCTGGATCAGGGGGATGAGAGCCATGTAGGAGTAGGCGGCCACCGCAATGGCGCCCAGCAGCTCGGGAGCCAGATGGCTCGTCAGGAAGATGGCCGTGGGGCCGTCCGCGCCGCCGATGATGCCGATGGAAGCGGCCTGGGGGCCGGAGAAGTCCAGCAGCACCGCGCCGAAGAAGGCCACGAACACGCCCAGCTGAGCGGCCGCGCCCAGCAGCAGGCTCTTGGGATTGGAAAGCAGGGGGCCAAAGTCCGTCATGGCGCCCACGCCCATGAAGATCAGGCAGGGGTACAGGCTGGTCTTGACGCCGATGTAGAAGATATCAATCAGGCCGGCCTCCCGCAAAATCGCGCCGTAGCTGTGATACGCGGGGTTGTTCGCGTCCATGAAGGCGTCCCACAGCTCCTGGTGGTACAGACCGCCAAGGGGCAGGTTCGACAGCAGGCAGCCAAAGGCGATGCCCACCAGCAGCAGCGGCTCGAATTTCTTCACAATGCCCAGGTACAGCAGACCGCAGGCAATGATGATCATGACCAGGTTCTGCCAGCCGCCCTGGGACAAAAAGCCCTGGGTCAGCGCGGCAAAGCCGGAGCCATTCCAAAGGTCTAACAGGATATCACCAACGTTAATCATGGCTTGTCCTCCTTATGCCAGGACAACCATGGTGGCTCCGGTGTCAACGCTCTGGCCCTTGGTCACGTTCACGGCGGCCACGGTGCCGGCCTTGGGGGCGAAGATTTCGTTCTCCATCTTCATGGCCTCCAGCACCACCAGCAGGTCGCCCTCCTTCACGGTCTGGCCCTGGGAAACGGCCACCTTCAGGATGTTGCCGGGCATGGGGGCGGTGACGGCCTCTCCGGCCACGGCGGCGGGAGCGGGAGCAGCGGCAGGCGCGGGAGCAGCGGCAGGGGCGGGAGCGGGGGCAGCTGCGGGCGCGGGCGCCGCGGCCACGGCGGTGCCGCCGATGACCACCATGGCAGCGCCGGTGTCAACGCTCTGGCCCTTGCTCACATTCACCGCGGTGACGGTGCCGGAGCAGGGGGCGTAGATTTCATTTTCCATCTTCATGGCTTCCAGCACCACCAGCAGGTCGCCTTCCTTCACGGTCTGGCCCACAGTCACATTGACCTTCAGGATGTTGCCGGGCATGGGGGCGGAAACGGTGGTGCCGCCGGACACGGTTACGCCGGCAGCGGCGGGAGCAGGGGCAGCGGCGGCAGCGGGAGCGGCAGCCACGGGAGCGGCGGCAGCGGGGGCCACGGGAGCCACGGCGGCGTACTCGTCCAGAAGCATGGCCTTCCCGGCCTCGACCTCCACCTCATAGGTGCGGCCGTTCAGGGTCACTTTGTATTTCATAATTACTTGACCTCCTTGATGGAAATGAAACGCAGCTCATTCAGGGGCTTGCCCATCTGATTGGCAACAATGGCCATGAGCATGGCGGCAGTCTTGGGGGGAACGTCGTGGAGCTTCAGCTGTCCGGCGGTGCCGGGCGCCTGGGCGGGAGCGGCGGCCACGGGGGTGACCGTGACGGGAGCCGCGGCGGCGGTCTGGGGCTGGGCAGCGGCCTTGGCCTTGTTGGCCTTGGCAACGAAAATCTTGCCCATGGCCATAATCACGCACATCAGCAGCACGATGCCGAAAAACACCACGCAGTAGCCCATCAGGGCCACAACGGCGGCGTTGCCGATGCTGATGTTCTGAAGATGCTCAGGGATGGAAGCGGCGAGAAACATCATGGCGGTTCCTCCTTAGCACGCTTCGATGGAGTAGGTTACCACGTTCTCCTCCTTGGCCTTGCGCTCCTCCAGGAACTTCTCGGCCAGGTTGGGGAAGGCGATGTAGCTGAGCACATCCTCGTCGGACTTGGCAAGATCGCCCAGCTTTTCCCGGGTCTTCTCCACCACGGGAGCCAGGGTGTCGGCGTAGCGGCCCTCCAGGGGCTTCTCGTCGCCCAGGATCTTGGCCTGGATCTCAGGATTGATGGGGGCGGGGGTGATGCCGTACTCGCCGCGGCAGTAGGCCTTGATCTCCTTGGACACGGACTTGTAGCGCTGGCCGTCCAGCACGTTGCGCACGGCCTGCACGCCAACCATCTGGCTGGTGGGGGTGACCAGGGGAGGATAGCCCATATCGGCCCGGACCTTGGGGGTCTCCAGCAGCACCTCGTCGAACCGGTCCAGAGCGTTCACCTGCTTCAGCTGGCTCAGCAGATTGGAAAGCATTCCGCCGGGAATCTGGTAGGTCAGGCACTGGGTATCGGTGGCCATGGACTTGGGCATCAGGGTGCCGTCCTTGATAAAGTCGTCCCGGACGGTCTTGAAGTAGTCGGCCATCTTCTTGGTGGCAGCGTCGTCCAGATCCACCTCGTAGCCCAGCTGGCGCAGAGCGTAGGCCAGGGTCTCGGTGGCGGGCTGGCTGGTGCCGCCGGAGAAGGGGGAAATGGCGGTGTCGATGATGTCCACACCGGCTTCCACAGCCTTCAGATAGGTCATGAAGGCCAGGCCCGTGGTGGAGTGGGTGTGCAGGTCGATGGGCATGCCGGGCACCGCGTCCTTGATGGCGGACACCAGGTCGTAGGCCTCCTGGGGACCCATGATACCGGCCATGTCCTTGATGCAGATGGTGGAAGCGCCCATTTCCTTCAGCTCCTTGACCATCTGCACGTACTTGGCGTGGGTATGGACGGGGGAGGTGGTGTAGGAGATGGTGCCGGAGGCGATGGCCCCGGCGTTCACGGTAGCTTCCATGGCAACCTTCAGGTTGTTCACGTCGTTGAGGGCATCGAAGATACGGATGATGTCTATGCCGTTCTCCACAGCCTTCTTGACGAACAGCTTCACGAAATCGTCGGGGTAGTGGCTGTAGCCCAGCACGTTCTGGCCCCGCAGCAGCATCTGCAGCTTGGTGTTGGGCACGGCAGCGCGGATCTTGCGCAGGCGCTCCCAGGGATCCTCGTTCAGATACCGCAGGCAGACGTCAAAGGTAGCGCCGCCCCAGCACTCGATGGCGTAGTAGCCCGCCTTGTCGATGGTGGAGAGCATGGGCTCGAACTTGGCGAAGGGCAGACGGGTGGCAATGAGAGACTGGTTCGCATCCCGCAGAACAGTCTCTACAAACTGAACTTTTTGTGCCATTGAATATTGACCTCCGTAATAAAGAATAATATAGAGTAGGCCGGGCCGCCGGAAAGCAAAGCGCGGCCGTCGGAATACCGGAACGGCAAAAACCGGGAACAGGAGGAGAAACCCCCAAAGCCCCAATCTCCACCAAATACATACTACCACATAGGGGGGAAATTGTAAACAGGGATTTTTCCTAATTTTCGGGTAAAACGGGGGGATTTGACAAGGGACAATGGACAATTCCCGCCGATCCTATAAGCAGAAGTGTATATCCTATATAGCCGGAAGCATATCCCTTCCGACAGTGGCACAGCTGCCCGGGAAATTGGTGTTTACACTTTTCAAACGCACTTCGTTCTTGCTGTAGGGGAGCCATTCATGGCTCCCGTGGGGCAGTACGTTTTCGCCGAAA
>CALYTB010000050.1 GCA_945486035.1 uncultured Clostridia bacterium
AAAACGTACTGCCCCACGGGAGCCATGAATGGCTCCCCTACAGCAAGGACGAAGTATGTTTAAAAAACTGTAAATAACAATTTATCGTTCCTTCCCTGCCCGGCAACAGCCGCTTCACGTGTTGCCGTGAAGCGGCTGAGACGTTACGCGTATTCCGTAATGGGCACGCCGATGATCGATGCCTTGGGATAGCTGTCGATGATGGCGTTGGCCTCGTCCTCCGATATGGGCTCGGCGTTTTCCACCTCTCCGTAGCCCCGGAACCAGGGATTCTCCGGATCTAAGCCCGCATCGAAGATCAGGCGCTGATCCACAATCAGATTCCCGGTTCTGTAGCGGTAGAAGGTGTAAATCGTACTGGCGGCCCCGTTGGAGCCCACATTCACCAGTATTTTGTCATCGGAGAGGGAATAGGAATTCCGTTCCGCGCCGGAAAGCACATGAACCGTCTGCCCATCCGCATAGGCATACAGGTCGTAAATCACGTTTCCGTCGGTAATCAACAGCTCCGGCGCGCCATCCTCGTCCAGATCCATACGGGCAGCGTTCAGCTGATCCGGTTCCGTCAGGAAGGTCACCAGAAGGCTGATGTCCTCTTCCATGCACCTGGTGGCATCCCAGTTTTCCCGGATGGCTGTCCGGTATTTGGACACCACCTGCTGATAGGCCTCCCGCATGGTCTGCTCCGGGCCGGGGTCGGTCTGCTCAGGTGCCGTGGGGAGGGTTTCCGGGGCCTGGGATTCCGGCGGATTCTTCTGCTGCCTGTACTGCTCCACAAGCTGTACGACGGCATTGGAAACCTGCTCCAGAACGCCGAACCGGTAGGCAGCAAAGAGCCCCCCTCCCAGCACCAGCAGCACCAGCACCGCCGCCGTCAGACGAACCCGGGTCTGACCCCTGGGCTTCCATTTCTTCCCTTTGATCTCCTCCGCCTTGGGTCTTGCCTCCAGCAGCTCCTCCGCAAGGGCTTCCTTGCAGGATGTGTCCGGGGAAAAGGACTGATAAATTTCCCGAAGGTCTCTTCTCAGCATACTCCTTCCCCTCCCGTCTCTTCCCGGGGCAGCGGTTCCTCCGGGGCTTCCTCAGGAATTGCCGCTTCCGCCTGCGTGTCCTCCTGTTCGGGGACTTCCTCCTGTTCGGGGACTTCCTCCTGTTCGGGGGTTTCCTCCAAAGAAGTATCCTGCGGCGCTTCCTCCTGTTCGGGCGCTTCCTCCGCTTCCGGCTTTGCTTCCCCGGAAAGGCCGGTTTGCTGTTCCTCCGCCTCCTCCGGGTCGCCGTCCACATCCAGCCGCCGCTTCACACGGCGCAGCCGTCTGCGGACCGAGGCCTCCGTACAGCCAAGGAAGTCCGCAATCTCCTTCTTTCGGTAGCCCTCGCAGTAGTACAGCAGGGCAATCAGCCGGTCCTTTCGGGAAAGCTTCATTAGCTCCTCCCCCTGCTCCGGCTGCCCGCCCTTGGGCGCCTTTTTTCCCAATTGATAGGCGGTCAGAATCATCCAGGCTCTCGCCTCCCGGTCTGACCGGAATTCCATTCCCTGATTTAACATCTTCCGAAAAATCTCCCGAGTCATGGTCAGGGCATCTCCCCGTCCCACGGTGAGAAAGCCGCAGCTGCGGTAAACCGCGTCCGCTTGATCCCGGATAAAGTCCTTCAGTTCCCAATCTGAGGGCGGTACATACGCCATCGGAATGCCTCCTTTCGAAAACAAATCTGCCTTTGGGCTCTCAGCCGCGCAGGCACTTCCAGTTCTTAACAAAGTATTCCGTACCGGAATACACCGTGGTGACCACAATCACGGCAATCACCAGCGCGTTCAGCAAGGCAACGCTGGGAAACACCATCATAACGCACAGACCCACCATGGTGCTGGCGGTTTTCACCTTGCCGCTCCAGCCGGCAGCGATCACATTGCCCTTCTGCACCGCCACCAGCCGCAGGCCCGTCACGGCAAACTCCCGGGTCAGCACGATCATCAGCGCCCAGGCGGGGAAGCTGCCCCACTGGCAGAACATGCACATGGCGGCAATGGTCAGCAGCTTGTCCGCCAGGGGGTCCAGGAATTTTCCGAAATCCGTGGTCTGGTTGTAGGCCCGGGCAATGTACCCGTCCACAAAATCCGTCAGGCTCGCCACAATGAAGATGCCCAGAGCAATCCACATCCAGGTTCCCGCTTCCCCTCCGGTCATGTACATGGCAGCCATATAGAAGGGAATCAGCAGCACCCTCAGAATCGTAATCTTGCTTGCGCTTGTCATGCTTCCTCCTCCACGGCGTAGCCCGTCAGGTCGCCGTCCACACACCCGTCAATGCGGACCGTCACAAATTCGCCCTCCCGGAGAGGCTCCTCCGAGGCAATCCAAACCCGGCCGTCAATCTCCGGGGAATCGGCGTAGGTCCGTCCGAAGAACTGCCCCTGCTCCTCGTCGTAGCCGTCCACCAGCACTTCCACGGTCTTTCCAACCATGGCAGCGTTCCACTCATCCATAATTTCCGACTGGAGCATTTCCACAGCCTCCGCCCGTTTCTGGGCGGTTTCCGAATCCACATGCTCCATTTCCGCGGCGGGGGTGCCCTCCTCGGGAGAGAAGGCAAAGGCCCCCACCCGCTCCAGGCGCTCTGACCGCAGGAACCGGCAGAGCTCCCGGAACTCCTCCTCCCCTTCCCCGGGAAGGCCGGTAATCAGGCTGGTACGGATGACCAGTCCGGGAATCTTCTCCCGGAGTCTGCGGAAGAGCTGCCGCAGAAATGCCCCATCCCCCCGGCGGTTCATCCGCTTCAGGATCTCACTGTTGCAGTGCTGAATGGGGATGTCCAGATATTTCACAATCTTGGGCTCGGAGGCCATGACCTCCATGAATTCCTCGTCAATTTCATCGGGGTAGACATAGTGCACCCGAATCCAGTGCAGGCCATCGATTTCGCAGAGCCTGCGCAGAAGCTCCGGAAGGAGCCGCTTATGACCGGGCAGATCCGTGCCGTAGCGGCTGGTATCCTGGGCCACCACAATCAGTTCCTTCACGCCCTGAGAGGCCAGGACTCGCGCCTCGTAGAGCACGTCATCCATCTGCCGGCTGCGGTATTTGCCCCGAAGCGAGGGAATCACGCAGTAGGCGCAGTGGTTGTCGCAGCCTTCCGCGATTTTGATGTAAGCGTAGTGCTCCGGGGTGGTGAGAATCCGGCCCGTCTCCTGCTCCGGGGCATCGATGGAGTCGAAGCGCTCCACCTTTCCGTCCTCCAGCAGGCTTTCAATGGCGGGAACAATCTCCGTGTAGCTGCCCGTGCCCAGGATTCCGTCCACCTCCGGCAGCTCCTTCAGGATCTCCCCCTGATAGCGCTGGGAAAGGCAGCCGGTGACCAGGATTTTCCCCACCAGGCCCGCCTCCTTCATGGCGGCTGCCTTCAGGATATAGTCGATGGCCTCACTTTTGGCCGAGTCGATGAAGCCGCAGGTGTTGATGACCACCACGTCGCAGCCCGCCACCTCCGCGCAAACGGTGTGGCCTGCCTCCTGGACCCGAAACATCATCCGCTCGCAGTCCACCTGGTTCTTGGCGCAGCCCAGGGATATAAATCCGATATTTGCCATTTCAGTCCTCCAGAAAATCTTCCGTTTCCAGCTGCATGTCGGACAGCACCTTACGGATGCTGCCGTAGCTGTGCCCCCGCCGGATCAGAGCGTCCACCGCCCGTTTCACCTGGCGCTGGTCGGACCGGGAATCCAGCCGGGAACGAAGAAACTGTTCTATTTTTTCGCTTTGATCGGGAAAGTCTGCCAGGGCCTCTTCCCAGAGGTCCTTGGGGATTCGTTTTTCATACAGCGCCTGTTTGGCCCGGGAAAGGCCGTAGCCCTTGGCCGCGCAGGAGCGAACCACCTGCTCCGCCGTAGCCCGGTCATCCAGCAGGTTCAGGCCTTCCATCCACTCCACGGCCTGCTTCGCATCAAGAGCATCCTCGCCCTTGTGCACGAGCCGCTGCTCCAGATCCCGCTTGGACACGGAGCTGGCCGATACGATGCGCACCGCCCGCATTTTGGCGGACATCTTCCCCGCTGCCCGGCGAAGCTCCGAAAGAGCCTCCTCCGACAGCTCCAGCCCGGCATAGAGGCCGAAATCCTCCACGGTCTGCCGGTACAGCCGCATGGAGCTGCCGTCGTCAAAGCGGAGGGTGTACCTCCCCGCCCGGTCCGGAGAAGCGGCGAGATAATCAATCCTCATCGCTGAAATCGTCGGCGCTGACGGCTACCGCCCGCTCGGCGGCTTTGGCAGGTGCCTTGGTGCCGCCGTTCAGCTTCCACAGGTTCTCCCGTACCTGCTGCTCCACCTGCTCGGCAATGTCGGGGTGGGCAATCAGGTAGTCCTTCACGGAGTTGGCGCCCTGGCCGATGCGCTCGTCGCCCATGGAAAACCAGCTGCCGCTCTTCTGGATGATGTCCATCTGAACCGCCAGATCCACCAGCTCGCCCCACTTGGAGATGCCCTGGCCGTACATGATCTCGAACACAGCCTCCCGGAAGGGGGGTGCCACCTTATTCTTGACCACCTTCACCCGGGTCTTGTTGCCGATGACGTTGCCGCCATCCTTGATGGCCTCCACCTTACGCACATCCAGACGGACGGAGGCGTAGAACTTCAGGGCGTTGCCGCCGGTGGTGGTTTCGGGGTTACCGTACATAACACCGATCTTCATGCGCAGCTGGTTGATGAAGATGACCACGCAGTTGGTCTTGGCTATGGTGCCCGCCAGCTTCCGCAGGGCCTGGGACATGAGCCGGGCCTGAAGGCCCACAAAGGTGTCGCCCATTTCGCCCTCGATTTCCTGCTTGGGAACCAGGGCGGCCACGGAGTCCACAACCACCGCATCCACCGCACCGGAGCGCACCAGCGCATCGGTGATTTCCAGGGCCTGCTCGCCGGTATCCGGCTGGGATACCAGCAGATTGTCGATATCCACACCCAGCGCCGCGGCGTAAACCGGGTCCAGGGCATGCTCCGCGTCCACGAAGGCCACCTCGCCGCCCCGCTTCTGGGCCTCGGCCAGGATGTGCAGGGCCAGGGTGGTCTTACCGGAGGACTCGGGTCCATAGATCTCAATGATTCTTCCCTTGGGCACGCCGCCGATGCCCAGCGCCGCGTCCAGAGCCAGGGAGCCCGTGGGAATTGCCTCCACATTCATCTCCGGCCGGTCGCCCAGGCGCATCACGGTACCCTTGCCGAAATTCTTGTCAATCTGGGCCAGGGCAGTCTGCAGGGCCTTCTTCTTGTCAGACGCGGGAGTGGGCGCCTCATAAGCGGTTTTCTTGGTAGCCATTACATATCATCCTTCCTGCCGTATTGGGCAATTACGGCTCTTTCTCTTTCGTTATAATCTCTGGTTCTTTCCAGGACGGTAAATCCCGCTTCCTCCAGGATGGCGCACACGGCATCCCCCTGGCCCATGCCGAATTCAAAGCACAGGAAGCCTCCCGGCTTCAGGGCATGGCGGTAGTTTTCCGCGATGCTGCGGTAAAAGTCCAGCCCGTCCTCCCCGCCGTAGAGGGCCATGGAGGGTTCGTAATCTTTCACGCTGGGCGGAAGCTCCTCCATCTCCCGGCCTGTCACATAAGGCGGGTTGGAAACGATCATATCGAATTTCCCCAAAAACGCCGGAGGTTCCAGCCGGGCATCCGCCCGGACGGAGTTAACCCGGCCTCCGAATTTGCAGCGCTGGATATTCTTCTTCGCCACGGCGAGGGCGCTCTGGGACAGGTCCGCCAGGGTCACCCGGGCATCCTTCACCCGGCTGGCGATGGCAAGGCCAATGCAGCCCGACCCGCAGCAAAGATCCAGAATCCGGGGGTCCTGCTGCAAAAACAGGGCCTTCTTCACCGCCAGCTCCGTCACCGCACAGGTGTCGTCCCGGGGGATCAATACATCAGGTGTCACATACAGGGTCAGTCCGTAGAAATCCCACTCCCCCAGCACATAGGCCAGAGGCTCCCCCTCCAGCAGTCTGCGCAGAGCCCGGGATACCTTTTTGCAGACCTCCTCCGGGGCGTACAGCTCCCGCTGAGCCAGAATCTCCTCCTGACTCTTCCCGGAGAACGCGCACAATACCTGCCGGGCCATCAGCGATGCCGTCTGGGGCTCCTCCTGCTGCAGAAGCGCCCGGCGAAGCTCCAGATAAAGCTGCCCATACTGCATTACCACTGGTCGGAGCCCTCCTCTTCCGGCAGCACCGCCGTCATCGCGGCAATGGCCACCTCCAGCATACCGTCATCGGGCTCATTGGTGGTAAAATGCTGCATCCACAGCCCCGGTGCCGTGAGAATCCGGGTAAATCCGTTGTCATGGCGGCCCGCCCAGCGGTTGATCTCGTAGGTGATGCTCACCACCAGCGGCAGCAGCAGCAGCTTGAATCCGATCATCAGGAGCCGGTAGCCGAAGCTGCCCCGGATGGCCTCCAGAGCGGGAAACACCGCCAGCAGCGCAGAGGAGGCGATGCTGAACACCAGAATGGAAATCACCATCACCACCAGCAGGAAGCTGGTGCCGCAGCGGGGATGGAGCCGGGTCTGATTGCGTGCATTCTCCACCGTCAGAGGAAGCCCCCGCTCGTAGCAGCGGATGGTTTTGTGCTCCGCCCCGTGGTAGGAAAATACCCGCTTCATCTCCCCCATCCGGGAAACGAGGAGCATATAGGCAAGGAAGATCACCATGCGGATCACGCCCTCCACCAGGTTCAGCAGCAGCGTGGATTCGATCCACCGGTCAAAGAAGCCTCCCACCACCATGGGCAGCAGGAAGAACAGTCCGATGGAGAGTCCCAATCCCATGGCTACGGCGATGTACAGCACCGCCTGCTGGAATTTTTCATTCCCCAGCTTCTTTTCCAGCCACCTGTCAAATTTGGAGGGCTCCTCGCTGTACTCCTCCGGGGCCAGATCCGCGGACTTCAGCAGCATCTTCACACCCATGACCTGGGCATCAAAGAAATTGAATACGCCCCGGATGAAGGGCCAGCTTTTGGCTGACTTGGGAGGATTGAGCTTGCGGGGCATCACCTCCAGATGGATTCCCTCGGTGCCCCGGACGGCGATGGCATCCTTCCGGGGTCCCCGCATGAGAATTCCCTCAATGAGCGCCTGCCCGCCGATCATGGTTTTGAACTCCGCGCAGCAGGACTTCCCGTTTTTCTGTGTCATAATGTTCCTTTCGTTATTGCCCTGAAATCTGCTTTTGGGCGCTCTACTCGCCGATGGGCAGCCGCACGGTAACCACGGTGCCGCCGCCGGGAGCGTTCTCCAGGGTCAGGGTGCCGCCGTGCATGTCCACAATCTCATCGCAGACCGCCAGACCGATGCCGGTGCCCCGGGCCTTGGAGCTGCCTTTGTAGAATTTTTTCTTCACCAGCGGGATTTCATCCTCGGGAATGCCGGGGCCGTAGTCCCGGATTCGGACCACCACAAAGTCTCCCTCCCGGCTGATGGAGGCATCGATTTTCTTTCCCTCGCCGCCGTGCTTGGCGGCGTTGTCCAGGATGTTCAGGAACACCTGCCGCAGCCGCTTGGGATCGCAGGAAATCTCCGGAATGTCCTGGTCATTTTCCAGGTAGTTCAGTTCGATGCCGTCCTGAGCCAGGCGGCTGCCGTACATGAACACCGTATCTTCAAACTCACTTCTTAAGTCCGTGGGCTCCACGGACAATGTCACTTTGCCGTCCTGCATCCGGGTGAAGTCCAGCAGCTCCATGACCATTTCGGTAAGCCGCTTGGCCTCGCTGGAAATGATCTTCATACCCTGCCGGGTATCCGGGTCCATGTCCTCATTGGCAAGCAGCGTTTCACTCCAGCCGTTGATGACGGTCAGCGGTGTGCGCAGCTCATGGGACAGCTGGGAGATGAACTCCGCCTGCATTTTCTCATTCTGGCTGATCTTTACGGACATTTCGTTGATGGTGTTGGCCAGTTCCCCGATTTCATCGTCATATTTGGTCTGAATCTGGGCGCCGTAGCTGCCGCTGGCTATCCGCTTGGCCTTCTCGATGATCTGATCCACCGGGTTCAGGATGGAGCGGATATAATAGCTGCTGCTTATGAGCGCCGCGCCCAGCACCAGCATAAGCACCAGGGTACTGATCAGTGCCACCAGGAAAATCTGCACATCCGCAAGATAGGTGGAGGTGATGTATCGGAATACACCCACCACCTCACCGCTGCTGTAGATCACCGGTCCGGACACGGCAATGATCCGCTCCCCGGTAACCGGGTCCTTGCCCACAAAGCTCGCGGCATCCCGGGTCTGGACAGCCTGCATAATCTCCGGCGTGGCGGGTGAATCCCCCGCCCAGTGCCCATAGGAGGAGGCCACAATATTCCCCTGGCTGTCAAAGAACTGCAGTTCGATGGTATTGCGCTTTTCGTAGGTTTCGGCATAGGTAATGCAGGACCGGTAGAATTCACTGATGTTCTGGTTGATGTAGTCGGAGAAGAACTCCGTGGTGGTTCTCGCCCGGCTTTCCAGATCCGACTGCATGTTGGAGTAGTAATATGCCGCGTAGGATGCGGTCACCGCCAGCACGCACACCAGTCCCAGGGAGAAGACCACGCCCAGGGTGTTGATGATCCAGCGCCTTCGCAGTCCACCCACGCGTTTTCCGGATTCCTTGGCCATTTGCTCTTACGCGCCCCACTTATAGCCCAGACCCCACACGGTGGTAATGTAGGTGGGGTTGGCGGTATCGTCCTCAATTTTGATCCGGAGGCGGCGGATGTTCACATCCACAATCTTCAGCTCGCCCTCATAATCCCGGCCCCACACGGCGGAGAGGATATCCTCCCGGGACAGAGCCCTCCCGGGGTTCTGCATGAAGAGCTTCAAAATGGCGTACTCCACCTGGGTCAGACGGATCCGGTTGCCGTTTTTCTCCAGGGTGTGGTTGCGGGTATTCATGACGAAGGGCCCCTGGGTCAGCAGCTCCGAGCTGGCGGAGCTGTCGCCGCCGATGCGGCGGTAGAGGGCGTCAATCCGTGCGGTCAGCTCCGCAGGGGAGAAGGGCTTGGTCACATAGTCGTCGGCGCCGGTCATCAGCCCCGTGACCTTGTCCATCTCCTGGGTCCGGGCGGTGAGCATGATGATGCCCATCTGCTTGGAGGTGGCCCGGATTCTCCGGCAGACCTCAAAGCCGTCAATGTCCGGCAGCATGATGTCCAGGATTGCCACGCCGATGTCCGGGTTGGCCGCGATGGCATCCAGCGCATCCTGGCCGGTGCCCGCCTCGATGACATCATAGCCCGCCCGCTTCAGGTTGATGACCACAAAGCTTCGAATGTTGACTTCGTCTTCCAGAATCAGTACTTTTTTCATATTCCTCTTCCCTTCTCCATATCAGTCCTGGGGAATCAGCCGGAAGCTGTTCACAAGAAATTCCTCCGTAAAGCCGTAGAGGGCCGAGCCCGCCTCCAGCTTTCCGGCGTAGGTAATCCCCTCCGCCCGGTGCAGGACGAAGCGGTTGTTCTGGGTGGCCTGATACTCCCGGTCATTGCCGGCATGCTCGGTGATGGTAAACAGGATGGTCACCCGGTCGTAATCCTCACTCCACATATAGAACGTGTAGCTGTTGCCCCACTGCTCCATGGTCAGGTAGGTTGCCCAGCTGCTGTCCAGCATCAGATACCAGCCTCCCGCGAAATTGTGGAAGGTGCACAGCTTGTCCACCTCGTTGCCCCGGGGGTCCATGGAATACCAGCGCAGCAGATACTGCTTCTCGGTGCCGCCCTTGGTGGAAATGGGCTTCATGGAAATGAGCCTCGGCAGCTCAAAAATACCGTCTCCGTCCAGATCATCGGGGTACACGGCATAGTTGCGCAGGGCGCTGACACTGATGCCGGAGCCGTTGGCGGCTACGTTCACAAACCGCCCGTCCCGCAGGGTGAATACATCCGTCACCACCGCGTCCTGCCTGCCGGTACTGGCCACATACACCGCAGGGAAGCCGCCGTGGAGCTTGCTTGCGGAGATTCGCTTCACATCCTCCGGCTGGGCGGACATTTTGGCCTCCACGGAGCGCTCCATGGCCCCGTCCTTGTAGCTGTAGAGCACCGCCACACCCCCGGCCATATCCGCTTCGCCGGGCCGCATCACCAGCAGCTCCTCCCGGCCGTTGCCGTTTAAGTCACAGCTGACGAATTTGGAATAGCTGGTGCTGAGCAGCTGCCGGGCGTTCCCCTCCGAGAAGGAAAACACGGACAGCGTTCCCACCACCTGATCGTTGAGCTGCCGGCCCAGAACAATCTCGCAGCCGGGCTGATCGTCGATTTCCACGTACTCCACCTGTTCAAAGGAGGTGCCCCGGAAGGCGATGACCTCCTGAATCTGGCATTTCCCCTCCTCGTCCTGCTGGAAAATCAGCATCTGAAGGGGTTTGTCCGAACGGCCCTTGGCGAATACCAGGTATTCCATTCTGCCGTCCCCGTCCAGGTCCGCAGTCTGCAGGGTCTGCCGGTTGTCGCCGGAGAGGGGCGCGGCGTAATCCAGACCGGCCATGGCGATATCGATGGCGGACTGGAGCTCGTTATACTGCTGGGAACGTTTGGGGACACTGTACATCTCCTCCACCGTCCGCAGGGCGCAGCCGCTGAGGCTCAGCATCAGGCACAGCAGGCCCAGGGCCCATATTCGCTTCAACACGGCATCCGCTCCTTTCAGCAGGGTATTATATCACAGTTTTTCGCAAATAGGAAGCTATTTCAGCACCACATTTGCTTCCCCCAGCAGATTTTTCAGTTCCCGGAGCATACTGTCGGCGAAGGCGCACCGGGTTCCCCGGCGGACCTTGGTGTCCGCGAAATACAAAACAGCTCCGGAGGTCCCCGGGAACATGTTGAGAATTGCCCGAACCTTGGGATAGAGGGTCCCCTCCTCCCCGGGCAACCGCAGATACAGGGTGGTGGGGGGCTGGGGCTGGTTGTCCGGTTCCCGCCGGTCGGCGAAGTCGGATATGGGTCTTGCCCGGTTGATGACGATCTGGGGCTCCTTGTCATCCCGCAGCGACAGCCGCCCGGTGACCACCACGGCGCAGTTCTCCTTCAGGTAACCCCCGTACTGGCCCAGCACATTGGAAAACGCCAGCATTTCCACCGAGGCGGTGTCATCCTCCACGGTGATATAGGCCATCATGGAGTTATTGCGGGTGGTCTTCATCTTCACGCTCTGCACAATCCCCGCCACGCTGACAATTTCGTCATCCTTCAGATCCCGGTCCGCATCCAGCAGAGCCCCGATGGGCATGACCCGGGTATTTTTCAGGTAAGCCCGGTAATCGTCCATGGGGTGGCCGGACAGGTAGATTCCGGTGGTCTCCTTCTCCATAGCCATGAGGTCCGCCCGGTCCAGCTCCGGCATGTGGGGAATGGGGATTTTTCCGGCGGCATCCTCCTGGTCCAGCATGGCAAAGAGCCCCAGCTGTCCCTCCAGATTCCGCTTCCGGGAGGAGGCGATGGAATCCATCATGTTCTCATACACCGCCAGCAGCTCGCTTCTGTGATTTCCAAAGCAGTCCATGGCGCCGCACTTGATGAAGTTCTCCACGGCCCGCTTGTTCAGCTCTCCCTCGCCGAGGCGCTCCAGGAAGTCCTCCAGGGATTGGAAGGGTCCTCCCTCCCGGCGTTTGGCCGACATGGCGCGAATCAATCCGATGCCCACATTTTTCACCGCCCCCAGACCGAAGCGGATGGCATCGCCCTCCACCGTAAAGTGATCCTCGGAGTGGTTGATATCCGGCGGCAGCACCGCAATCCCCAGCTCCCTGCACTCGGCAATGTAGCCGGAGATTTTCGCGGCGGAGTCTAAGACCGAGGTCATCAGCGCCGCCATATACTGCCGGGGATAGTGGCATTTGAGGTAGGCCGTCTGGTAAGACACCACCGCGTAGCACACGGCATGGGCCTTGTTGAAGGCATAGTTGGCGAAGGCCACGATTTCGTCATAGATGGACTGGCCCACCGCCTCCGGCACCCCGTGGGCAATGCAGCCGGCAATGTTCTGCTGGGGGTCGCCGTAGACAAAGGTTTTCCGCTCCGCCTCGATGACCTTCATTTTCTTCTTGGAGATGGCCCGGCGGATGTTGTCCGCCTGCCCCATGGTATAGCCGCCCAGGCTCCGGAAAATCTCAATGACCTGCTCCTGGTAGACGATGCAGCCGTAGGTCACCTTCAGGATGGGTTCCAGAAGCGGTGTCTTGTAGGTCACCTTCCGGGCGTCCAGCTTGTTGGCAATGAAGGTGGGTATGGAGTCCATGGGGCCGGGCCGGTAGAGGGCCACAATGGCCGTGATGTCCTCGATGGAGCTGGCCTTCATGTTCACGCAGACCCCGGTCATGCCGGCGGATTCCAGCTGGAACACGCCCTGGGTTTTTCCCTCGGTGAGCATCCGGAAGGTTTCCGGGTCGTCGTCCGGGATTTTCGCCATGGAAAACTCCGGCTGCAGCTTCTGAATCTGTTCCTCCGCATCCCGGATCACCGTCAGGTTCCGAAGCCCCAGGAAGTCCATCTTGAGAAGGCCCAGCTCCTCGATGGTGGTCATGGTGTACTGGGTGACGATGGTAT
>CALYTB010000051.1 GCA_945486035.1 uncultured Clostridia bacterium
TACTTCCGGGAGGGCAATGTGGAGCGCAATGTCCTGACGGAGTTCAACAGCAACAACACAAGGCTTCTGGATGTTGCTGAGGTTCAGGAAAAGCTTCTGTCCCTGGCCTACATCCGGGAGGAGCTGGCAGGCTGGAAGCGCGGATAATTGCCGGAGGTAAAAATGGATATTCTGATCACCGGAGCGGCGGGCTTTGTGGGGAGGAACCTCACCGCAGCCTTGCAGGCCCTTCGGGACGGGAAGGACCGTACCCGTCCGGGGCTTACCATTGGGCAGTTGTTCCTGTATGACAAGGATTCTCCCCGGGAACTGCTGGAGGAGGGGTGCCGAAGGGCGGATTTTGTATTCAACCTTGCCGGTGTGAACCGCCCCCAGAATCCCGAGGAGTTCATGCAGGGCAATTTCGGCTTTGCCTCCACGCTGCTCTCCACCCTGAAAAAATATGGGAACACCTGTCCGGTGATGCTCTCCTCCTCCATCCAGGCCACGCTTGTGGGCCGCTACGCCCAGGGGGAGTACGGCAGGAGCAAGAAGGCGGGGGAGGAGCTGTTCTTTGCCTACGGAGAGGAAACCGGGGCAAAGGTGCTGGTATACCGGTTCCCCAACCTCTTCGGCAAGTGGTGCCGCCCCAATTACAATTCCGTGGTGGCCACCTTCTGCCATAACTATGCCCACGATTTGCCCATTACGGTGAATGACCCCAAGGTGGAGCTTGAAATGCTCTACATTGACGATCTGGTGGAGGAAATGCTGGATGCTCTGGAGGGGCGGGAGCACCGGTGCGAGTTCGAGGGCGTGAAAACGGTGCTGACCCCCAAGGGCCGGTACTGCGCCGCAACCGTAACCCATTTTGTGAAATTGGGGGAGATTGTGGCGCTGCTGGATGCCTTCCGGGACCAGCCGAAAACCCTCCTGATGCCGGAGATTCCTGACGGGAGCTTCGCGAAAAAGCTGTACTCCACCTACCTATCCTACCTTCCCAGGGAAAAAGCGGCGTTTCCGCTGAAAATGAACGTGGATGCTCGCGGAAGCTTTACGGAGCTTCTGAAAACGCCCTCCTGCGGCCAGTTCAGCGTGAACATTTCAAAGCCCGGAGTGACCAAGGGGCAGCACTGGCACCGCAGCAAATGGGAATTTTTCATTGTGGTGTCCGGAACGGGACTGATTCAGCAGCGGAAGCTGGGTACCAACGAGGTGTTGGAATTCCGGGTTTCCGGGGAGCACATCCAGGCGGTGCACATGCTGCCGGGGTACACCCACAACATTATCAATCTGTCGGATACCGAGGATTTGGTGACCCTTATGTGGGCCAACGAATGCTTTGATCCGCAAAAACCCGATACTTTTTATGAGGCGGTGGAGCTATGACTCCCAAACTGGACTATTCGGATGTTGCTTTCCGGGACAACGGGAAGCTGAAGCTGCTGATTATTGTGGGCACCCGGCCGGAGATCATCCGGCTGGCGGAGGTCATCAAGAAATGCCGGCGCTTCTTTGACTGCATTCTCGCCCACACGGGGCAGAACTATGACTACAACCTGAACGGAATCTTCTTCCGGGACCTGGGCCTAATGGACCCGGAGGTCTATATGGACGCGGTGGGGGACGATCTGGGGGCCACGGTGGGAAATATCATCAACTGCTCCTATAAGCTGATGGCCGCCATCAAGCCCGATGCCCTGCTGATTCTGGGGGATACCAACTCCTGCCTCAGCGCCATCCCCGCAAAGCGGCTGCACATTCCCATCTTCCACATGGAGGCGGGGAACCGCTGCAAGGACGAGTGCCTGCCGGAGGAGACCAACCGCCGGATTGTGGACATCATTTCCGATGTGAACATGGCCTATTCCGAGCACGCGAGGCGGTATCTGGCGGACTGCGGACTGCCGAAGGAACGCACCTATGTGACCGGCTCTCCCATGGCGGAGGTGCTGCACAGGAATCTGGATGCCATTGAGACTTCCGATATCCATGCCAGACTGGGCCTTGAAAAGGGGAAGTATATTCTGCTCTCCGCCCATCGGGAGGAGAACATTGATACGGAGAAGAATTTCCGCTCTCTGTTTACCGCCATCAATGCCATGGCGGAAAAGTATGATATGCCCATTCTCTATTCCTGCCATCCCAGAAGCCGCGCCCGGTTGGAGAAAAGCGGCTTCGTGCTTGACAGGCGGGTGATTCGGCATGAGCCTCTGGGCTTCCACGATTACAACTGTTTGCAGATGAACGCTTTCTGCTGTGTGTCCGATTCGGGAACGCTGCCGGAGGAGAGCAGCTTCTTCGCAAGTGTGGGCCATCCCTTCCCGGCGGTGTGCATCCGCACCTCCACCGAGCGGCCGGAGGCACTGGACAAGGCCTGCTTCATTCTGGCGGGGATCGATGAAAAGAGCCTTCTGCAGGCGGTGGACACCGCGGTGCAGATGAATCTGGAGGGCTTCCACGGCATTCCGGTGCCGGATTATGTGGAGGAGAATGTCTCCACCAAGGTGGTGAAGATCATCCAGTCCTATACCGGCGTGGTGGATCGGATGGTATGGAGGAAATACTGACTGGCGGTGCCATTGTGTGGAACAGAGCGGTAAATTGTTGTTTGTCGAGATGTTTTGGAAATCCTGGAATTACTCTGTAGGGGAGCCATTCATGGCTCCCGGCGGTGAAATGTACCGATCATATGAGCGTTTCGGCGAAAACGTACTGCGTCACGGGAGCCATGAATGGCTCCCCTACAGTAAAAACGCAATGCGTACAAAATCGCCAAACACCAATTTTTCGGGCAGCGGTATTGCGGAAGAGAATCGGAACGGCAGCAGTCGAAGGGGGAAGGCATATGAAGTACCTGTTTATCAATGTATTGGCGGGCTCTGCCAGCACCGGCCGCCTTTGTGCGGAAAAATGCCGGGAGCTGATGCGGCAGGGGGATGAATGCCTGCTGGCCTTCGGACGGGGCGTTACCGGCTGTGAGGATATCCCCACCCTTCAGATTGGAACTGCGGTGGATTATAACCTCCATGCCGCCATGAGCCGTGTGCTGGACAACCAGGGCTTCGGTTCCCGGAGGGCTACGGCGGAGTTTCTGCGGCGGGTGCGGGAATATGACCCGGACGTGATCTGGCTGCACAATCTTCATGGCTACTATTTGAATCTGGAGCTTCTGTTTGATTATCTGCGCGGCTGCGGGAAGAAAATCCTCTGGACCCTCCATGACTGCTGGGCCTTTACGGGGCACTGCACCTATTTTGACTTCGTAGGCTGTGACCGGTGGAAAACCGGCTGTCACCACTGCCCCCAGAAAAAAGCGTATCCCGCCAGCCTCCTGCTGGACGGGAGCAAACGCAATTACGGGAAAAAGAAGGCGCTGTTTACGGGGATTCCCAATATGACCCTTCTGGTTCCCTCCCACTGGCTGGAACGCCGGGTGCAGGAGAGCTTCCTGCGGGAGTATCCCGTGGAGGTTGTGGCAAACACCGTGAACACCGGGATTTTTAAGCCCACTCCCAGCGATTTTCGAAAGCGGTATGGGCTCGAGAATCAGAAAATCATTCTGGGCGTTGCTAATATCTGGGAGGAACGGAAGGGGCTCAAAGACTTCGTGGCCCTGTCGGGAATGCTGGAGGAGCCATACCGGATTGTGCTGGTGGGACTGTCCCCGGAGCAGCGCAGGCAGGTTCCTGAACGGATTCTGACCCTGCCCAGGACGGCTTCCGCCGGGGAGCTTGCGCAGATTTATTCCGCGGCGGATGTCTACGTGAACCCCAGCGTGGAGGAGACCTTCGGCATGACGGCTCTGGAAGCCCACTGCTGCGGAACGCCCTCCATCGTCTATGAGGATACCGCCTGCGAGGAGATCGCGGCGCAGTACGGCGGGATCGCGGTGCCGAGAGGGCCGGAGAACCTGCTCCGGGCCATTCAGGAATTGCTGAAAGAGGTGGAAACATGAGACTGTATCCCTTCCCGGAGAAGAAGATTTGGAAAATTCTCTTTGCGGTGTATCTGTTCGCGCTGCTGATGTTTGCCCGAAACGGGATGCTTTCCTGCGTCCTCTGGGGCTTTTACAAGACCCAAATCCTGATGCTGCTGGTTATGGGAGCAGGGGTTTTGGCCTTTGCGGTTGTGAACCGGCGGGAGCTGAAGCAGATTTTTACAGACAGGAGGATGCTGGCCGCGGCGGTCTGCGGCGTGGTGATTCTGCTGCCCATGGCGGTGAAGCGGGACTGGCAGCTGATGTATTTCAGCATGTTCATTTATCTGCTCTTTGCCGTTTTCCTGACCTACTTCGTAAGCCTGGAGGATACGGCAAAATACTATGTGTTGATTCTGTGCGCGCTTTCGGTGTATGCCATCCTTGCCACCTATGTGCTGAGGCTGCTGCCGGATGGGGGACTTGTGAGTGTCCCAACCTTTACCAACGATAAAGGAAGGTCCTTTTATAACTTTGGACTGGCGTTTGTTTCCATCAAGCAGGTGAAGGAGCGGAATTTTGGTATTTTCCGGGAACCGGGCATCTACCAGTATTTCCTCCTGCTGGGACTGTATCTGACCAACTACACCGTGGTGTGGAAGCGCCGCCGGGATCTGTGGCTGGCCAATAGCATTCTGGCGCTCACCATGGTGACCACCATGGCCACCGGCGGGGTGGTGTGCCTGGGATTGTTCGTCATTGTGGTATTCTTTGACAAGAGGATGTACCGGGACAAACGCCTTCGGTGGATTGCCATTGCTCTGGCGGCGGTTCTGGCTGTGGTGCTGGCGGTGAGCTTCGCCACGAAGAACAGAATCTACTGGTTTGTGTACAATACCTTGTTCGAAAAGTTCGTGAACCGGTCCGATTCGGTCACCGAGCGGACCGAGGCCATCCTTGTGGATACTCAGATTTTCCTCCGGCATCCCATTTTCGGGGCCAGGCTGTCCGATGTACTCCATGCGGTGAGAAACAATACCACCTCCACCATGATCCTGTACGCGGTGTTTGGGTTCTTTAGCGGCAGTTTCCATGTGCTGGCCTGGGTGGCTCTGGTATGGGAGAAGAAGCGGCAGCTGTGGGCGAACCTTGCGTTGCTTGTGATTCTGTTCCTGGGCTTCAACACCCAGAACCTGACGGGGGATGTGTTCTTCTGGCTGTTCCCCATGATGGCGCTGCTGGAGCGGGGCTTGCCGCTGCTGAAGAAGCCCCAGAAAGGATAAGCCATGGAGCAGGATGTCTTAAGAAAAGTACAGCTGACCGAGCTGGAAATTGCCAAGGAGATCAAACGGGTCTGTGAGGAGAACGGCATCCGGTATTTTCTCTACCGGGGAACCTTCCTGGGAGCGGTGCGCCATCAGGGCTTTATTCCCTGGGATGATGACATGGATGTTGCCATGCTCCGGGAGGATTATGACCGGTTCCGGGCCATCGCGCCGGAGAAGATGGACAAGCGGTTCTGCTTCCAGGACTGGCACACGGACCCGGGGTATGCCCACCCCTTCGGAAAGGTGCGCAAGCGCGGCACCTTATTTGTAGAGGCAAAGTGCAAGCCGCTGGGGGAAAACGGCATCTATGTGGATGTATATCCGCTGGATTACGCGCCGGAGGATTTGGGGGAAAGAAAGAAATTGGCCTGGAAGCTGCTGCAGCTGTACCGCATGAAGCTGATGAAGTCCGGCTATACCCCCTGGCGGGAGGAGACCCGGATTGTCTGGAAAAAGCGGCTGGGATATCTGCTGTATCAGACGGCGGCGCTGTTTTTCAGCCAGGAGAAGCTGATTAAGGCTTACGAGGATACGATCCGCGCCATAGCAGCCGGGGATACGGTCTATGAGCAGAGCGCACTGCCCATTGCCTACTATTTCCCCAGGGAATGGTGTGAGCAGCTGGCAGAGTATCCCTTCGAGGGGGGAATGTTCCCGGGGCCGGAGGACTATGATGCTTTCCTGGGTACGCTCTATGGGAAATACATGGAGCTTCCCCCGGAGGGAAAGCGGGAGAACCGGCACCAGATTATGAAGCTCGATTTTGGAAAATAATGCACCGGATTTGGGGGAGAGAGCCATGAAGAAGGTATTGTTTCTGACCACATACGCATCCCCCTATCGGTTGCATTTTTTTGACGCACTGGGAGAAATGCTGGAGGTTACGGTGCTGTTTTCCGAGCGCATCGAGGATAAAAAGCATCGCAGCGCTGATTGGTTCATTTCCGGACAGGGGAAATGTCAGGTGGTGCAGCTTCAGCGCCGGATCGCCTCTTTTAAGGGCCGGGATCTGTGTGTGGATGTGATCCATTGGCTGAAAAAGCCCTGGGACGAAATCGTGCTGTGCGGCTATTCCTCGCCTACGGTGATGCTGGCGATGCTTTATCTTCGGAGGAAGAAGATTCCCTTCTGGCTGGAGGTGGACGGGGGGCTGATCCGGGAGGATTCCTGGCTGCAGTACCGCTTCAAAAGGATGCTGGTGGGCGCTGCCAGCGGCTGGCTCAGCACCGGGAAAGCCACCACGGATTATCTTGTCCACTATGGAGCCAGGCGGGAAAAGGTGCGGGAGTATCCCTTCTCGTCTCTCTTTGAAGCGGATATTCTGAAGGAGCCGGTGAGCCGGGAGCGGAAACTGGAGTTTCGGCGGGAGTTGGGGATGGAAGAGGATAAGGTGATTCTCTCCATCGGCCAGTTTATCCACCGGAAGGGCTTCGATGTGCTCATGAAGGCTGCCGTTCAGCTTGACCCGGATACGGGCATCTATATTGTAGGCGGAGAGCCCACAGAGGAATACCTGGAGCTGTGCCGGGAGTTGGGACTGCACAATATCCATTTTGAGGGCTTCAAGAAGAAGGAGGCCCTGGTGAAATACTACCAGGCGGCGGATCTGTTTGTACTGCCCACCCGGGAGGATATCTGGGGGCTGGTTGTCAACGAGGCTATGGCTTTCGGTCTGCCTGTGATCACTACGGACAGGTGCGTGGCGGGCCTGGAGCTGGTGGAGGATGGAGTCACCGGCTATATCGTCCCTGTTGGGGACGCGGATGCTCTGGCGGAGAAAATGAACAAAACCCTGGCAGGGAATTGCGAAGCCATGGGCGCAGCCGCCCTGGAAAAGGTGCGCCCCTACACCATCGAGAACATGGCAAGGGTCCATCAGCTTAATTTTGAGCGGGGATAGGAAGCCCCGGAGGAAGCGCTATGATCAAATTCAGCATTGTCACGGTCTGCCTCAACGCCGGACAGGACTTAATTGATACGGTGAACAGTACCCTGGGTCAGAGCTATGACTGCTTTGAGATTCTGGTGAAGGATGGCTTTTCCACGGATGGCAGTACGGAAAAATTGCCGGAGGATGAGAAAATCCGCTTGATTCAGAAAAAGGACACCGGGATTTATGATGCGATGAACCAGGCGGTGGAGGAGGCCCGGGGGGACTACCTGATTTTTATGAACTGTGGGGACACCTTTTATTCCCCCGATGTTTTGCAGGAGATTGCCGACGGAATCGGGGAGGAAATGGGCCCTGTCTATTACGGAAATTGCTATAACCGTCCCACGGGACAGGTTCGGGCGTACCCCAAAACCATTACCCGGATGACCTGCTACCGGACCATGATCTGTCACCAGGCCATGGTCTACCGGGCGGATGTGCTGCGGGAGCATCCCTATGATTGCTCCTTCCGAATCCTCGCGGATCGGGAGCTATTGTGGTATCTGGTGTGCGAAAAGGGAATCTCCCCCCGGTATCTGGATACGGTGATTGCCGATTACAAGGGGGGCGGCGAGAGCGCCAAGCCGGAGCATGTCCGGCGTAATCGTGAGGATCAGAAGCGGCTGGAGAAGCG
The DNA here is from genome assembly GCA_945486035.1 of uncultured Clostridia bacterium. Lineage (GTDB taxonomy): Bacteria > Bacillota > Clostridia > Oscillospirales > Oscillospiraceae > Faecousia. Next base: position 7,794 of record CALYTB010000051.1, read on the forward strand.
GTATTTCCCAAAAGCCGAGCGGCTCAAGTACAGGCTCCTGATGGCCCTGACGATGCAGAAGCTGCGCATTGCCTGGTCCAAAAATCCCAGACTGAGCAAGTTCTATTTCGGACTGGTGCGGTTTGTTTATGGGGCCAGGGACACACTGCGAGGGTAAAAACAGGTTTCATGAGAGGAGGCAGCCACATGAAGCTGATGTGGGTGTGCAATATGATGCCCAGTGCCGTGCGCAAAGCCGCCACGGGAAAAGAGGGCAGTGCCAATTGGCTGGATCACGTGCTGAGTGATCTGCGGGGACGGGGCCTGAATATTCGGATTCTCTGCCGGGGGGGAAATCAGCGGGGAAGCCTGGACGTGAATTGCAGCTTCGCCGCCTTCCGGGACAAAGTGCCCTACCGGTATCTGCCGGAGGTGGAGGCGTTTTTCCTGGAGGAGCTGGAAGCATACCAGCCGGATGTGATCCATATTTGGGGGACGGAGTACGCCCACACCCTGGCCATGATGAATGCCGCCGAAAAGCTGGGTATGGCGGAACGCTGCGTCATCAGCATCCAGGGCCTCTGCTCCGTGTGTGCCCGGCACTATGCGGAGGGAATTCCGGTGGAGGTTCAGAGGCAGTATACATTGCACGACTTCCTGAAGCGGGAGAATATCCTGGGCCAGCAGCGTGTTTATGAAAAGAGGGGGAAGCTGGAAGTGCAGGCGCTTCAAAAGGCGCGGCATGTCATCGGAAGAACTCCCTGGGACTTTGCCTGCGCCCAAATCCTTGCGCCCCGGGCGGAGTATCATTTCTGCAATGAAACCCTGCGGGAGCCCTTCTACGAAGGGCGGTGGAGCTATGAAGGCTGCCAAAAGCACCGGATTTTCGCTTCCAGCTGTGTGTACCCCGTGAAGGGGTTCCACTATCTGCTGGAGGCTCTGGCGGAGATCATCCAGGAATACCCGGACACAACCCTCGCGGTTCCCGGGAAGGGCTTCCTGAAACTGGACAGAAACGGCAGGCTTCACCAGGATAATTACCACAGATACCTGAAAAATATGGCCGAACAGTACGGCCTGACGGATAAAATCGAATTTCTGGGCAAGCTCTCTCCCGAGGGGATGAAGGAGCAGTATCTCAAGGCTCATGTGTTTGCCCTTCCCTCTACGATCGAAAATTCCCCCAATTCCCTGGGGGAGGCCATGCTCCTGGGAACCCCCTGTGTAGCAGCGGATGTGGGCGGCGTGACCACCATGCTGGCAAGCTGCAGGGAAGGACTTACCTATCAGTCCACCGCACCCTACATGCTGGCGCATTGTATCAAGCAGGTATTTGCCATGGAGGATCGGGCGGAGGCTATGGGCCGTGCCGCATCGGAGCACGCCCGGATAACCCATGATCCCGGGAAGAACCTGGAAGATCTGCTGGGGATTTACAGGGAGATTGAGGATAGAGGGAAATAGAAAGACAAATTGTTGTTTGTCGAGATGTTTTGGAAATCCTGGAATTACTCTGTAGGGGAGCCATTCATGGCTCCCGGCGGTGAAATGTACCGATTATATGAGCATTTCGGCGAAAACGTACTGCTCTACGGGAGCCATGAATGGCTCCCCTACAGTAAAAACGCAATGCGTACAAAATCGCCAAACACCAATTTGACGATTCGAATTTGTACAGGAGGAGATGTCAGGTATGGGAGAAGCAGCCAGGAACGGAAACCCTCTGATCAGCGTGATCGTGCCCGTATACAAGGTGGAGGAATATCTTGCCCGGTGCGTGGATTCCATCCTGGGACAAACCTACCGGAATTTGGAAATCCTCCTTGTGGACGACGGCTCTCCGGACCGGTGCGGGGTGATGTGCGATGAATACGCCTCCCGGGATTCCAGAATCCGGGTGATCCACAAGGAAAACGGGGGCTTAAGCAGCGCCAGAAACGCCGCCATCGACGTGGCCAGGGGAGAATACATTGGATTTGTGGACAGCGATGACTGGATCGAGCCGCAAACCTATGAAGCGCTTCTGGACATGGCGCTGACGGAGCAGGTGAAGCTGGTCTGCGGCGGGCGTTATGATGTGAGCAGCAAAACCGGGGAGAAAATTGTGGGTTTGTGTCCTCCAAAGCGGGAAGTGATTTCCGGGGAAGAACTGTGCGGGCGGATTTTTACCTGGGACAATGTGGACTCCGCCGCCTGGGATAAGCTGTACCACCGGTCCCTTTTCCGGGAGATTCGCTACCCGCTGGGGAGAATCTGTGAGGATCTGCCCACCACCTACCGGATTGCCCTGGATGCCGGACGGGTGGGAATGCTGGCGAAACCGCTTTACAACTACTATCACCGACCCGGCAGCATCACCGCGGCGGGCTTTGCCCCAAAGAATCTTCACGCCTGCCAGCATACCCGCTTCGTGCTGGAGGATATCCGGAAGAACCATCCTGCCCTTGAGAAACAGGCGGTATACTTCCATGTGTGGCAGCTGGGACACACCCTCCAGCGGATGGATTTGGCGGGCGGGGATGTGAAAGAACAATTTGCCTCGGAATATCGGGAGCTTCGGCGGGAGCTGCGAGGCTTCCTGCCCTTCCTGCTGACAAGTCCGCTGCCCCATGCCCAGGAGCGGCTGACCTGGCTGCTGATCTGCGCGGGCGCTTATGGCCCGCTGCGGAAGCTCTACCATGTGGGCAGATAATCGGAGACTACATGAAAAATAAAAACAAAATTGCCTTCTTTAATTTCCTGAGCAATATTCTGCTGCGGGGGATTTCCATATTTACGGCTCCGGTATTCTCCCGGCTGCTGGGTACCAGCGGGTACGGCATTTTGTCCGTCTACAACATCTGGGCCCGGGTGGGTGCGGTGGCCATTCCACTGCAAACCCAGGGGACCCTGGCCAATGCCAGGCTGGAATACCCCGAGGAGGATCAGATCAAATACCAATCCTCCGTCATGAGCCTGTCGGTGCTGTGCTTTCTGGTGTTTGGGGCGCTGATGATACCCTTTGGCGGCGGAATGGCCTCTGTATTGCGGCTGCCCGGGATTCTGATTCCGCTGATGCTCCTGCAGGCCTTCGGCTCATTTGTGACCAGCTTCATGGGCAACAAATTTACCTATGAATTCAAGGCGGGGAAAAACTTTGCTATGTCGGCGGGGACAACCATCGCCACTGTGGCCGTTTCCCTGGCGCTGGTGCTGAGTTTCCCACAGGAGAGCCGGTACATGGGCCGGATTCTGGGCAATGGAATTGTCTACGGAATCCTGGGAATTGTATTCTGCGGCTTTATTCTGCGGCAGGGGAGGACCTTCTGGAATCCTGGCTACTGGAAATTCTGCCTGTCCCTGTGTCTGCCGCTGGTATTCTATAACCTCTCGGACCTGATTCTGGGTCAGAGCGACCAGGTGATGCTCCAGCAGCTGCTGGATACCGAAAGCGTTGGTATGTACGGCCTGGCATATACCTTCTGCAATGTGCTCTTTACCATCTTCCATTCCCTGAATAATACCTGGGTGCCCTTCTTCTTTGACGACATCAAAAACGGTGCCCGGGACCGGGTAAAGACAAGCGCGAAGACCTTCCTGGAGCTGTTCACCGTACTGGCCGTTGGCTTTGTGCTGCTGGCGCCGGAGGTGTTCCGGATTTACGCCCGCAGGGATTTCTGGGACGGTACGGGTCTGATTCCGCTGTTTGCCACGGGATATTACCTGAATTTCCTGTGCACATTCCCGGTGAACTACGAATACAGCCGGAAGAAAACCAAAGCGGTGGCGGTGATTACCGTAAGCTGCTCCCTGGTGAATCTGGGCCTCAATTATGTGATGATTCAAAGTCTGGGGATGGAGGGTGCCGCTCTGGCTACCACTGTTTCCCATTCTCTTCAGCTTCTGATGCACTATGTCTATACCCGGTATTTTCTGGGCAAGGGGGACTATCCCTTCGGGCTTCGGATGTGGCTGGGGTATCTGGCAGGATACCTGCTGGCTGTTGGCGGTGTGTTCCTGATTCAGGACGCATGGCTCCTGCGCTGGGCTGTTGGCGCTGCGCTGGGCGTCTGGGAACTGACGCGGATTCGCAAGCGTAGGAGTCTGCTGTAGGCGGTGGGAAAGTGGAAAATTGTTGTTTACAACACTTGTCAAAGTTTCCTGTCATTGCGAACCAGTCCTCAGACTGGTGTGGCAATCCCCCCGATGAATGGAATGAGGTAACGATTACCACCAAAAAACGTGAATTCTACCGTACTTGTGGGTACTTGTCGCAACATTGTACGTCTAACCGGGGGATTGCCACACCAGCGTGCGCGCTGGTTCGCAATGACAGCGTTTTTTAGATAAACAACAATTTGCAGGAATTCAAGTATTACGGCAGAGCCGCCCGGTGGGGCGGCTTTTGTTTTGGGGGCATTTCCGGGAGAAAGCGAAAGTAATCCTTGCTTTTTGGAAGGTTTCTGGGTATAATAAACTGATTCTTTATATCTGAATATGCAAGAGGTTATACTGTGTATCTGAAATCTTTGGAATTGCAGGGCTTCAAGTCCTTCCCGGACAAAACTCTGATCCGTTTCGGCGACGATATTACCGCCATCGTGGGGCCCAACGGCTCCGGAAAATCGAATATCTCCGATGCCATCCTCTGGGTCATGGGCGAGCAGAGCAGCAAGACCCTCCGGGGCGCGAAAATGGAGGATGTGATCTTTGGCGGTACCCAGAAGCGTACCGCTGTGGGCTTCGCGGAGGCCACATTGACCCTGGACAATTCCGACCGGGCCCTGGCCTACGATGCCGACGAGGTGATGGT